>CAUJEL010000130.1 GCA_963169875.1 Candidatus Zhuqueibacterota bacterium
TCGAATGCGGGATCATGGCTCAAGCTCTCTCCTAGGCACTACCAGAATCTCGCAAATTTTAAGAATTTTTCAAAGAACTTTTTAGGGGGCATCTCCATAGCCCCCACTTTATACTTGACTTTCAACGGAATAACTAAAAGACGGAAAAAGTTACACGGTTTATCAGACCAGCCTGAGCAGGGTCTCCAGTCCGCGCTGCAACGTCGCGTCATCCACGGCAAAGGAGATGCGGAAATGGGTATCACGCGCTGAAAAATCCTTGCCGGGGATTACCAGCACACCCGCCTGCAGCGCCCGTTGAAAAAAAGCGCTGGCATCCTGGCCGGGCGCTTCAGGAAAAATATAAAAACTGCCTTGTGGCTCATGAACGGCGAATTTCTCTTTCAACATGGCATAGGCCATGTCCCGTTTGCGCTGATAATTGCTGCGCTGCTGTTCATAATCAACCTCGAAAGCCTTCAGCGCTGTACGCTGCGCGACCGAGTTGGTGCTGGCATAACCATACTGCTGCAGCATGGCCATCTCATCGATCAGTTCTGCGGGACCCGAGACATAGCCCAGGCGCCATCCCGTCATGGATGCACTCTTGGAAAAACTGTTCACGACAATCGCATCCGCACTCAGATTGCCCAGGCTGACAAAAGAATCACTATACAGAAAAGGCTCATAGACTTCATCGGAAATGATATAGAATCCGTATTGATCCGCCAGGGCTACTATCTTTTCCAACTCTTCTTTCGCATACACCATGCCGGTTGGATTATTGGGACTGTTGAGGATCAACGCCCTGGTGCGCCCGGTGATCAGGGGCTCGACAGCGCTGGCGCGCAGCTGAAAATCAGGATAGGTGCTGACACTGACGGGTTTGGCGCCGGCCATAAAAACAATATTTCGGTAGGCGACAAAATAGGGATCGGGCACCAGCACTTCATCCCCGCTGTCAGCAATCGCAAAAACGCTCACCAGCAGCCCGCCGGTGGCGCCGGCGGTGACGAGCAGATCGCCGAATTGAATGCCGTTCCCGGTGAGATGATCCGCTATCACCTTGCGCAGTTCGGGAATTCCGCGCGTCGGCGTATACCGGTTATGGCCCTCCAGGATGGCGCGGATGCCCTCCTGCTTGAGGAACATGGGCATATCAAAATCGGGCTCGCCGATGGATAAATTGATGTACTCGGGATGCTGGTTGGCGATCTCAAACACCTTGCGTATGCCGGAGGGTTCGATGTTTTTGATCCGCTGCGCCATGGAACGTTTCTTCATCTTCATGCCTCTCTCCGGTTCAACTCCAATCCGCCAAACTGGTTTCCTCTTCCATCCAGTCAAGGTACTCCCGAGATCCATCCACAATGGGCAGGGCGATGATCTCGGGCACATCATACGGATGATGCGTCTGTATCCACTCGGTCAAATCCTTGAAATACTTTTTGCGGCTTTTCAACAGCAGCAGCACTTCTTCCGCATGATCGATTTTGCCTTGCCACTGAAAGAGCGAATAGACCGCCGGAACGATATTGGCGCAGGCGACCAGCCGCGCTTTGAGCAGTTTTTCCGCCAATTGTTCCGCCTCCGCTTTTGTGGGAAACGTGGTCATGACGAGTATAAACGACTCCATCTATCCATCCATTTTTTAAGTTGATTTTCGTGGAAAATACACTATTTTAGCGAATACAATCCGTTTTAAAGTTACAATCCTTTGCGGAAAAAACCAAGGGAATATCCGGACAAGGAACTTGTGCGCATCTGAAACGTATCAAGTACAACCAAGTTAATGGAAAGGCCATGAATCATCAATATATGCGACGAGCGCTACTGGTTTCCCTGGTGTTTCATGCTCTCCTGATCGTTTTTTTCCATCTGTGGCACTTGACGCCCGCGGCGCCACGGTTTGTGGATCAAGTGAGCATCTCCTTTATCGCCCATTCACCGCCCATCGCCGTGCAAGCGGTTGCGGCCGCGGCTGTGCAGCGTGCTGTGCCGCAAGCGAGATTTCCCGTTGCTGCCGCCGGCGCCGATGACCTCACCATCGCCGCGTCGCAGCCCTCCGATACGCTGGCAGCGGCGATGGTCCGGAGTGACAGCCTGCCGCGCACCTTCTTTCCAATCCCTATTCCATTGGTGGACTATAACCAGCCCGCCTTTACACACAGGACCATGCCTGAATTGGGACCGTTGCGCGGAGCCCCTGGCGCTTTTTCCGACCGCGGCGCCGAGGCCATGTCTCCCAATGGCGGCAACGCAGGGCCGCTGTTCGATGTCAGCACCTTGATGGCGAAGGGGATTGCCCAATTGGCTGAAAAAATAAATGCCTCGCCACCTGTTCCGGTGAGAATGAAAAAGGTTCCGACGCTTGTAGAGATGGCTGCTTTATGCGCCATCTGGGATAAAGGGGTGGCCACGGAAAATGAAATTTACAGCACCCTGCCGCGGGACATCCCGGTCACAGCCGAGGATCTCCATGTCATTCTCACCGATTTAGCCGCCCAGGGACTGCTTAGCAGCGAGATCATCTCCCCGAGGTTTGAATTCACCTTCATGACGCCGTTGGGGGGTGCACCCGTAGAGATGAGTGCGCAGAATCGTCGCAACCGCATCTATCGTTACACCAGTCACATTGAGGCCCGGGAGATGATGACGTTTCTTCAGGCGGCTGAATATCAGCGAACAGTGAGAGCCCCGGGCGACACGGTCGCACAGAGGTTGATACACAACCACATCCAGAAAGTCCTGAATCTTCGCCGGCCCTAGCGCCGGCCAGCCATCACAACCAGCCCTGGTCGCGGTACCAACGCGCAGTCTGTTCCATGCCCTCAGTCAGTGAAATCATCGGCGAGTAGCCAAGCTCTTTTTGTGCCAGTGCACTGCTGCACAGCCAGGAAGGCTGTTTCATTTCGCGCACTTTATCCCAATTTAACAACGCCGGTTTTGACTGCAGCCGCGAGAAGGCAACGCTGAAAAATGCGGCAATCTGCAGCATCCATAGAGGGACCTTGATCGTCAGCGGCTGCTTGTGCAAGGCTGCAGCAATGGCCTGGCCGATTGTTTGCCAATCATAGGCGCCTTCGCTGGTGATGAAAAATATCTTGCCATTGGCCGCATCATGTTGTGCGGCCAGCAGGATGCCATTGACCAGATCATCGATGTGCACAAGACTGATCTTTTGCGCCCCCGATCCAAGCAGGAGCAGGAATCCTTTTGCGATGGTCTGAAAAAAGACATAGACATCCCGGTCCCGCGGGCCGTAGACCGAGGGCGGACGTATGATGGTGGCAAAACGATCACGGCTGTACTCAAGAACCGCTTGCTCGGCGCGCAACTTCGCCTCGCCGTAGAGCGAAATGGGATGAGGCGGATCCTGTTCTGTCAGCGCAATGCCGTCGAGGCTGGGGCCGGCGGCCGCCTGGCTTGAGATATAAACAAAACGTTGGTTTTTGGGGCCGTGCGCCGCACAGGCGGAGAGCAGATTTACCGTGGCATCATAGTTCCCCTGAAGGTATCCCGCCTGGTCGCGCGCCTTGGTGACGCCGGCCAGATGAAAGACAATCTCTGCATCGGATACCAGATCCCCAAGTGCCCGTGCATCGCGCAGATCGGCATACGAATAGGTGACGGGTAAATCCTGCAACCAGGTCAAATCGCTGGTTTTGCGCACCAGGCACCGCAGCGAATAACCGCTTGCCAATAATTTATCCACCAGGGTGCTGCCGATGAATCCATTCGCACCGGTGACCAGAACAGTCATGACCGTCTCATCCTCCTGTTATCATCCGCGATAATCTGGACAAGATAGTGCTTCCGCGTCACAGAATCAAGCGCAATTTTTTCAGGGATTCCGCCCAAAAGGGCCTTTATATGAAGGTGCTCGCCGCGGCCCCGCCGTGCGGACTTTCAACTTGACATTCATTGCATGAATCAGTATATTTTATGAAATTGTGGAATATTATTTAGTTATATAATTCTCTTATATTCCGAATCTTCCCTGGCAAGATAATGAGTGGAGGCCATAATTGGCGGATCTGTTCGATAAATGCAAGTCTGGAACCTCTGCGCGCGCGCGCGAAGCGATGAAGCAGGGGTGGTACCCCTATTTCAAGGCCATAGATTCCGGAGCCGACACCGAAGTGTACATCAAGGGCAAAAAGATGATCATGATCGGCTCCAATAACTACCTCGGCTTGACGCAGGATGAGCGCGTGAAAAGAGCCGCTATCGCGGCCATCGAAAAATATGGCTCCGGCTGTACGGGCTCGCGGTTCCTCAACGG
>CAUJEL010000131.1 GCA_963169875.1 Candidatus Zhuqueibacterota bacterium
GGAGCCGGTAGCTGAATTGACCGCCTCCGCCAAATCCGGAACCGCTGTCGATACGCTCCTGGTTGAGCACGGTTTGCGCGGAACCGAACAACTGCATTTGCATGGGCTGTTCCTGTCCCTGGACCACCGCTTGGCCGGTGAAGATGCAGAAGACGCTAACGGCACAAATTAATGGGTTACGCATATGTTAAAACTCCATGGCGAGCGAATACCGCAACGTACTATCGAGTGTTTTATGTTTCATATAGGCGACATCGCAGCGGATGTTTCCCAGCGAACTGTTCACTTTGATGCCCAAACCGGCGCAAAAATCCTCATGTTCATAACCGGTTTTGTAGCCGCCGCGCAAATAGAGTACATCGAGCAGCAGACTTTCGATGCCAAAATGAATGCGGCCATCGGCATCATTGGGCTGCACAGCTTCCACCAGTACCGTTGCATAGTTGGCAGCCGCACGGTCCCCCCAGATTTCCGCCGAGAGGCCCATTTTCAACTGCTGCGGCATCTTGAATTTTTCCTGGGCATATTTGGCCTCCAGCCCGAAACTCTGCAAAAAGGTCCCGATGCGCAGGCTCCGGTACCCTGTCAGGTAAACAAAACCGATGTCCGTCACCGCGTTGTCGGCGTGATAGGCATCGATGCTTTCGCGAATGTATTTCACCGAAGCGCCGAAGGCAAAGCGGTCGGTGAGCTGCCGTGCAAAGGTCACGCCGACGGCATAGGCGGCGGCATCAAAGCTCCCCAGACTGATGTAGGAGCCGGTCTGATCCGCGGAAGGATTGATGGTCTTTTCCATGGTGCCGAAATCGAAATAGGTCGCGTGCACACCGAACGTTCCAACCACCGGAACCCGGTAGGTCAAGCCAATGGCCTGATGGCGCGTTTCCACGTACCAGTTCGCATGGGATATCGTGACGGAGAACGGTTTATCGCCCAGGGCTATCAAAGCCGGGTTGGCAAAAAGCCCCTCCGCGCCGGCATCCGGCATGGTGATGCCGGTCTCCCCCAGCGCGGCAAATCGCGCCGCAGCGGGTATTTCCAGAAAGACAAAACCGGAGGTGCCCACTTTGCTGAATTCCTGCGCAGGTGCGACTTGTGCCGCCAACAGAATCGCGCCGTACCACGCCGTGATGATCCGATATTTGATGGTTCTATCTGACATATTCATCTCTTCTCATTGGCCTTTGCACTCAGTTGATGATGGCGAATTTTCCCGTCTTGGCAGCGCCGGCCGGGCTGGTCACTTTGTAAAAGTACATGCCGCTCTTGACGTACTGACCAAAATCACTGATCTGATTCCAGGTCGCCACCCCCGACGCGGCGCTGCTGTGTTCGATGGTCTTGACCAGATCACCGCGAACCGTATAGATTTCGATCTTGCACGATTCTGAAAGATTGACGAATTGAATCAATTTGCTGTCGCCGGCCAGTTCAAACCCCGAACTGCGATAAAAGGGATTCGGCACCACCGTGACCGCATCCAGCGCGCCGCTGCTGGGCGTCAACGTGGTGTAAAAAGCGGTTTTGCTGCGGTTGGCGAAAATAGAGCTCTCCAAAGGCGGCACCATGACGCCGGTGTCGATCCCCCAGGCCGGATGCCCCGTATCATAGGTGGTCAGGGAATAGTAGAATCCATAGCCCAATGGCACATCCGTATCCACGTACGTGTACACCCCCCTGGCGCTGTCATAATAACGGTTATCGCCAACCGGAATATCCGCGATCCGTTCCCAGGGACCAAACGGCAGGTATCCGGAACGGTAAATGCGATAGCCGGCGATATCGACCACACCCTGATGGGGATCGGGAATGGATTCGCTGGCGGCGTCAAAGGTCAATACATTGCCGACCTGGCCCGGTTCCCGGTAAGAGGAGACCGTCAGTGTGGGAGCGGGCGGCGGCATGGGCACGGTGTAATCATGCTCATAATTGAATTTGATGCGCGCATTGAGATATTGCAGAGCGGAATCGGCGGCAACGCGGACCTGATCGCGGGTCACACCGGGCCGCAAGGCCTTTTCATAGGGCATGCCGCCGACGAATTCCGCCAGGACAATCTTGATCGAATCGCGCACATTGATTTTGAACGGACCGAGTGAAAAATTGGCGTAGAGACGGCTCTGCCCCATGCGATGGTCATTGGGATCCTTAAAAGCCTCGGAAAGCAGCATCGGATTTTCCATGGCATCATACTTGGCATCCAGTCCCGTGACCCCCAAAAAAGGCGCCGCATGATCGTTGGTGGCCGGCGCCGCGGACCAGACGAAATCGTTGATCTTGTCGGCAATGCCGTTGGAATCGGGCGATATTTTCAAGAATTTGATACCCAGCACGCCGGGCGCCACAAATTCGGGCTTGATGCGATTGCGGTTGCTGATGGGATCATAGATGTAATGCTCAAAGAAATCGTACGACTCATCAATCCCCGCCATGGTGGACAAATCGCCGGCCCAGGCGGTGACCAGTTTTTCCGCGGCATCATACCGCGAACGGGTATTCTTGGCGCCCGCGGGGTAATTGGGAAAGGTCAGGTTCCAGCCGCGATGATTGGGCGAGAGCGCATAGGAGAACAGCAGCCACACGCCATTGAGCGCCTTGCGGCGCTGGGTATTCTTGATGGTGTACTCCACAATGAGATAATCCTCATCCGCCTGCGAACCCGACCATTGCCGCACTGTGCGCTTGACGTTGATGGGGAGATTCTGATTGTCCCAGGGCTGGTACCAGGCGCCATTCATCTCAAATTCGGTGTCGATGATCTCTTCGGCTTCGCGCGGATATTTGCGCAGCCAATGGTTGTCGCCGTTTTTCCAGCGCAGTTGATGGCGCTTCACCAGATAGCGGAACGCGTCCCCTTTCCAGCCTACATCGGTGCCACTGTTGGCAAAATTATCCCAGCCCCAAGTTCTTCCGGTATCGTTCAAGGCGGTGATGAAAAAACCGCCGGCCACCAGATGGCTGTTGCTGCCGCCTATGTTCTCCTTGACCTCTTCGGTGCTGTAACCGGGCCAATCCAGGCCATAGGTTTTGCGGTTCCAGTCCGCGTAGGGTTCGCAATCCTGCGAGAAATAAAAGGCATGCCACAAGCGGCCGCGTTGCAGCGTCACTGTATAATTCTGCTCCTGCGCCATAAGTGTGTCATCCGCAGCTGACAACGCCAGCAGCATGAGAGCGCAAAATGATTTTATGAAATTATTTTTCATGAGATGCATCTTTCCTAAAACTCAAATCCGAGGGAGAAAAAGATCTGGCGTGGAATATTCTTGAACGTTTGAAAATAATTATAGAGACGGTAATCGCGATTGGGATCATCATCCGCATCCATATAGGTCACGCTGCGCAACACATAACGGTCCAGTTCTTCCCTGGTATAAATCGAGGTCAGATGTTTGTTGTCGAGCAGGTTCAAGACGCGGACACTGGCCTTGAAGGCCATGCCGCTCAGGGAAAAGGCTTTTTCGACGCGCAAATCAGTCTGCGACTCCATGGGATAGCGGCGATTGCTCTCCACGGTATAGGCGTATTGATACTCCGGCGACCAGTAATAAGAGATGCCGCTGTTCACTTTATAAATCAGACTGACGGATAGATCCTGCAACGGCCAGGTTCCGAACCAGTTCGGCCCCTGTTTTCCGGGGATGGCGTAAGTCACCATGAAATTGAAGCGGTGGGTGCGATCCTCGGGCGCCAGATAATCAGAGGCGGAGTACTGATATTTCTGCTCCAGCTCCGGCGTCAGATCGGGCCGTTGCAGATAGATGCCGTAGTAACCGTAATTGGTCTGACTCAGGGTATAGGAAAGCCGATAGTGCCAGATTGCACTGTTGCGGTTTTGAAAGGTGATCTCGATGCCGCGGGAATTGCCGTACCCGTGATTTTCATAGCTGATATAGCTGCCCTTGAGATCGCCTTCTTTGTTCTGGCTGCCGGTGGCCGCCTTGACATAAACCGAGGAGATTTGATCCTTGAGGTCATTGTAATAGGTGACCACATCGAGCTGATGGGTATCCCAGAGGTTCTGCTGCACGCCCACTTCATAATTGATGCTCAGTTTGGGCTTTAAATTGGGATTGCCATAGCTGCCCCAGCCATTATAGGTCTGATTGTCCAGGGCCTGATTGATGAGCGGCATGGAACGGAAATGGCCGTACTGGACGCGAAAAGCGGTTTTCTCGCCGATGGGGAAGGAGACGCCCAGCCGCGGCGACCAGGAGGTGAAGGTCCTGGAGGGTTCCCATCGGGGGGATCCGACATTGGGGCTGCCCAGCGCCGGATAAAACAAATTGTATTTGTCGACCGGCACATCCACGCCAAAATTGTAGGCATCAAAGCGCATGCCCAGATTGGCCACCATGCCGGCGAATTCCAGCTTGTCCTGCACATAGGCGGCCGCGGTCCACGTCTTGGCTTTATAGTTGGTGGCGAAACCGGTGCGCCAGATGAACGCGGAAACACACAGGGACGAGGAGGCGTTATAATCCTGATCCATCAACGAAGTTTCAAAGCCCGCCTTGAAAAGATTGGTGTTGGTGAGCTGGGAGGTGAAATTGACGCGTCCTTCGTAAAATTTGGTGACCGAGGCCTGATTGTAAACGCTGGACCAGGTGTAATAGGCGCGGTATTTTTCAAACCAGGGACCGGGATCTTCCAGAAGACGCTGCTCCTCGGGCAGGCGTTTATCGACATCGGTGGCCGGCGTCGGCGTCTGCAGGGCATAGAGCGTCTCTTTCTGGTGGCTGAGATTGGCTTCCAGAAAAGAGCGCGCCGAAAAGATATACTTATAGTTGAGGTTTTGCGCGAAAAGGCGTTCTTCGCGCGGCGAATCGTAGATCAGGGTATATTTGCGTTTGGCGCCATAGCTGCCCCACAAACCCGCCCAGGTGATGTCATCCGAACCCGATCCCATACCGGAGTAATAGGTTTGATACAGCCCGGTCAGTTTGATGTTTTGCTGCGCGGTTGGTTTGTAGGAGAGCACCAGGGAATAATTCTGCAGGCGTTGAATCTTTTCCCGGGTGGGCAAGCGCGTGGGCTTGTTCTTCAACTCGCCGGAGAAAAAGAAACTCAATTTGTCGGCGTTCATTCCCAGCGGACCACCGAAACTGAACAGATAGCGGGTGTAAGGCGACTGCCGGTAGTCGTAAATGCCGAAAATATTGTCGTCCGCGGGCGTATGGTTTTTCACCCACAGCGCGTAATTGCGCCGCGCCGCGGCTTCATTGACCACGCCCAGCGAATCCTTGAACTGCGCCTCGGCCAGCCAGGCCTGCACCTGGCCCCAGCGCGCCCATTCATACTGGTTTTTTGAATAAATATAATCGCCCCAGTGGTACTGGCCGGCCGGGCGGTATTCGGCGATGAAAGCGCCGGAGAATTTGGGTCCACCCTCTTTGGTCACCACCTTGACCACGCCGGATTGGGCATTGCCGTACTCGGCGTTGAACCCGCCGGAGATGACTTCCATCTGCGCAATGGCCAGCGGATTGATGTCATATTTCCAGCTGTTGTCCGATTTGCTGCCGGTGCCATAGGCGGGGACTCCGGTGTTGGTGGTGAGGCTTTTCATGCCGTTGATCTGATAATTGATCTCGTAGGATCCGCCGCCACGGATGCTGTAGGTGCCATCGGCATTTTTATTGATACCCGCCGACAGTTCGAGTACATTGCGGATGCCTTCCACCGGCAGCGCCTGCAATTCATCCGTATCGTAATGAACCGAAGAGGAAGTTTTATCAGCTTCGACGATGGGCCGTGTCGCCGTCACCGTGACGCTCTCGCCCAAATCGACGGTGGTGCTCTTCATCTGCGCATCGATACTGGTGGTGCGGTCGATGCGCACACTGACGTTCTCCACGGTCACAGCTTGATAACCGATGTAAATGAATTTGAGTTGATGCACGCCGGGCGGGACGTTGAGGATGACATAGCGGCCGCTGAGATCGGTGGTGGCGCCGATGGCCATGCCGACCACCATGACATTGGCGCCGGCCAGGGGCTCCCGGCTGGCGGCATCCATGACCTGTCCGGCGATCTTGCCGGTCATCTGCGCCCGCAGGGCTGAAGGGCTTGCCACAAGGAGCAAAGCCAGTAACAGAAAAAGAATTCTTTTTGTCATATCGATTCGCGTCGTCCGGGTTGATTCCTGAGGGAATGGATTTACTGCCATTCCAAGGGTTTTATAGGCGCCATGACAGCTGATGACCAGACGATCATCCTGATCGCCCGGCAACGGTTCCGGTTTATTGAAAAATTACTGCTACTCATTTTGATCGCATCGCATGAAACTTGCACTGCCAACTTTCATCCCATTCCAGGTTCTAAGAATGGCCTTTTTCGCTTCGAAAATAAGCAAGAAACAGGCAAACAAAAGGTTAATTTTTTAATTGGAAAAACAAGGGTAAAAATCACAAAACTCAGGGTTGATCTGAACAGCAGAAGTACAGAAAAATATAGCGGGCGGGCGGAGTTCTGATGAATCGGTAAAATCATCACGCTCTTTTGTTAAATTTTGATTCCACACTTATACTCAGGAGCATGCGACACATCATGTTCATGATTCGGGCTAACTTTTTCAGAGTTTAACAAAGATCATCGCTGAAAATAACTGTTCCGATGGAGGAATCGTTTTTTAAATAGTAAACAAATATAACCAAATGTAGACATTTAGTCAACAGCAAAATGGCTGCAGATTCGATTTTTCAGCCCGGGAAAAATTCACCGCAGCAACAGCAGTTTATCCGTCGCCAGGATCTCCGCGCCGCGCCGCAGCGCGCAAAAATAGAGACCGCTCGCCAGCCCCTCAGCGCGCAGCGGTATTTGATACGCGCCGGCAGCGTGCCAGGCACGTGCCAGGCACATCACCTCCCGGCCCAGGCGGTCGTAGAGATATATCGACAACGGCCCCGCCTCGCGCACATGAAACCAGATTCTCGACGCGTCATTGAACGGATTGGGATAGACGCGCAGCGTGGTCGGGCTTTGCGGAGGTTTAACTTGCACTTGTTCCACCCGCGTCATGGCATCGTAAGAGACGATGCGCAGGGCGTCCACCACGATGTACTGCCCCCGGGTGGCGTTGTCGGCGATGCGGATATACTCTGTGCCATCGTCATTGAATGCGAAAAGGCCGATCTTGAACCAGGCGCTGCCATTGCTGGTCTGGTTGACGCGCACCGTATCGCTGCGTCCCTGATGATAAACGATGAACGGCGTATCCTGGCAGCGGTTCGAGGAAGCGACCCACCAGCCATAGATTTCATACTCGGCGGGGCCCCGCAAATTGGGTTTGAATTCGGCGTAGCGGCTGCCCTGGCCGATGGTGTTGAGGAGACTGCGGGTGCTGCCATAGTACCCCGTATTGGCCGACTCGAACCAGCCGCTGCCCACCAGGGAACAGGCCGGATCCGCCGAATCGATCACCTGTTCAAAATAGATGGTCTTTTGTTTGACCACCAGGCTCTCCGCATGCACCACCGCCAGGATGGTCGGCACCTGGCGCAACCCGCTGCTCTGTCCCTCGGGCCGGTTGATCAAATTTGCGCCAACGCTCATCTGGCTGGAGCCGCCGCCGTCGAGGTTCATGGCTTCGACACACCCCAATTCCTGCATGAGGAGTGCCAATTCCGGCAGAGAGGCGCCCTCGCTCGCCGGCTGGCGGCCGTCGACGACGATCAGGATGACATGATTTTCCGCGGTGTAGCCCACGGCGGTGCGCGGATCGCGGTTAGTGTTGCCCACGCCGGAGCCCCAAAAAACCTCCTCGTCGTAGCTGATCCGCACCTGTCCATTTTTCAACAGCGTCGGACCACCGCCGATGCCGGTGAGGATATCGGTGTAGGCAGTGCCAGCCGCTGCCGTGGGCGCCGCCGCCGGCGCGCCGGGGGCATTGGGCGCCGGCTGGCCGTAGCGGTAGATGTCAAGCGGGCGGCCGCCAAAGTGGTAGATCCAGTCCACCGCGGGCTTGAGTCCCTGATTCAGGGAGAACAGGCTGCGGGTGGCGGGATAACTCCTGCCGTCGCGATTGAGAACAGCGACGTTCTGCGCCAGCAATTGTCCCGGATAGACCACCGTGGAATAGGAGGTGCCATCGACGGTGCTGAAGTAGCCGCCATTGACCGCCGCATGGGCTTTGACCCGCGCCGTAAAAGCGGGCACGGCCTCGCGCTTGGCGGCCACGGTGGAAAGATAGGGACGGACTGCAACCGCGGGATCATTGAGGTCCACATCGAGGTACCAGGCGCGCAGGGCCGGCTGGGTGCGCGTCCCCGAGAAGAGCCGGGCGCCCGCGGGCAGGCCGGTGTTCTGCACTTCCTGCCAGGGCACAGTCTGGGCGGCCAGGAGGCCCGCCCATAAGAAAAGAATCAATCGCTTCATGGATCACCTGCAACATTTCTTCGGGATCGATTTGCAAATAACATAAGGATTTTTTTCAAAAAAATCGACGTTTATCTTATCCTGTTGATTATTTCTCGCCGGGTGTCAGCCGGCGATTACCAGGTGGAGATTTGCCGGGACGGCGGGTGATGGGAGCAGGATTCACTCATTGGGAACAGGAATACAGCAAAGAGTTATATTTGTGAAAAACTTCCACGCGAGAATATTTTTCCCTGTCAGGCTGTTAAAATCAAAAAAGATACCCGGTACTGTCCGGTTACCCCAATAAACGCGCATAACCATAATAAAAAACTGCAAAATTAGCATAATTTGATTTCAAATAGATCCCATAAAAAAATGTATTCTATCTTACATGTTATCAATAATCTATTGTACTATTATTTTGGCAACAACCGGACGCTGGTGAAAGATACCATAAAGTAAAAACAACAAGGTTTGTCTGGAGATAACTCAAGACGATATTGCGCTCTTTCAGAAAGCCAAATGTTCTCCCGCTGCGCTGTGCAGCAGAAAAAAAAAACACGCCTTCACCTCTTTATCCACGTTGATACATTCGCCGGCCGAGGGTCATAAATGGCCCAAAAGGCAGGCGGCAATTGTGCGTTTTTATCTGTCTATCAGGAGTAATGCATGACAAACGACCACACCATTCATGTGCTGGGCATTTCCGGCAGTTTGCGTCAAAAGTCCTATAATACATCCTTGATGCGGAGTGTTTATAAAGTGCTGCCCGAAGGTATGACTTTGGAAATAGCCGATCTGGCGGCGCTGCCTCTGTTCAATGAGGATCATGAAAAGCCATTTCCGGAAGCGGTAGCGGAATTTCGCGCCCGCATCGCGCAGGCCGATGCCCTGCTCATCGCCACGCCGGAGTACAACAGCTCCATCAGCGGCGTGCTCAAAAACGCGCTGGATTGGGCCTCGCGCGCGCCGCAGCAGCCGTTGCGAAACAAACCAGTGGCCATCATGGGCGCCAGCACCGGCCACTTTGGCACCGCGCGCGCACAACTGCATCTGCGGCAAATTCTGGCGCATGTCGGCGCCCTGCCCCTGATCAAGCCCGATGTCCTCGTCCCCTATGCAGAACAAGCTTTTAACGCCGATGGAAGTCTGGTCGATGATAAAGTCCGTGCCGCCCTGCAAAAACTGCTTGAAGCCCTGGCGGATTGGACGCGGCGCGTCAAAATGTGATGAGCAATTGTTCCACCAGCTTCCCTTGAGAGTGGGCCGGGGTGAGGATAATTCTTCACTGCTCCACGATTACTGCGGACTCTGTTGCAGATACAGATTCTTTCTGCGATCAGTGTTGACTCATTAAAATTTGCCCCAGACCCTAAAAGATGCATACAGCATGACATTTTTATATACTTGTGTGTATGCCGCAATCGCGAAGGCCGATCATAGCATGCCAAACCCATCAGAAGATAGGGACAGAAACCCGAAACTATTGTATCCGGCCAGGGTGACAATTCACTGCCCGGTCTAAATACAGGCTACAATTCCACCATATGGATGGCGTCTTCGGGGCACACCAGATAGCAGAGCGAACACCCTGCGCACTTTTCTGCGTGTATGACTGCTTTTTTTCTCTCCATTTTAATGGCCTGATATCCGCCATCCTGACAGGAAGTATAACATATTTTGCAGCCGTTGCATTTGTCGGCATCCACCCGCGCCTTCACCGCGTAGTGTGGATCCAGGTCGGCATAGGCGCGGACCAGAGGATTCATCCGGCCGATAAAATCGCCCGGCTTTGAAAACTGATGCCACGCCATGAACTGCAGCAGTTCTTTTTTCATCCGGGTGACCATGGCAAAGCCGTGCAGCATGACGGCCGTGCAAACCTGCACCAGCGGTGCGCCCGCCAGCATGAACTCGGCAGCGTCGCCGCCGGAGCAGATGCCGCCGCAGGCCATGACGGGCAGTGCGGGGGTTTGGGCCAGGTGCGACACGCATCGCAGCGCAATGGGTTTTATGCCCGCGCCGGAATAGCCGCCTGCCGTGGTATAGCCGGCCACCGAGGGCCGCGGTTTGAGGGTTTTCAAGTCAAAACCCATCAGGGAGGGGATGGTGTTGATGGCGCAGAGCCCATCAGCGCCCGCCTCGGCTACGGCTTCGCCGATATGGGTGATGTCCGTCACCGCCGCCGTCAATTTTGGGATGATGGGAATGGTCAGCTGTTTCTCCTCTTTCAACCAGCGCGTGATGACGGCTGAATACTCCGCGTTCTGCCCGATGGCCGCGCCCTTGCCCTTTTCCGGATAACCATGCGGACAGGAAAAGTTGAGTTCAATGAGATCCGCGCCCGCATCCTGGCAGCCCAAAGCCAATTCCAGCCACTGCGCTCTGTTTTTTGCATCCCCCATGATGCTGCCGATGATTCTTTTTTCGGGGTAATCCCTTTTCAACGACCGGATGTCGTGATACCACTGCTCCGGCGTCTGTTCGCTCAAGAGTTCAATGTTTGAAAACGCCATGATGTCCTTGCCAAAGCGGATTCCGGCGAAACGATTTTGCAGGTTCTTGACCGGCTCACGAATGAGCGTCTTGATGACCGCACCGCTCCAGCCGGCCGCAAAAGCGCGGGATAACATTTCGCCGTTGGCCGTGGGAGGGCCGGAAGCGAGCACAAAAGGGTTTTCAAAGGTCACGCCTAAATAATTCACGGAAAGCTCCATGGGATCCTCCAGCTGAGTCTAATTTCTTCTTACGGATTAACCCGTCTTGATTCAAAGATTTTTGGTAGAGGTCTTAACCTGTTCTATTCATAAACCGCCGAGCGCGCCGAGGCCGCCGAGCTATTTTTATTATGATTATCGAGATATTTTTGAATATCATCTCAGTCATTTAAGTTGTTATCGATGCCATTTTTATGTTTTTCTTGTCTTTGCGTACCTCTGCGTCCGCGGCGGTGAATAATTCAGGTTAACTCGATCAAACGCGCAATGCCGGTGCTCTATAGTCCCTGGAGAAAGATAGAGATGTTTGCCTAATTTATCAATCTCTATTTGCGCGAAATCGATGATTGTATGCTCTCGTCCCCGCAGCGGGTGCGAGCGTACGCCCGAAGATAACGCCTGCGGCCGGTGAAAGGATCCCCTGCCAATCGAGACATTTATCTTGCACGCAAATGCACAATGCGCTATATTACATCATACAGGGAAACTCATTTGCAAAAATTTACGAGGAGACCGCCATGTTTCAAAAACTCTTCCTGGTCCTTGCGGCCGCGATTTTTTTGTTGATATCGATGCTGCATTTGTTCAGGATCTATGCGCATCTGTCCATCGTCGTCGGCTGTTATACGGTTCCGATGTGGTTGTCCTACATCGGCTTCCCCGTATCCTTGGGGCTGAGCATCTGGGCGTATCTCATCTACAGAAGGTCATCCGCTGCAGCATAATCGGACCGTTTGCATTTTCACCTCTCCACTCTGCCCATTCACCCCATCCCGAAACCGCAAAAATATTTTTCAAAAATTGAGAAAAAAGGTTTGCTTTTAGTAAAATCTTTTTTATATTTCAAACGTTTGATATATTTGAAACGATCGAAACTTATTGGCGCACACATGCTCAAAAAAGAATTCATCCAGGATTTTGGCGCCGGCTACCAGATGTTCGGACTGCCGGTCCTCATGGGGCGCATCATCGGGTTGCTGCTCTACTGGGGCAAACCCATCTCCCTCCCCGATATCACCAAAGAACTCGGCGTCAGCAAAGGCCCGGCCAGTCAAATTTGCCGCAGACTCCTCGATCACAATCTCATTCAACGCGTCTGGAAACCGGGCAGCCGCAAAGACTACTATCAAGCCCATCCCAACATCTTCGGCAATGCATTTCTCAACCGCCTTGCCCTGGAGAAGAAAAACCTCGAACTGGCGCGCAAATTTCAAGTCCTTCTCAATGAAAATGGCTCCGACGAAACCGCCGAATTTAAAAATAACATCGACGAAATGGTGGCTTTCTATACCCTGATGATCGCACATTATCAGGATTTTCACGCCGAATGGATCAAACAACACAAAACCCAGATGCCCAAAAAATTGCCCAAATAATATTTTACAATCTGAAGGATACCTTATGTCAACCATTCGTGAAGTCGTCATCATCGATGCGGTCCGCACCGCAATCGGCTCCTTCTCTGGCGCCCTGGCCGACATCCCCGCCCCCAAGCTCGGCAGCCAGGTGATCAAATCGCTGTTGACCCGCAACCAGGTGCCCGCGGAGCAAATTGATGAAGTCATCATGGGCTGTGTGCTGCCCGCCAACACCGGTCAGGCACCCGCCCGCCAGGCCGCCCTCGGCGCCGGCTTGCCCGATTCCGTGCAGTGCATGACTATCAACAAGGTCTGCGGCTCCGGGCTCAAATCCGTGATGCTCGCCAGCCAGGCCATTCAGGTGGGGGACGCCGATATCATCATCGCCGGCGGCATGGAAAATATGAGTCAGGCGCCTCACTATGTACTGGGCTTGCGCAACGGCATCAAAATGGGTCACTCCACCCTCATCGACAGCATGCTGCGCGACGGCCTCTGGGATGTCTACGGTGATACCCACATGGGCGATCTCGCCGAACTCTGCGCTGCAGAGTATAAAATATCGCGTGAAGCCCAGGATGATTTTGCCATCCTGAGCTACACCCGCGCCCAGGAAGCGCAGAAAAAAGGTTTGTTCAAAAACGAAATCGTGCCGGTGGAAATCCCGCAGAAAAAAGGCGACCCCATCCTGTTTGCTACGGACGAAGAGCCGGCCAAGGTGAATTTTGAAAAACTGAAAACCCTGCGGCCGGTCTTCAAAAAGGACGGCACCGTGACCGCCGCCAACGCCTCTTCCATCAATGACGGCGCCGCCGCGGTGCTGCTGATGTCCGCGGAAAAAGCCGCCCGATTGGGTCTCAAGCCCGTGGCCAGAATCATCGCCCAGGCCTCGGCCGCCAAATCGCCCGCGTGGTTCACCACCGCCCCGACCGATGCCATCAACAAAGTCCTGGCCAAAGCCAATCTTTCAACCAAGGATATTGATGTCTATGAAATAAATGAAGCTTTCGCCGTGGTGTCACTGGTCAACAATCAGTTGCTGAATCTCTCCGCGGACAACGTCAACATCAACGGCGGCGCCGTGGCCCTCGGACATCCCATCGGCGCCAGCGGCGCGCGTCTCCTCGCCACGTTGCTGAACGTAATGCAGCAGAAGCGTGCGAAACGGGGTCTGGCCTCGTTGTGCATCGGCGGCGGCGAAGCCACCGCATTGATCGTGGAAGCCCTTTAATCCGGAGGAATCATGAAACGTCTTGAAAATAAAGTAGCCATCATCACGGGCGGTGCCGCCGGCATCGGCAAAGCCGCGGTGCAGAAATTCGTCGGCGAAGGCGCCATCGTCTCCATCTGGGACGTCAACGCGGAAAAAGGCCAGCAACTGGTCGCAGAATTGACCGGGGCAGGTGGCAGGTGCGACTTCCGCAAGGTCGATGTCACCAATCTGCAAGAGGTCACGCAAAACATTGCGGATCTCGTCGCCAAATACGGCCGCATCGATGTGCTCGTCAACAACGCCGGCATCACCCGCGATGCCACACTGATGAAAATGGATGAAAGTCAATTCGACCAGGTCATCAATGTCAATTTGAAGGGCGCCTTTAACTGCGCCAAGGCGGCAGGCGCGGTCATGGTCGAGCAGAGATCGGGCGTCATCATCAACACCAGCTCGGTGGTGGCGGTTTATGGCAATTTCGGCCAGACCAACTACGTCGCCTCCAAATCGGGCATCGTCGGCATGACGAAAGTGTGGGCGCGCGAACTGGGGCGCAAGGGCGTTCGCGTCAATGCCGTCGCACCCGGGTTCATCGCCACCGAGATGGTGCTCACGGTGCCCGAAAAAGTGCTCGATACGCTCAAGGAGAAAACGCCGCTGGGCCGGCTGGGCGATCCCATGGATATCGCCAATGCCTACTGCTTCCTCGCCTCGGATGAAGCGGCCTATATCAATGGCGCCCTGATCCAGGTCGATGGCGGACTGGTACTGTAACGCTCACACGGAAATGGAATTAGAATATAAAATGAAACGAAACGCAGAAATAGCCGCCATCGCCATGCACGTTCCACAGCGGGTGGTGCCAAATCAATTTTTCAATGAGCTCCTCGGCGAGGACGTGGATACCTGGCTGCGCGAGAATCTTACGATCCGCGAACGGCGCTGGTGCACGGAAAACGAAAGCACCGCCGATCTCGCCGTCGCCGCGGCGCAAAAAGCCATGCACCAGGCCGGCGTGGCCGCCGCTGAGATCGATCTCATCATCGTTGCCACGGACACGCCCGAATACATATCGCCCAGCACCGCCGCGGTGGTGCAGCACCGCCTCGGCGCCCTGCGTGCAGGCACCTTTGATGTCAATACCGCCTGCGCCGGTTTTGTGACGGTCCTTGACATCGGTGCCAAGTACATCCAGGCCGACGAACAGTATCAGAACATCCTGGTCATCGGCGTCTATGCCATGTCCAAATATTTAAACATGAAGGACAAAAAGACCGTCACCCTGTTCGCGGACGGCGCCGGTGCCGCCATTTTAAAGGCCACCGGGGAAGAACGCGGTTTTCTCGGCTCCCTGTTGCACACAGAAGGCCAGTATCACGACTGGATGGGCATCTACGCCGGCGGCACCCGCCAACCCGTCACAGCCGCAGTCCTGGAAAACAATGATCATCTGCTCAAATTCGTCAAAAAATTTCCCAAAGAGACAAATCCCATCACCTGGACGCAGATGATCCGCGACTTGACCGCAAAAACTGGCCATTCGATTCAGGATATCAACATGATCTTTTTCACCCAGATCAACATCAACAGCATTCGCGAGACCCTGGACAATCTCGGCCTGACCATGGCGCGCACGCACACGGTCATGGACCGCTACGGTTACACCGGTTCTGCCTGCATCCCCATGGCGCTGGCGGAAGCGGTCGAATTGGGTAAAGTAAAACGCGGCGATCTCATCGTTTTTATGGGCTCGGGCGGCGGGCTTTCATTTGCCACCGCTGCCTTTCGCTGGTAACATGTATTCGTGGAGGTTTTTGTGAACGGACTGGCCTCGCAGCAAATGGTCACCGCGGGGTGGATACTCATCCTTTTCTACATGGCGGTGACGCTCTATTTTGTCATCCGCGGCGCTCTGAAAATAAAGACCCTGTCCGACTATGCCGTCGGCAGTGTCACGTTTTCGCCAGCGGCCGTGGGCCTGGCCCTGGCCGCGTCCATGACCAGCGCCGCCACCTTTATCATCAATCCCGGGCTCATCGCCTTTTATGGCATCAGCGCCGTCATCTCCTATGCCCTGGTGCTGCCCGCTGCCGCGCTGGTCTCGCTGGTCCTGCTCACCAAAGGGTTCCGCAGACATGGCACCGCGGTCAAAGCCCTGTCCATGGCGCAATGGATGGGCACGCGCTACCAGAGCAAAGGCTTTGCGCTCTTTTTCGCGTTCCTCTCCCTCCTGTTGATCACCTTCATCGTGCTCATCATGGTGGGTCTGGTGCAGGTGCTTTCAAAAACCCTGAACGTCTCGCAGTTCTATATTCTCATCGGCATCTGCGTATTCATCTTTGGCTATATGGCCTTCGGTGGCGCCAACTCCATGGTGTATACCAACACCATCCAGGCCCTGTTGATGCTGGTGGTCGCCTTCATCCTTCTCGGCTCCGGGTATGAACATTTCAGCCAGGGCGTCCACGGTTTTCTCGACAAACTGGCGGCTATCGATCCCAGACTGGCGCAGCCGACCAATGCGAGCAGTTTCCTCTTTCGCGATTTTTTCGAAATCTATATCGCCCAGATCATCGTCGGCATCGCCATCGTATGTCAGCCGCATATCATCACCAAGTCGCTGCTGTTAAAGTCCGACCGGGATGTCAACCGTTATCTGACCGTCGGCATCATCGTGCAGATGATTTTCTTTTTTGTTGTTTTTGCCGGTTTGTACGCCCGCCTGGCCTTTCCGGACCTGACAGTGAACGGGGCGCCGCTGAAAGTGGATCAGATCATGTCCGCCTATGTGGTCAAGGAGTTTCCCGTTTTCATTGGCCTGCTGGTGGTCATGGGACTGATCTCGGCCGGCATCTCCACGCTGGAAGGGCTGATCCAGTCGCTCTCGACGACGATCACTTCGGATATCATCAAGCCGCTGTTCGGCCAGTTTTTGCCAACGGATGACCAGCGCCGCGCCAAATTTGAAATCGGCATCAACAAAGGCGTCATTGTCCTGCTGGCCCTGGTATCCATTCTCCTCTCGTACCGCCAATTGACGCATCCCAAACTGAGCGTGGCCATGTTTGCGCAGAACGGCGTTTACGGCTATTTTGCCGCCGCTTTTGTGCCCATTGTCCTGGGCCTGTTCGTCAAAAAGGTGCCCAAAATCGTGCCCATGCTCGCCGCCGTCGCGGCGGTGCTGGTTCACTTTACGATGTACTATGGCAAGGTCATGGTGCCCTTCACCAAATCGAGCGGTGAAAATCCCGGCGTGGCCGCCGCCGTGGCCATTATGGCTGCCGTAATTACCGGCGCGCTCTCGTATCTGATTTTCAGGGAGAAAAAAGCATGATCGCATTCGAGACCGACTGGCTGAAAAAATGGGGACAGTATACGCCGCAGCGGATGGCGCTGCGCGAGCACAGCCGCCAGATCGAATGGACCTATTTCGACATGAACCGGCGCGTCAATGCGCTGGCCCATTATTTGATCAACGAGCTCAAGTTAAAAAAAGGCGAGCGCATCGCGGTCTATTCCAAGAACCGCGCCGAGTATGTCTTTCTCTTCTTCGCCTGCATCAAATCCGGATTGATCCTGGTGCCGTTGAATTTCCGCCTCATGCCGCGCGAGCTGGATCATCTCATCCACGACGCAGAACCGCGGCTCTTTCTCTTCGAAAAGGAATTTGCCGCCATGGTGGAAAAACTGCAAACCTTGAAAAACATCCCCTTGAAGATGGAAGTCGAGGCCCTGCAGCCTTTTCTCACGCAAGCCGTCGAAGAGAATATTTTTACCCCGGCTGAGCCGGCGACGGAAGAGGATCTGGTCATGATCCTCTACACCGCCGGCACCACCGGGCTGCCCAAAGGCGCCATGATCAACAACCGCATGTTGTTCTGGAACGCCGTCAACACCGCCCTGCGCCTCGACATCACCTCCTCGGATCACACCCAGAGCTATGCGCCGTTTTTCCATACCGGCGGCTGGAATGTACTTTTGACGCCCTTTTTCCATCACGGCGCCTCGCACACGCTGCTGGAGCGGTTCGATGCCGACCTGATACTCAAACTGATGGAAGCGGAAAAAACCACATTGATTTTCGGCGTCCCCACCATGATGCAGATGCTTGCGGATTCGCCGCTGTTCGACCAGGTCGATCTCTCCTCGGCGCGCTATGCCATCGTCGGCGGTTCACCCATGCCGATCCCGCTCATCAACAAATGGCACCAGAAAGGCATCTTCATCCGCCAGGGATACGGATTGACAGAGGTGGGACCCAACTGCTATTCCCTGCATCAGGATGATGCCGTGCGCAAACGCGGCTCCATCGGATTCCCCAACTTTTATTTCGAGGCAAAGATCACCGATGACAAGGGCACGGAACTGGGCGCCAATCACGTGGGAGAATTGTGGCTGAAATCGCCGGTGGTGACACCCGGCTACTGGCGCAACGAGGAGGCCACCCGCCAGGCCATCAGCGACGGCTGGTTCCACACCGGCGACATGGTGCAGCGCGATGACGAAGGTTATTACTATGTGGTCGACCGCAAAAAAAACATGTTCATCAGCGGCGGGGAGAACGTCTATCCCGCGGAAGTGGAAAGGTTTTTATACACCCATGAAGCCATCAAGGAAGTGGCGGTCATCGGCGTGCCCGATGAAAAATGGGGCGAAGTGGGCAAGGCCTGTGTCGTGCTCAAGCCAGGGTTTACTATAACGGCAGAGGAAATCCTGGCCTTTTGTAAGGGAGAGCTGGCCAGATACAAGACCCCCAAATATGTCAAGATCATTGCTGAATTGCCCAAAAATGAGGCCGGGAAGATCAATCGCAAGGCGCTCGAATAAAGGCCTGTTCACCGGGCAGTTTTCACGTCCCGGCGGAATGCGCGATACAGCCGGCCGCATGCGTTTTCTCGCGCAAGCGGCTGCGAACAGAGCGTGTTGCTGGCGCTTCTGCGCCTGGGGACCAGCCGTACCACAAACTCACTGCGAACCTTGGCGGCTAAACCTTTGCTCCGTTCCCGGCGGAGGCAGGACTCGAACGCAGGAGCCCCTGCGGGAGCTACTGGAGCGCGCTGCGCATGGACTTTGCATGAAACTTTAGACAAATGAGACAAATCACAATCACTGCTCCACCCTTCACTTTTATCAAGGAGGCATTACCATGAAACGTTATCTGCTCGTTCTGACCATCCTGTTGGGGATGTTTTTGATGGCATCCTGCGACAAAGATGACGACAACGGCACCAACCCGGTGAAAACAGCCGAAGCCTGGGTCGGCACCTGGCTCAGCACCGGCGCCAATGTTGCGCCGTTGTTGGCCCTGGCGCCCTTTAATCTCGACAGCGTCCGCGTCGAATTCAAGGATAACCAGACCGTCACCACCCAGTCCCATGTCAAAGACGGCGCATGGACTTCGCTCTCCGGCACCTATGTGGTCACCAAGTCGGCCACAGGGGCGATCCATTCCATCCAGATCGTGTACGCGGCCTATTCGCAGGGCGGCATCATCCAGGTCACCGAAGGAAACCCCGATCAGCTGCAGCTGGAAGTCATCCAGACCGTCCCGGCCATTCCCTTCACTCCGCGCACACCGGAAACCGGTTTTGGCTCCGATGCGGCGCTGGGCGTCCTGAACCTTCAAAAGTACGTTCGCATCAAGTAATCCGTTATGCAAGGTTATCGATGGCATTGCGAATTCGCGCCATTTTGAATTCGCAATGCCATTTTATAACCACCCATTCAAACCACTTTCACACATCTTAAAGTTTTTCCCAAAAAGTGAGTGGATGCATGAAAAAATTAAAACTTTTGCTCATCACGCTGTTGATGGGTGTATTTGCTGTGCAGGCTCAGATTCCCGCCCCCTTTCCTGAAAAAGAGGAAAAGCCCGATAAAAAAGAGGTGACGCTGATCGGCTATTACTTTATGCGCGGCGAACAGAGCAATACCGCGCCCACCAATGAATTTTTAAAGGGTCAGGTTGTCGGGCGCATTTTCGGGGGCAACACGGTGCGCACCTCTGATGCGCGCTCCAGCTTTTTTGAACAGCGTTTCATTCCCATGATTGCCTATTCGCCGCGGTTGTTCGACGGTTGGGCAACCGTGCGCATGAATCTCGAATTCGACTGGACCCTGGGCGACGCCAATTATGGCGCCGGCGGTAATCTTGGCGGCGGCTTTGCCGCGGATTTCGTCAACGTCCAGACCCAGAACCTGTTCATCGAATTCCGCCCCAAAAAGACCTTCGTCGTCAACGCCGGCCTCACGCGGCTTTTCGATAACGTCGCGGTGCCGGCCTACACATCGACCAATCAGCTGCTGCAAACCGGCTATCGCCTCGCTTTCTGGGGCTCGGATGCCAGCGGTATCGCCATGCATAACGCCTGGCCCAACCAGCGCATCAAGACCGGCGCCTATCAACTCTATGAAAACAATGTCAATGAGGACGATGATGTCACCCTGTTCGAGGTGGATTATGAACGGGACCTGGATATTGTCAACTCCATCGGCGTCTCCTTTTGGCATCTGCGCGACCGCGCCAACGGCGAGGGCGGCGTCTCCATTCTCGGCCAGGGATTGAACTGCACCCTGAGCGGGTACAACGGCGTCTTCAATTTCGATTTTGGCAATCAGAATTATTCGGCCGATATCAGCTGGCTGGGAACCCATTTTCACGGCAATCCGCTGTTGAATCAGGGCCGCTTCGGTTACAACGGTTTTGCGGTGATGAATTTCGGTCAGGCCAAAACCGCCACGCAAAAAGTGGATATCATGGGTTTTGCCGGCAACCTGCGTATGGCCTACAAATACGGCCGAACCGCCAACGACCACATCGCCATTGATGGCTTGTACACCAGCGGTGACAAACACAACATCAGCGACGGCAAATACAGCGGCGTATTGACCGGAAACAACTGGAGCGCGCCAGGCGCCGTCTTTTTCGGGCACGGCCTCTACCTGCTGCTGCCGCACGGCAACGTGGTCAACCGCTTCACCGGCGCGGTGCTCGATATTCAGAATATCGGCTACGGCTTTGCCGGCGGATCTGTGACTGCTTCACGCGATCTCATCCGCAACAAACTCAAGGTCAAGTCCAGCGTCGGCACCGGATTCGCCCCGGTAGCGCCCTATTTGGGTGGCAATATGATCGGAACGGAAGTGAATCTGAATCTGTGTTATACCCTCCGCGTCTTCATGGATCTGGAGTTGCATGCATCGTATCTGAAATTGGGTGATTTCTTTGATTCGCCGGAGATCAATAATATGGAAACCCCGGGGCGTCCCCAGGATCCGTGGACCATTTTTGCCACTCTTAAATGGATTATGTTTTGAGGAGCGTGACATGAAATATTTACTAATCTCTGTGATGGTGATTGCCATGATGGTTACAGGCTGCGCGACCTCCAAATATTACCATTTGGAGAAAAAAGAATACGATGACTTTGATTACGGATTTGCCACAAAAAAAATCCAGGTGCGCAACATCCGCGTCGCGGTCATCGATGAGGGGAGCTCGGAACAGGTGCTGGTGCTCATCCATGGCCTCGGCTCCTATGCCAAGGGCTGGATGAAAAACATCCCCGAACTCGCGAAAAAGTATCGCGTCATCGCCGTGGATCTGCCGGGCTATGGAAAATCGGACAAGGGATTTTATCCCTATACCCTGCCCTTTTACGCCCAGGTTTTGACCGAGCTGTTGACAGAATTGAAAATAGAAAAGGCAACATTTGCCGGACACTCCATGGGCGGCCAGATCGCCATGGTGACGTCCCTGCTCTTTCCGGATCGCGTGGAGCGCCTGGTGCTGGTCTCCCCGGCCGGATTCGAGCGCTTCAGCGATGGCGAGGGCGCCTGGATGTCGAAAGCCATGACGCCGGAATTCGTCCACGACACGACCATCCGCAATATCGATGTCAATCTCAAGGCCAATTTCTACAAGTACCCCGAGGATGCCTCATTCATGATCACCGAACGCATCCAGATGCGCGGCGCCCGGGATTTCGACAATTATTGCTATGCGGTTTCCAAAAACGTGGCGGCCATGCTGGATTATCCCATGTGGGATAAATTGACGCGGATCAAGCACAAAACCCTGATCTTCTTCGGCGAGAATGATGGATTGATCCCCAATCCGTTTCTCCACGGCGGCAAAACCGCGGACGTTGCTGAAATCGGGCGCAGCCAGATTCCGGACAATCAGCTCATCATGATTCCAGAATGCGGCCATTTCGCCCAGTTCGAAAAAGCGGATGTGGTGAATCCAGCGATCATCAAGTTTATGGAAGATTAGGAAGGAAAAGGGGCCATAAAATTTCGCCTGCGCAGCAGCCCGACCGTATCGGGCCGCTGCAGCCCCCTGACAGCATCATCTAACATGCTCTGAAAATACAGGATGACCGCCGCGAGGGCTGCCGCTCAGCACGGCGTGTCGCCGGGCCGCGCAAATTTGCCGGCAAATCGCCCAGCTCCGCGGGCGCCGCGCAACAGCTCACGAAACAGGGCCCCTCAAAAATTTTCAATCGCCGTTTCTACGGTCTCGTAACTCTTTAACAATTTGCTAAATCCGGTCACATCCAAAATCTGTGCAACTTCGGGCTGAACCGCAGCCAATTTTAATTCACCTTGCGCAACCTTTTGACACTCCTTATAGACGCCCAGCAAAACGCGCAGACCAGAACTGCTGATATAGTGTACTCCCGCCATGTCCGCGACCATTTTCGTATGACCGTCAGCAAGTAATTGCTTCAGATGTGTGTCCAAATCGTATGATGTGACCGCATCGATCCGGCCGCCAAGAGCCACAACCTCAACATCACCTATGGTCTTTGTCGTAATAACCATGCATCCTCCTGCAAATGCGCGTTGTTTTCCATCTACTCATTTTTCTGTGTGATGGCGCTTAGTTTTTCCTTCATGATATTCATGAAACGGCTGAAAAATTCATCGAAGGGCTGATTACTGTTCAAGAAAGGGGTCATGATGCAGGAACGCAGCACATAGACGCTGCCCACCCGCTCCCACTCGCTTTGGGGTATGCCAAAACGCCGGGTGAAATGCTCCGGGATGTCCCCGTAATTCTCCTGATCGAGACTTGTTTTGGAAGTTATGAAATCATTGGTATAGATGCGTCCTGTTTTATAGGAAAAAAATTCAAAAAGAGTCTGATTCAGGCTGTTCATGTGTTCCAGATTCGTATCGCCGATCTCACAAAATGCAAAATCCACGATATTTATATCCGGTTTGGTCAACGCCCGGACGATATAACGATGTTGCCCGGTATCGATGGGGTGCGAATTTTCCAGGGCATGGTACAACTGCAGCGCCTTTTCGATGCCGCGCGCGACTATCTGGCCATAGCCGCGTTGATGCAAGGGGATAACCTGCAGAGCCGTCCATACAGCGGCCACGGTGGCGCCCGCCTTGGAACCCTCCATGATGTAACTGCCGAGCAGCGGATGTACTTCCTTTTTTTCAAAAACGTAATGGGCGAAAAAGGAAATCAAATCCAGGATGCGCTTGTCTTTGACGGCGATGGCCCCGGTGGCATAAGGGATATAACCCATTTTATGGGGATCGATGGTAATGGAGTCGGCTTCCGGCATGGCGGCAAAGGCGCGATAGACCTCTTCTGAAGGATACTCAAGCCGGGCGTCCATCAGATTCAGGTTCTGCAAATTCTGCTGCAGTTCGGTTTGAGAAGAAAAACTAAAGTCCGTGTTGAGATAAAGGGATCGCACAAATCCGCCATACGCGGCATCGATATGAAAATAGAATGAAAGACCTTTTTGTTCGAACGCCTTGCGTATTTCCACGATTCGATGGATATCATCAACCGCGCCTTCTTCGGTCGTGCCGATAATGCCCACCACGGCCAGCACGTGCTCTTTCTGCTGCTGCAGCTCCGCGAGTTTACGGGAGAGCACCCCGGTATCCATGCGGTATTCATCCGTCACGGGAATGAAAATCAGATTCTCCTGACCGATCCCCAATATATCGACGGCTTTGAGCCAGGAGTAGTGCTTCGATTGGGGAACGAGCACTTTGCCCGGTTTGAATGCGGCCAGGCCTTTTTGACCGGCCGATGCGCTTCTGATGGCTGCGAAACGGTTGCTGCGGATGGCTTTTTCGACCAGATCCAAAATGCGTTCGCTGGGCAGGTTCAACAACTGCCAGGTATCCAGCCCCTGCACCCAATCGGGTTCGATTTCCGCAACAGCCAGCGGGAAGGCCTTGAGGTTTCGCGCCAACCACAATCCTTCATAATTGGCGATGGTGCCTCCGGATGCAATATGTCCCCAGGAACGCTCGGGATCATAACCCAAAAAGACAGCCAGGCGCTTGCCCACCTCCAACTCCATTTCAGTAGTGACAGGAGAACCCTCGTAGGCGCAATTATTGGGATTATAGAGCAGGGTGAGCATATAGCCCAGATTGGCAGCCATCAGGGTGTCGGTGGTCATGTGGCCCAGATAGCGCGTTGAAAACCAGGGCATGGATTTATCCTGCAGCCGGCCCGCCAATTCCACCAGCGCCAGTCTGGTATCCAGCAGGGTCTGTTGAAAGCTGGTCTGGATTTGATCGTCAGCGGTGATGGCGGGATGATCCTCCGAATGGTATCCCTTGCGCCATTCCATAAAATCGTCGATCAGATAGTGCAACATCTCCTTGAAGAAAAGCTCGTTTTCTGATTTGGGTCCTAAAAAGAGGGCATCGACATTGAGTTTTTCCATAGTGCTTTCCATTAATGGTCAAAATGCAGACAATAGTGATTTTCGTCCTGATGATGCGAGACGTGCACCTCATCGGTCTGATAATAGACCATCGACAACGCCATGCTTGAAAAAGCGCTGTCGTCCGCAGTCATCCAGTCGATCGAATCTGGTTTCGCAACAGAAAGTAATGGCCCCTTGTAGTAGATATTCACATTGATGCTCAATTCATTATAAATCATCACATACCGGACAGGGGTTCCGGGGATGCCGGCGCAGATGAGCGCCTCATTGAATTCCAGTACGGCATTCTTGACTTTTTCGATCACGCTGGTCAGAGCGCCCCACGTCCGGCCGCTTTCATCGATGAAATCGAACAAAATTTGCCGGCTCTGCGGCGCTGCGGTCAACTCGATCTGGCGCTTTTGCGACAGGCCGATGCGCATGATCAGATTCAGGATCAACGCGGACAGGATCGCCAGAGCCAGCGAAGATCTGAAGACAGGCAGAGCCCAGGGATGAACATGACTGTACAAGCCTGGCACCATATCCACGCTCAATCCAAGCGCCAGGGAAACGCCAACGACCATAATTTTTCTCGCATCCAGCATCCGGGAGGTGATGATCTGCAACCCGGAAACGATCATGAAGGTGGCGGCAAACAGGAGCGCCGCACCCATCACCGGCCGGGGCATGACGAGAAAAATCATGGATACCTTGGGCAAAAAGGCCAGAGTGATCAGAATGATGCCATACGAAAAAGCGATGATCCGGCTCGTCACGCCGGTGGCCAACGACAGGCCGATATGTGTGGAAGAGGTGGATTGACCAAACCCACCCATCACACCGGGCAGCACACCGCCGAATCCGTCGACTAAAATGCCTTTGGAGATCGAGTTCATATCCGGGAGGCGCCAATTGGCATCGTTAACTTTTTGACAGATGACGAGATCGCCAATGCTTTTCAGGGTGGAACAGATGGTCGCCACCATGAAAGGAATGATGAGTGAAAAATCAAACGCCCAATGAAAATCACGGATATAGGGTACGTCAAAGAATGACACCGCGGAGAATTTTTGCAGATCAGAATTCGGAATCACACCCGCCGCCAGCGCCACAACATAACCGACCGTGATGCCAATCAACGCACAATAGAGCTTGAGTCCGCCCTTGCCAAAGACATTGAGCCCCATCATCAAGGCCAAAGTGACCAGACCAATGGTCACCTCGGTCGGTGTGCCCATGGCATTGTCCGCATTGACCGCGAAGAGGTTGCGAACCGCAACCGGAATGATGACGACACCGACCATGGTGACGGCGACGCCGGACACCTCAGCCGGGAAGAGGATGCGCAGTTTATGCAACACCCTGGAAAAGAGCATCTCGATCAGGCCGGCCAAGGCGGTCATGCCAAAAATAAGCGGCAATCCCCCTGCCGCCGCGGCAGCCCGCGTGGCATCCATATAGCTTGGTCCGCAGACGGCCGGACAAAGGTATCCGGAACCAAAGGCATTTCTTTTCACCGCCTGCAACATGGTTGTAACGGCGGCGGCAATAAAACTCAAACTGATAAAAGCCCGGCCATTTTCAGGGGATATGCTGTCTCCCAGGCTTTGCACGATAATCACCGGAAAAACAATCGAGATAAAAAAGACGCTCACATGCTGCAGACCGAGCAGGATGATGGTGCGCAGGGGGGGCTTTTCATCAACGCCATAGAGAAGATTGGAAGGTTTTTGTGAAAGCTGGGTCGTCCTTCTGAAATTTTTCCAGGGTGCATCCGGTCGGCGCGACATGCTGCCCTCCAAGATAAGGTGCGACCATGCATCAATCCCCATTCTGTGTCAGGACGCGCTGTTGGCGCACTCCATTTTACTGTTTCGGTGCGTGCTTGTGCACTCAATGGAGGATTGACACCAGAATCCGGGATCAAGGATTATTTTGTATCCGTGAGATAAAATATACGAATTCAGCAAACATTTCCTAACATTTTTTATGTCCTGGGCTGTGGAATTCAGAGCGGTCAATGGGGGTTCGCGGGACAATGATATGGTTTTGCAGCACCTAAGCGGGGACTGCGATTTATGCCGGCGCGACTCGTTCAAGAGACAATCATGTGGTTTTGCAGTGTGCCAGCTATCGCGAGAAGCTAAAGTGCGTGCTGGTCAGACATAGGATGGAGCCGGGACCACCCCGGAAATCGCCGTTCCGCTTCGCATAACGCTTGCGCAGGCCGGCCAGACTGGCTGGTCTACAATTTGGGATTGTTCTTGTGGCGCTCTTTATCCCGGTTGATCTTTTTTTCGAAATTTCGCTGCACCGCCGCGGTCAAATCCACACCGGTCTGATTGGCAATGCAGACCAGAACAAAAAATACGTCCGCCAACTCATCAGCCAGGTTTACAGCCTGATCCGACGCTTTGAAACTCTGATCGCCATAGGTGCGCGACATCACCCGCGCCACCTCGCCCACCTCCTCCACCAGCTGCGCCAGATTGGTCAATTCGGAAAAATAGCGCACGCCATAGGTCTTGATCCAGGCATCCACCTGCTCCTGGTAGGAGCGGATCGTCAAATTATCCATTTTCAGTCCTCTTTACAAAAACACATCAAGTATCCATCTCATCATAATCCGCCAATCCCTGTTCGACCTTGGCCAGGTACTCAGCGTATTCCCGGGTACGAAGATCCGGATCTTCCTGGAAAGCGCGATCATAGAACAGCTTTGCTTTTTTATAAAGAAGCATCGTGGAGATGGGGTGTGCGCCTGCCGACAGCACGGCTTCGGCCTCCGCCTGCAGCAGCGTGGCCAGCATCAGGTATTTATAAGCCCTTTCACCCTCCACGGTGTCCAGGTGCGCGGACAAATCTTCCCCGGGCCTATCGTACAGGTCAGATCGATTGAGATGGAGCCAGTCGTTCAACGCCTTGTCGATCTCGACCATCATCAATTCGGTCTGGCCGATGCTCCTGTGCAGAATCATGCGCGCGAGAAACGCCGCGAGCTGCTGCACCATACGCATGATATAATCCCGTTCTATCAAGAAAACGTCTCCTTTGCTCCTGTCAAGGTGATTTACGCCCTTCTCAGGGATATAAATTGGTTCTTACCACGAAGCAGCTCCAAGAATTGGTCGAGCCATTTCCACCTTCTCACCGATACGAATTGGGTCTCAGCCGAGGATCTCCCTGAATCGTATTCCGGAGTGATCGAGAATCTCCTGGTGCAACGAAGCCCCATGGCTGTCGATGGTTACCACCACGGGAAAGTCCTTGACCTGCAGCTCCCAGACCGCTTCCGGGCTGCCAAATTGCTGCAGATAAACGCCCGTCACTGCCGTCACACAGCGCGCATAGATCTGCGCCGCGCCGCCGATGGCGTGGAGATAGACTGCGCCATGCTCCTGACACGCCTTGCGGGTTTTCTCGCCCATGCCGCCTTTGCCGATGACTGCCTTGAGATGATACCTGGCGATGATATCCGCCTGATAGGGTTCTTCCCGGATGGAGGTCGTGGGGCCAGCGGCCATCACGCGGTACTGGCCGCCCTCCTGCAGCACCACGGGACCGCAATGATAGATGATGCCGTTCCGCAGCACGTCCAGTTCGCCGCCTTCATGCAAGTACTTGTGCACCGCATCGCGGCCGGTGAAAAGCGTGCCATTCAACAGCACGATATCGCCGACGTGCAGGGCGCGAATTGTCTCTTCGTCCACAGGCGTCTGCACTCTTTTGACGCGCGCCGGATCGAAGGGCAGTTCAGCGGGGGCTGCATGGGGACGATCGAACTCGCCCGGTTCCTGATAGAGCCATTCCAGCAGTTCGCCGGCACCGTTCAGCACCATGCCGCGGCGGCGGTACGCCCAGCACATATAAGCCACACTGACGAAGAATGAAGCCGGCAGCCGGTTGAGAGCGCCGATTTTGCAACCTCCCAGGGTGAAGCGGCCGCCAAATCCCATGGGGCCGATCTCGAGCTGATTGGCATCCCGAATAATCCGTGCTTCCAAACGCGCCAGTTCCGGTACCGGATTGAGATCATCCACAGGCCGCAGCAACTGCTGTTTGGCGTAATCGTAGCCGCTGGCGCGATCGCCGCCAACGCATACGCCGAGGAATCCAGGGCCGCATCCATGTCCCTGCGCCTGCAGCACCGTCTGCATGATGCAGGCATAGACGCCCTCGAGATCGCGGTTGTAGCGTTTGCCGGCAAAGGTATTCGGGAGCGTGAACTGGGCGCTGGTATTCTCGCACCCCCCGCCCTTCAGGATCAAGCGAACGTCGATGGTCTCCTTATCCCACTGCTCGAAATGGAAAACCGGACTGCCAGGACCGAGGTTGTTGCCGGAATTTTGGCCCGTCAAACTGTCCACGGAGTTTTGGCGCAGGTATCCCCTGGCGGTTGCTTCCTCGACCGCCCGGCAAACCGCGCGTTTGATCTCCGTTTGATTGGCGGCGACGGGGAGATGGATATAAAACGAGATCGTGCCCGTGTCCTGACAAATGGGCGCGGAGCGTTGTTTGGCGAGGCCGATGTCCAGGGCTACCATGTCAAGGGCCAGCCTGGCGCGCGAGTCCGCCTCTTCGCGGCCGCGGGCATCCGCGAGAACCAGTTCGACATCCCGGGGCAGAAACGCCGATGTGCGGCGGATCAATTCGAGAAAATGAGATTGTATTTTTGCGAGATCCATAACTTTCTCCCGGATATATGGGGATGCGGCATGCTGCACACGTCTTCAAAAATGAGCTGTCGGGCTCCATCTCGCAGATGGGACCCGCCTGGGCGTATCTGCAAGGGTGTGCCCCACCACAGGCCGGTGGAGCCCACGGCCGGCTTCAAGGCACGCTGCAAGCTTGCGGACTGAACCGGCCGGTTTTTCTCCGCGCCTCTGTGTCCCTGTGGTTAATCCCTTTCACCACCGCGGCACAGAGACACAGAGGTTTTTTGCGGCCATCCACGTTTTGCCATCGATGGATTTGCTGCGCTCTCCGGAGCGCGATTGTTGCCCTGTCGGCTTCTGGAGAGGCTTCCTGCCTATTTTGAATGACGCCCGTAGGAGCCCTCTCCCGAGGGCGATCGGGCGGCCTCTGGAGACTCCTACCCTGGTATTTCGAAATGCATTTGCAGGAGCAATCCATTTGTCACCGCACGCCTCAATATATCATCTTGCAGCCATATCCGCAACCAAAATCACACGCAGCATCTATTTACTGCCGGAATCACTTTAAACTTGATTTTTCCGCGCGTCTGAGCTATCTTGAGATAATAAAATATGCAACTTTTTTTCACGCAGGAATCTGCTTTATGCCGCCCGACTCTAACGACATGGTAACTCCGGATCAGCTTGATCATCTGGAAAAAATATATCAACAGTTGCATGCCGCGCCCGAACTCTCCCATTTTGAAGAAAAAACCGGGCAGTTCATGGCCGCACGGCTGCGCGCACTGGGCTATGCTGTCACGGACCAGTTTGGCCACTATGAAAATCCGCACTGGACCTGTCATGGCGTCGTCGCCCTGCTGAAAAACGGTCCGGGGCCCACGGTGCTCTATCGCGCCGATATGGACGCCCTGCCCGTACAAGAGCAGACCGGATTGCCCTATGCCAGCCGGGTGGCCATGCGCAACGAGAATGGCGAAGAGGTGCCGGTCATGCACGCCTGCGGCCATGACCTGCACTGCACACTTCTTTTGGGCGTTGCAGCGCAGATGCAGCAGCGCGCTGCGCAGTGGTCAGGAACCTTGATGCTGGTGGTGCAGCCCGCGGAAGAAAGCACAGACACCGGCGCCGCGGCCATGCTGCGCGCCGGGCTTTATGAAAAATTCGCCAGACCCGATTATGTCATCGCTTTTCACAGCCATGCCGGCGCAGCAACCGGAACGATCCACTATGTTTCCGGCTACGCCATGGCGGATGTCACCAGTCTGCAAATTACCATTTATGGACACGGAGGCCATGGCGCAGCGCCCCATTTGTGCAAAGATCCCATCGTCCTGGCAGCGGAAATCATTCTCGCCCTGCAGACCATTGTCAGCCGCGAGATCGATCCCATGGAGCCCGCAGTCATCACGGTGGGTGCCATTCATGGCGGCCATGCCCGCAACATCATACCTGAGGAAGTAAGTCTGGAACTCACGGTCCGCTGTTATCAACGTTCCGTGCGGAAACAGATCATCGCGGCCATCAGACGGATCACCACAAACCTGGGCCGGGCAGCCGGTATGCAGGAAGACCGTCTGCCGGTCGTGAAAGTATTGCTCTGCGGTCCCGCGGTCTATAATGACCCGGATCTCACCAGCCGTGCGGTTCAGGTGTTTCGACGTGTGCTCGGAGAGGAGAGCGTCAAACCGACCAAACCGGTGATGGGCGCGGAAGATTTTGCGCTGTACGGGATGGAGCAGAAAATCCCTTCGGCCATGTTCTGGCTCGGCGCCGTGGCACCCGAACGGATCAAAACCCATGAAGCGTCCGGGACCATGCTGCCGCAGCTGCATGCGCCGGAATACGCCATCGATGTCCGGCCGGCGCTGCGCACCGGCATCAAGGCGGCGACCTCGCTGCTGCTTGATCTCTTGCAACAAAAATAACCCCCTACATGTAAAGGCAGAAACATGGCAAAAATGATCCGATGCGGCGCACTGCTGAGCCTCCTGGCTCTGCTGTTCTGCGGCACCCCGCCTGAACCTGAATTGACTATGACGGGATACAAGTACTTTTTGATCTTGCCCGGAGACTACGATTCCGCGCCGCGCCACCCCTTTATTCTTTTTCTCCATGGACGCGGCGGCGCCCACGCCGATGCGGCCGGTTTTTACACCACCGCCATCGGCGATTACATCCAAAAAACGCCCAATTTTCCCTTCATCGTGCTGGCCCCGCAAACGCCGCTCGATTGGAGCCCTCTTCTTCTAAAAAATTTACTCGATCAGACCATGGAAAAGTATGCGATCGACCCGGAACGCATGTATCTCACCGGTTACAGCATGGGCGGAGCGGCAAGCTGGGCCATGGCTCTGTCATACCCGGATCTGTTCGCCGCCATTGCCCCGGTTTGTGGTTATGGTTCCAGCGAAAACATCTGCGAAATTGCGCACATCCCGCAATGGATTTTTCATAACGAAGGCGATCCCACTATCGAAGTCCAGTATTCATATGACATCGCAGCCGCCCTGGACAGCTGCGGCGCTGTCGATGTGCGCACCACATTCTATCCTGAATCAAATCATGATGCCTGGACCGCCGCCTACCACACCCCAGGACTCTATGAATGGTTTCTGAGCCATAAACTGGAGAGACCGTAGGAGCCATCAGCATGAGATCGATAACCTTTTTGACCATACTGGGATCACTCTGTCTATTAAAACCCGCCGCTGCCCAGGAAGACGACTTTATGGTGCAGGAACAGCGCAAAACGCTGCAAAAGCTGGTGTTTTTTGGCAACCTGCACGGACTCGGCGGAGGACTGCATTGGGCGCCGCTCTCCTGGCTGGGTGCGGATGGCCTGGCGGGCATTCAGATGCCCTATTCGATGCTCTTCTCAGCACCGTACACGGGCAATCGCCTGAGCCTGAGCCTGCGTTTGCGCGGCATGCATGGCAGCGGCGCCTATTTGGCCGCCGGCTGCTTTGGCGGCTGGTACGAAGCCGTCAATAAAAGTGAAGATCACAAATCCATCGAATACTTTGATGTTCAAGCCCCGCAGGTTGCGCTGGGATTCGCCTGGCCGCCGCCGCCCACCGATGCGCAGGTCCTCGTCGAAATCGGCCTTGTTTCCGGATTGCCGCATGATGTGCAGGTTCAAACCGACGGCTATGCAGCTTTCTACACCATCACCACGCGCCGCGCCCGCGGCCTCAGTGATGATCTCTTTCCATTTATCTCTTTCATGTTCCAGTTTTAAAATTCCGGAGTCCTGATGAAAAGGTTATCGCTTGTTTCTGTTCTGCTCGCCTTTGTGCTGCTCTCCTGCGCCCCCAAAGTGACCATGCGCAAACCCGTCTATGATTATGCCAGGATGGATAAAAAGATAGTTCAGGTGCATAAAAATATCGTCAAGGTCATCGATCAGTGCATCCGGCAAAAAACACCGGTCGCCTGGACGCGTGATGTGCGCATCGATTCGCTGCGCATCGATGATAAGAGCCGCTACATCAAGACCTATCTCAACAGATCAGCCTCCTTCCCGGCCTATCGTCCGCAAAACGTCGCGGCCCTGTATGCCGGGATGCGCAAGCAACTTGGCAAAAAATACCGCGACTACAACCTCACCCTGTACACGCAGCGGCAGCCTCTGCAAGCGTTGATACCCAATTATTTCCAGTCCGATTCGACCACCTGGGATAAATCGCGGTTCCCCGTGGCGGCGGTGCGCCCCCAACCCGTCGTCCGCCGCATCAGCCGGCCTTTTCAGCCCGAGGAGGGTCTGCTGGGCCGCACCATCGATGTCCGGCCCAGCCACGGTTGGTATTACAATGGCGCCACGGATCGTTGGGAATGGCAGCGGCCGCGCCTCTTTGAGACCGTGGAAGACCTGCTCCCCTTCACATTCACCATTCCCTACCTCATCCCCATGCTTGAAAACGCCGGCGCCGTGGTCTTTACGCCGCGGGAGCGCGATACCCAGACCAATGGGGTGGTCATCGACAATGATGCCTCGCCCGGGGATGGATCACGTTACGGCGAACGCATCACCGTGAACAGTCCGGGTTGGGAAAACGGCCCCAATCCCGGCTTTGCCCCTGGAAATCCGCCCTATGCGGTCAATCTCAATCCATTTCTGCAGGGCACCTGCCGCCAGATCGTTGCCAAAGAGATCGCCACGGCCGAGGCTTCATGGATTCCGGACATCCCCGAGCGCGGTGATTATGCGATCTATGTATCGTGGGGCAGTGTGGAGAATGCCGTCGAGGATGCTCATTATACGGTTTATCATGCCGGCGGGCAAAGCCGCTTTTACGCCAATCAGCAGATCGGCGCCGGGACGTGGATTTACCTCGGGACCTTTCATTTCATGGCCGGTGTGCATCCCGATAGCGGCCGGGTTGCGCTCACCGACGAAAGCGCGACGCCGGGGCGCATCATCAGCGCAGATGGCGTGCGCTTCGGCGGCGGCATGGGCAATGTCCTGCGCAACGGCGCGGTCAGCGGACGGCCCCGATTCGCCGAAGGCAGCAAATATTATCTCCAATATGCCGGCCTCCCCGATACCCTCATTTATAATCTTTACAACGGCACTGACGATTACAAGGACGATTATAACAGCCGCAGCGAATATGTCAATTACCTGTATGGTGCGCCTTACGGTCCCAAGAAAAATCGCGGCGTCAAAGGTTTGGGCATTCCCGTGGATCTCTCCCTGGCCTTTCATACCGATGCCGGCATCACCCATAACGACACCACCGTCGGTACCCTGGCCATCTACAGTCTGGCGGGTTCGGACTCGAGCGATTTCTTTCCCGATGGCGTCTCCCGCATGGCCAATCGTGATCTGGCCGATGTGATGCAAACCCAGCTCGTCGAGGATTTTCGCCACTTATATGATCCCGCCTGGAACCGCCGTTTCGTCATGGACGGCCAATATTCCGAAGCCATGCGGCCCAATATGCCCACGGCGCTCATCGAGCTGCTGTCGCATCAAAATTTTCTTGACATGAAATTCGCCCTGGATCCGCGTTTCCGCTTCGATGCGGCGCGCAGCATGTACAAATCCATGCTCAAATATATCGCCTTTCAAAATCGTACTCCGTACGCCGTGCAACCGCTGCCGGTGGACCACTTGCAAGCGCAATTCACTGCGCCGCGCCAGGCCGAACTGAGCTGGCAGCCGCGCCTCGATCCGCTGGAACCCACTGCGGTCCCGGCCGGCTATATCATCTATAGCCGCCGCGAAGAGGGCGGATTCGACAACGGTCTCTACGTCCAGGAACCCCGCTGGGTGACGAACAACCTCAAACCCGGAATCATTTACAGCTATCGCGTCAGCGCGGTCAATGCAGGCGGCGAAAGCTTTCCGTCCGAGACGCTCTCCTTGTGCTGGATGGATTCGGCCAAAACGCCGGTGCTCATCATCAACGGTTTCGACCGTATCTGTGGACCGGCAGCCATCGATGGCGATACCTTTTCGGGATTCGCCAGCTTTCTCGATCCGGGCGTGGCCGATCATTATGCCATCAATTACGCGGGGCGGCAGATCGATTTCTCGCCCGCGTCCGCTTTTCGCAGCAACGATGCCCCCGGACACGGCGCCAGCATGGCCACCCATGAATGCAAGCGCATCGCCGGAAACACCTTTGATTTCGCCTTTGTGCACGGCCAATCTATCCGCGCCGCAGGCTATTCCTTCCTCTCCTGCAGCGATGAGGCCGTCACAGACGGCCAGGTGAACCTGCAGCAGTATGCGCTGATTGATCTCCTCCTCGGCGAAGAGCGGGAAACTCATTGGCCGGCGGCTGTCATGGACTCGCTGCGCGGCTTGCAGTTCAAGACCATGCCGCCCTCCCTGCAGAAAGCGCTGACCGGCTTTTTGCAAAAAGGCGGCGGATTGTTCCTCTCCGGCGCCTATATCGGCAGCGACATGGCAGCCGGCAAGAAAGCGGACGACACAGATGTCAAATTCATCGAGCAGCAGCTCAGATACAAATGGACCGCGGATCATGCGTGCAGCGATGGCCGCATTTACAGCACCGATGATGCCTTTTGGCCGAAATTCGCACCGTTCGCTTTCAATACCTCCCAGGGACCGGAGATGTACGCCGCCGAAGCACCCGACGCCATCGATCCGGGCCTCGGCAGTCATACCATATTGCGCTACGCCGAAAACCAGTACAGCGCAGCCGTGGCCTACAAAAAAAGCTATGCGGTCGTGGCACTGGGCTTCCCCTTTGAAACGGTGATCAGCCGCAGCAGCAGGGATCAAATCATGAGCGCCATCCTGAATTTTCTCACCAGCCGGGGAAAAGACACAAAATTGTGAGAATTTTCGTTTATTTTTCAGAGTTTTTATAGTATATTGGTTGCAGGGATTCAATTGATAGAATAGAGCGATGTCATCCATTATGGATGTGTGCATTTAACTCAAGACAAGGGTGTCCCATGAAAGGTTTTTTTAAGCAATCACCACAGCACAAAGACAAGCAGGAAGGCGATATCTGTCATGTGCTGAAAGGCATGCCCATCTTTCAACAATTGACGCGGCGGGAATTGACCGCGGTGGCGCGCATCTTGCATGAGAGAGTGTACCAGCCGGAAGAGATCATCTTTCGCGAAAATGAACCCGGCATGGGTATGTACATCATCGAATCCGGAAATGTAATCATCTTGTCCGAGGCGGCGAAGATGCAGCTCTCGGAATTAAACGCCGGGGGATTTTTCGGGGAGATGTCGCTGCTGGACGCGGCGCCGCGCTCGGCCACCGCGAAAGCAAGAACCGAATGCCGCATCTTTGGCTTCTTCCAGCCCGATCTGTTCGGTCTGATCGAACGCAATCCCCAGCTCGGCATCAAGATCGTTCTCGGTCTGTCACGTTTGATCTGCGAGCGCCTGCGCCAGACCAATCAGCGCGCTTACGAATTCAATGAAGCCTTGCAGCAGATGAAGCAAAGTCAGAAATAGCCGCAAGAATCGTCAATCATTTGTGAAGAAAGACTATAAACGGGGTTTGGCGAAATGCTCTCTCTCAAAGATCGCAGCACACAAAAAATGCTATTTCTCCTCATCGGCGCCGCGCTGCTCATCATTCTGATGTTCATCGGCCAGGTCGCCAAAATGGTGATTGTCGCCGCTCTATTGGCCTATATCCTGGATCCCCTGGTTACCCGCATGGAAGCCAGAGGGATTTCCCGCACCGCGGCCGCATCGATATTGCTGCTCACCCTGATCACCCTAACCATCGTCGGCCTCATGATCATGGTCCCTACCATCCGCGATCAGGTCAGCAGCATGAGCAGCGGTTCGCAATCGGTGAAAACCGAACAGGCGTTGATGCGACTGCAGGAAGTGGTGCGCACCAAGCTCGCCTGGCTGGGCTATGGTGACGTGGATCTCAAAGCCAAGCTGGCGGAATTCAAGATCACCTTGAGTCAAAAATTCGTCGATTTCATCGTCAGTGATTTCATTGAACTGATCATCACGCTGGTCACCATCCCCTTCCTGATGTTTTTCCTCATCAAAGATGGCATAGCCCTGAAGAAAACCTTGATCAGCGTCGTGCCCAACCGCTTTTTCGAATTCAGCCTGGATCTGATTTACAAAATGGACCAGCAGTTGGGCAATTATCTGCGCGGTCAGTTCATCGATGCGGTTTCCTTCGGCACCCTGGCCACCATCTCATTGGGCATCATGGGGGTGCCCTACTTCTTCATCATCGGCCCGTTCGCCGGACTGGCCAACCTGATTCCCTATGTGGGACCCTTCGCGGGTGGGCTGCCGGCCGCCATCGCCGCGGTCATGGAAACGGGTGATATCTCCCGCGCCGGACATGTGGTGCTGCTCTTTGTTGTCCTGAAGATGATCGACGATTTTGCCATTCAACCCATCGCCGTGTCCACCAGCGTGCATATCCATCCGGGCCTCGTGCTGGTGACGTGTCTCATCGGCGGGCACCTCTTTGGCGTCATCGGCATGCTGCTGGCCGTGCCGGTGACCGGTTTCTGCAAGGTGGTTATCACAGAAAGTGCCCAGACCCTGAAACAATATCGCTTCACTTGAGACAGACTGATTATACCCATAAAAAAAGCCAGGTTTTCGATAGATACCTGGCTTTTTTTTGATTTTGCGAGCAGAGGAAGTTATTCGCTGTAGAAAGGTCCTCCAGAGGCGCGCGGCGACCAGGGATCTCCGCCGCAAGCGAATAAATACAACTCTGCGATCGCTCAGGGAATCCCTTGCCGGGCAGAGGAAAGGCCGTCCACTGATGAAGGAGACTCGTCGCTGCGCTCAGGGCGCCACTACCCGAAAATCACGCCGTTGTGCACACCGCTGCGGGCTATTCACAGATTCATATGATCATCGCGGCACCAGGGCCATAACCCGCGCCGGAGAACCGGTCCCTCCCGTTATGGGCAAAGCGCCGAGAAACAAATAAAAATCTTTCTCCGGAAGCCGGGTGAGATGGGTCAAGTTTTCGACATGGATCCCACCCCGCTGCGCCAGCAAGAGATCCACGGCAAAATCCAAAGAGGCGCCGCCATCCACGCCCGCGGTGTCGATGCCGAGAACCCGGACGCCGCGATCATCGATAAGATACCGTGCCGCTTCCAGGGAGAGTCCGGGAAAATGCATGCCGCCGTTTTCGTCGCGGCACAGGTAGGCTGTCGCATCGGGCCAAAAGCAATCCCAGCCGGTCTGCAACAGCACCGCCAGGCCGCTGGCCATTTTCCCATGGAGCGATTCCCAGTTCCTGATCTCGTCAAGGCTGATGAGACTATTGGGCCGTCCGTCATGCACCAATTTAACAGCCGGCAAAAACAGCTGCGCAACCGGCAGCTCATCGATCGTCTTTCCGGCATCCACGAAATGTCGCGGGGCGCCCACATGCGTGCCCGTGTGCTCGCCGATGCACAAGCGGTTGAGATTGTAGCCATCCTGTTTCTGTTCGGCCAAACGCTCCACCACAACCGCGGGATCGCCCGGCCAGACCGGCATGCCCGCGGCGATGGGATGGGTTAAATCAACCACCCCATATTCAGTCAGCAACATCGTCCATCTCCCTGGATGCATAATTCATTTTGTACAATACAAAAAAAGTGATATTTTTAATATACACAGACAAACCAGATCGGACAAGAATATTCTCATGAAAAATAAAGATCAGGCCCGGGAACCCGCTGCGCCGCTGTATGGCGGTGAATATCCCGCCCCCTCGGAGAGCACACTCACGGCCATGGAGGCCAGGGCAGCCTCGGAGCTGTTGACAATGCCGGTTGGCCGCGCCACGCTGCAGATCGCCATCCCCGCCATTCTTTCCATGCTCTCCATCATGGTATTCAACCTGGTCGATGCCTGGTGGGTGAGCAAACTCGGCGCCGCATCCATGGCCGGCGTCAGCGCCGCCTCATTCATCTATTGGGCCCTGGAAGGCGTGGGCACGCTGGCGAGCACCGGCGTTGCCGCACTGGTGGCGCGCCATGTCGGCGCCCGGCAGCAGCGCAAAGCCAGCTACGCCGCAGGCCAGGGAGTGCTTCTCGCCCTCCTGCTCGGCCTGATTTCAGGCGGATTGGTACTGAGCACCGCGAAGATCCTGCTGGCTAAAATGGGTCTGACCGGTGAAGCCTTCCAGGCGGGCTACGATTATCTCATCATTCTCAATATCGGTTTGGCATTGATGTTTGCCGCGCGGGCGGCGGACGCGGCCTTCCGCGGCATGGGCGACACGCGCACGCCGTTGAAAATCATGGGCGGCGCGCTGTTGTTCAACGCCCTGCTCGATCCCTTTTTCATTTTTGGCATCGGCCCATTCCCCCGGCTCGAAGCGGGCGGCGCCGCGCTGGCCACCGTACTGGCACACATCATCATTCTGGGAACAAGTCTGGTTGTCCTGCGCCGCCGCGGCATGCCGGTAAAGTTCCGCTTCGCGGTCTGGAAACGCCCGCAGCGCCGGGTGCTTGGACGCATCAGCCGCATCGGCGCACCCGTGGCCATGAGCGCCGTCATGTTCAGCATCACTTACACCTTTCTCACCCGCGTCATCACCCGCTACGGCGCCGAGCCTTTGGCAGCGCTGGGATTGGGACATCGCATCGAAGGCTTGGCCTATTTCACCGGGGTCGGTTTCGCCGTGGCCGCCACCACCTTGATGGGACAAAACCTCGGCGCCGGTAACCTGCACCGCGCCGAAAAAAGCGCCTGGACCGCTCTGGGGTATTGCAGCCTGGTGCTGGGCCTCTTTTCGCTCTTTTTCTTTTTGGCCGCGGAACCCCTGATCCGCTTTTTCATCAACGATCCGCTGGTGGTTCAGGAAGGCCGCGCCTATCTGCGCATCATCGCGCTTTTTGAAGTGTTTTTGGGATTTGAACTGGTCATGGAAGGCGCCTTCAGCGGCGCCGGATACAGCCTGCCGCCGATGCTGGTATCGGTGCCGGTGACCTGGCTGCGCATTCCCCTGGCGGCCTGGCTGGCGGGTCCGCTGGGACTCGGCAGCACCGGCATCTGGTGGGCCATCTCCTCGACCACGGCGATCAAGGGCATCGTCATCGCCCTGTGGTTCAGAGCCGGGACCTGGAAACACCAGGGGATGAATTCGTAGGGTGCGGCTTGCCGTATTTACTGTCGTCGTTCAAGAAAAATTTCCCTTATCGCAGTAAAAGCATGCGCCGGATTTTCAGGACAGACTCGGAATGCAACAGGCCAAGGTGAATGCCGCTGGCCATCGTACGCCCCGCTCCATCGATACCATCTTATATAACTTCGTTGAATGCGGTAATCGGCCCATCCCTTGAGAAAGGTGCGCATTTTAAGGCCTATCACATCATCCACGGCGAACTCGCTTTTTGGGGAGGCTTACTTGACAGGGCCGTGATCCGCTGAAATCCATTTTCAGGCCTGAAAAATGCATTCCACGGAGCCTTTTTGCTGACGAATTTGATTTGATATATCCGATAAAAAAGTGCAAATATATCCGACCCCATTGCAACACCTATGCAAAATCGCATGGCATAAATTTTGCGATATGAACCATGCATCTTTTGTTCTTTTTTTTTACATTATTTATTTTATATTTATATCTGAGAAAAGAATTAAACAACAGCAAAGGAGGTAACAAAATTGTGATAGTGTCATCTTTCAGCGTCAAATAGCATTTTTTTAAAAAGGCTGTTCTCTTTCATGTGGGAGGAAAATGAAATGCAAAAGTTTGTTGTACAAGGCATCATCATGACACTGCTTCTGGCAACCGCTGTCTGCTTTGGACAAATGACCATCAAAAACAGTGGCGGCACCACCATTATGAGCGTTACACAGGATGGCAGCATGGCAGTTGGAAAAGCGACCTTACCGTCCGATAAGCTGGATGTCTCCGGCAATATCCGCTCAAGCGCCAAGACGACGACCCAGACTCTGCAAGTGACAGGCGGCGGTCCCGGTGCGGGCGAAGTGCTCAGCGCCACCAACACTTCCGGCGACGCAACCTGGACCAGCCTGGCGGGGGACGTCTCCGGTCCGGCCAATAATCTCAGGGTCACCGGTCTGCAAACCATTCCTGTATCAAATGCGATACCCGCGCCGGGCAACGTGCTCAAGTATGGAAGCGGCGGCTGGGCGCCCGCCAATGCGTTGAACTATGTGACGCTCGATCCGATCAACAAAATCAGAGATATCAGTGATGGCGTTCCGGATGCCACCTATACCAAGGCTAACCTGGGCATCCCCAGCGACGCAAAAGCGGTGCACATCGTCTACGGCTATTGGAAGGATAATGCCAAAACCAGGACGTTCATCCAGGTCAATGGCCAGGACATCGATTCTCAATGGGCCTATAATGGCATCTATCCCATCGAACACAAGTCGGCCATCATCCCGTTTCTCAACAATGTCAGCAGTCTCACGGTTTGGGGTGACGGAGGCACCGATGCCTATCCTTCCTGTTTGGCCTGTGGCTGCGAAAAGCCGACCAAGGGATATTTCTATGTCCTTGGGTATTTCTTTTAATCAATCCCGCCAGATCATACTGTAAAAGCAAAACAGCCCGGTATTTTCAACGAAATACGGGGCTGTTTTGTTTTATATCGCCCACAGCCGGGTAATGCGCAATAGACCGCGATGACCATACTATCCTGATGTGTCGAGCAGCAGCGTGTGCAGTATTTGCTCATGGTGACGTCCGCGCATGAAGGGTGCCTTCATTCCGGCGCACTCCAATATGCTGATTGAAAAAATCATTAAATCGGCGAGCGATCATTGACAATAATTTTGAAACCGCACAGCGAAGCGTTTTCCATTACGATGGCTGGATTTTAGTCTGATTCAGCATCCCTTCATAAACGCCCACACACACCGCTTCTCAATCAATATATCTGACCCCTCTGTCATAAAAATAACACCAGGTGTCGCTAAATCATGACGATCCGGGGCTGTCGCGCAAAATGCGACACAGAATTATCATTGTAACTTGTTAAAAAATAATAGCGAGATCCGTGATAATCGTACATTTTTTCCTGCATTTACGGCATACTTTTTGTAAGGGGTTTGATGAGTATCTTGTGAGCGAGACCATTTAAACTCCATATTTTAAACATTATCTTTCCATACCATAACGCCTCTTTTTCACAAAAAAAAGGCGGGATGTATTTTTGCGCGTCGCGGGTGGTGTGGCTGTGCTGAGGATGTCTGCGCACTGTTGCTTGAGGCGAAGCGGGACTGTTATGATGTCGCAGCCGGACTGATCTGGACCAGTATTGCATCACCAGGGTCCTGGTTTCAATTTCCAGGACCGGAGGGACTATCTCCTGCCACGATTTCCGCTCCCCCTTAAGCCATCTTTATAAATCACTGCGAGGATATCATGAATAGGACCACAAATCCGAAAGGCTTTGCTATGAATTGCATAAAGTTCAAGCGGATGGCAGCAATACTCGTGTTTTTCATGTCCCTGTTATCTGCAACAGCCCATGCGCAAAACTTGCTCGGACTGAATGTCGTGGCCTCCGCGGACACCATTCCGTCGGGCGCCAGCATCAGTTATTTGATTCAGATCCGCAATTCCAGTATTATTAACGATGCGGTAAATGCCAAGCTGCAGATCCAGTTGCCGCCGGAGACAGATTACGCTTTGGTTGAAAGCAACATTTATGTTCAATCCTCCAGCCTGAATACAACCACGGATATATTTACCATCAACCTGGTATCTCCATTTCGAGCGGGCGTCTCCACAGAACTCTATGTAACCGCGAAAATCAATCACACAGCAAATCTGCAAAATTTCTCATATGATGTGAGGTTCACTTTAAACGCCGACAATGCCAGTAGTTTAGAAAGTGTGATTCAGCTGACTATTCGTCCGCCGGGGCTCGCCTTCTCCATTCAGAAATACGGCTCCCGATCGGTCTACTTGAACAGTGAATACAGCTATACATTCAAGATCTACGGGACCTCGGGCCTGTTTGAGGAAATTCAAAGTATCACCCTGGTGGATACCCTGGCTGAAGGCATTGAAATTGTCAGCAAACCCAGCAGTCTGATCTGGGATCCGGCCACACGAATCTTGACCATGGATAGACCCAAAAGCTCACCGTCGGTTGAATTTGCCATGTCCGTTCGTTTTCCTGACACCTATTTTAAAGCAGATCAAAGGATATACAATACCGCTCATTTGATTGTCAAATTCAGCGATGGCACGGAATGGAAATACAAATCGACCTGGTATGTGGATCTGGTCTTCCCCATCACCATCGCCCCGACCATCACATTGACCAAACAGGGTCCAAAGAGCAACATCATGGTGGGCGCGAGTGGTGGCAAGTGGAATATCAGCGCGAGCAACAATGGTGATGTTCCATCCTATCAGATCGTTGTTTCAGATACCTTGCCAGGTGCGGGTAAACCATCTCTTTTGTTTGTCACTGGATTAATCGATATAAACGCCACCATCTATTACCAGACCTATGATGCCCCGGGAACCTGGTTCAGTGTGGGCAAAAATTACAGCGACCGCATGTGGTATGTTTCCAATAACTTGCCTAATATATATAAAATCAATATCGTCAAGTTGGTCATTCAAAGCCTGCCGGGGAAACGGAGCGTCAACTTTGAGATTCAATTCAACGCATCCGGATCGGATTGGGATGGCACAAGCTTTCAACTGCCGCTGGTTGTCAATAACTGCGCAACGCTGGACCACCACTGGCCGGATGGGACTATTCATACTATCCGCAGCTGTTCATGGTTCAATTTGACGCCCATTGCCCTCAAACCCTTCGTCTCCATTTCAGCCAGCAGCGCCACCATCAACGCTGGGGATGTTTTTTCCTACACACTCAATCTGACGGAGCAAACGCAAATCTACACACGACTTATGACACCGGTCACGGCCATCCTTCTGCCGCCACAGGTGGAATATCAGTCCTGGAATCGCGATCCCTTTTTATGGGGATACAACGGTGTTCCAACTCCACAAGTGGATATCATCAACAACTATAAGGGCAGTGGCCGCACGCTCGTGCGGTTCGATTGGCGACCTACCAATTGGGGATGGTTGATGATGACCGCTTATCGAAATATCAGAATGACCGTAACAGTAAAAGCCAAACGTAATCTGATTCCGCAAACCTTCGCTGCCCATTATCATCTGTTGTACATCGGAAACACCGCGGAAGTCATTGAAAGCATGCAGAAAGTTGCCGATCAATACGATCTCAATGACAATGGCCTGACCAACGACATTGTCTACCGCTCCAGCCCGATCAGTGTTTCAATTCGGGCGGTGGTCGGTCTGCAGGCGGAAGAATTTGTAAAAGGCCCGCTGGATCCCACCTGGACAAAATACCCGGATTACGCCGACACCTATGCCGGTGGCACCGCGGAATACAAAATCGTACTCACCAACACCGGCTCCATCCCCATGGGCAATTTCAAGATGATGACCATTTTGCCCTACATCGGTGACATCTCCGTCATCGGTAGTCAACCGCGCGAGAGTGCCTGGCGGCCGATTCTCACCGGGCCGGTGACCATTGTGCCCGATCTGTCGGGAAATCCCATCCCGGGGGATGTACAGGTATCCTACAGCCTCTCCGGCAATCCGCAACGCACGGAATTCGATCCCACGGGTCCGGTGGGCGCTGAACCACCCAATTGGACGACCTCGTTCCCGGGTTCCGAGACAAAATCTGTTTATTTCAATCTCGGCAGCCTCATTATATATGGTGGCGAATCGGTCATCTTTACCTGGCAGATGCAGGTTCCTGAAGACGCCCCAAAAGGCAGCGTGGCCTGGAGTTCCTTCGCCTATCGCGGCCAGCGCATGGACAACAACAGTGTATTGCTGCCCTCCGAGGCGCACAAAGTCGGTGTAGCCAATTTGTGGACCCGGTTGACCAAGACGGATAATCAGGAAGTCATAAATGAGGCTGTGGGAATCTGGTATACCATCGACTATGCCTATAATGAACTTACAGAGGCCGGGAATGCCTATCTCCTGGAATACGTCCCGCCGTGCATGCATTTATTTTATGTAGTGGTCAACAATAATTATAATTCCAATTTTTCAGAGATCTCTCCTGGTGTGATCAAAATTCCGCTCGGACGCCTTGTGCCGGGACAAGTAGGCCAAGTAAAAGTATACATGGCACCGCGTTGTTTTCAAGAGGTCTTTGAAAATTGTGTCGCCCTGTTTAACAACGATACAGCCATCGTTCAGGCTTGCGATGCTACGCGCGTCAACCCGGTGATCATCGGCGATTATGTCTGGTATGATGAAGATGAGGACGGCATTCAAGACATCAACGAAAAAGGCATTCCTAATGCCGTTGTCAATCTTTATGTCTACAGTGAAAGCAGTACGGGAATCGACAAAATTATCAGACAGACCACCAAAACCGACGTAAATGGCTACTATCAATTCATGGATTTTCCATTTAATCTACTCGTGGAAGTCGATGTCAAATCACTCCCGTACGGTTTTAAAAGAACCTCCAGTCAGGATTTATTCAAGTATACCAGTTATTTTCTCACCTCGAATCGCCGTGTTGATAACGCGGATTTCGGTTATGTGGCGACCGTGGGCACGATCGGCGACTATGTCTGGTTTGATCGCGACGATGACGGCCTGCAGGACCCCGAAGAGCAAGGCCTGCCCGGCGTCATCCTGCGGCTGTACACCGACGCGGGAAAATATGTCTCCAAGACTATCACCAATGCGGATGGCCGCTATCTCTTCAAAAACGTCTTTGAAGGACGCTATCGCGTCGTGATCGACGCCGCCACGGTGCCGGAAGACTTCAGGCTGACCACCGTCAGTGATATCATCGACGTAACCATGCCGGTGCGCGGATGGTATCGTGATGCCGATTTCGGTTATTATACGGATGCGCCCAACCGCTGCAATAAACGTATCATGGCGTGGTATCAACCCGGATACGGCGATTCGACGGATACTCCGGCGCAGCGGCTCTGGTCGGCCGCCCATTCCGGCGGCCATGCAGATACCTCCCTGTTTGACGCCTATTCGTGCCAGTCTGCAGCCATGTGGGAATATCAGATTCTCCAGGCATGGTCTGCCGGCATCGATGGCTTTGTGGTCGACTGGCGCGGCCGCGACAGCTATGAAAATACCGCCTTGCGAGGCCTGCTCAATAGCGCTCAGAAACTCCATGATCGCTATCAGCAAAATGGCTTCAATTTCCAAATTGCGGTCTCTTATCATGAAAAATCAACCGGCACCCTGGAAGATAATTTCACCTACCTGGCCGATTCAATCCTGGTGCACGACGCTTACTGGGGCCGCCGCAACGGTGACCAGCAACCGCTTTATCTCTATGACACCGAAATGGATTTGCTGCCCGCAAAACGCTACCGCCAGGTCGCCGACAGCCTGCTGCCGGCACAGACCATTCTTGGCTGGAACCAGGCGGATACCTCGGCCTATCCCTATATGGACTTTCTCTACCCCTGGGTCCAGGCACTGCCGGAAGAATGGGACGATGTCCATGGCTTGCACTGGGGTGAGGCCTATCTGGACAGCTTTTATATCGCTGCCAACCGGGAAATCCCCATAAACCAGCTGCAATTCGTCGTCGGCTCGGTGTGGCCCGGGTATGATGAACGCGATTGGGTCGAGTCCAACACGAACCACTGGATGGCACGCCAGGATACCGCTGTCTATGCCGCCACCTGGAAAAAAGCGCTGGATTATAATAAAAATCTGCCGCTGCTATGGATTCTGGTTGAATCCTGGAACGATTACAACCGCGGCAGCGAAATTGAATGGAGTCTGGAATGGCAGGATAAATTCCTCGTGGCCACACGTGATTGGGCTCAGATTTACAAAGAGAGTTGCTATTGGCAAGCACTGCCCAATATGGCGTTGGAGATGCCGCGCCATCTGTACCAGGCGCGGCAACGTGCAAAATTACACGGCACAGATCTGGACGGGACCAAAATTCTGGACTCGTTCTTTGCCGGGAATTATTATGAGGCCGTCAGCATAGCCGATTTGATGGCCGGCATCATGCCGATGCCGATGGAATCCGTGCAAAATGATACCTGCTGCATCCTGCAGTGGAATGCCAGTGAGATGGCGGAAGGCTATATCCTGCATCATGCCTCCAGCGCGCTGTCCTTCCTGCCGGGCGCCCCGGTCAAGCCGGATACGATGTGGCTGGGCAACGTGACGCAAATTAACATGCCCGCGTTGGGATTGAAAAATGGTGTCTGGATCGCGGTCACGGCCGTCGATAAAAAATTGGGCCGCTATGCAAATCAAAGCTGGTTTGAGAATTCGCTCAGCGGCGCTTCAATCCGTCCGTGGACGAATTGCAGTCCTATCAGCGCAATTGAATCCGGGCCCGGAAACGCCCTGATCTTTGTCAGCGGCAGTGAAACTTATCAAAAAAGCAAGGAAAGCCGCGACTGGACCAAAGCCGTGGACGGCGTTACAGAAGGCTGGGCGGGAACCACCTGGGCGCGCGGCGATGCCTCTGCCGGTACCCCTGCCATGGCCATATTCCGCTTCCGGGATGGTGGCATCTATCAATTCAACCGGCTGAAATTGACCACCGACAATGGCAGCGACGACGACAAGTCCAAACACCCGAATCAGGTGCGGCTCTTCCGCGTCTGGGTGTCGACCACCGGCATGGAGGCGCTGGATTTTGCCTCCCTGGGCGATTTTCGGGTTCGCTTCAACGGCGGAGCAGAGGTGTTCAAACTCGGCCGCATGGTGCAGGCAAGATATCTCCGGCTCGAGCTATTGGATCCAAATTATTATTCGGGTGGATGGATGCAACTGGTGGAATTTGGCGTCGATACCGATAAAAAACAGGGCGCTGTGCCCGCGACAGAGGAAACGCTGCTCGCTGAAGTGCCAACAGAGTATGCGCTGCTGCAGAATCATCCCAATCCGTTCAATGCCCAGACGACTATGGAGTTCAGTATTCCTCAGGCTGATCATGTGGAACTCAAAATTTATGATGTTCATGGCAGGGAAGTCGCGGAATTGATCGATGGCGGGATGCAACCGGGCGAGTACCGTGTGGACTGGCAGGCGGGAAATCTGCCCAGCGGTGTCTATTTCTATCGTCTGCAGACCCAAAGCGGTCAGCGTCTGATGAGAAAAATGATTCTGGTGAAATGATCACAAGATGCCCGGCGTCTGATCTGCGGAGTAAAGCATCCAGCATCAAATAGGATGCTTGCGCAGAAAGGTGCCGGACATCTGATCATGCAACTTTTACCTAAACTGAGCGATTGCTTTAACCTTGCGAAGGTTGGGAACCTTCGCAAGGCTGCCTTTTGTGCACCAATCGCTCAATTTAGGTTTTTCTATTGGGGGTAGCCATCATTCGGTGTTCCGGCATCCCGGCCGCCTGAAGCCGGAACTACGAACAATGGCATACCGGACTGCTTATTGGACAACCACAAGAGATTATTTCCTGTTGGTCTCCAGGGAAAACGACCCATTGTGAAAAGTCTCTTGATTCTTCAGAGCCGACATCATTTCCTGCGTCTCGCGCAAACCTTGCGTCAGCTCCTGGATCGCACTTTGCTGGCGGTTGAGTTGCGCCTCCAGCCTGGCGATCGTCTCTTTTGCCGATTGCAGGTCACCGGTTCTTTTCTCCAACGCCTGCAGACAGATCATGATGATGCCATCCATATCCGCCGAGGCCAGCAGCGTGTCATTGCCGATCTTGCCATAGCGATCACTGCCGTAATAGGCGAATATCTCCTGCGCCATGGGGCCATAATGGCGAAACTCGGCCGGGTCCTGGGTCTTGTAATTCCAGCTGCCAAGGCGGAGCCGGGAGAGGCTGGCGAGAAAACGCTCACCGTCAGCCGTTAGAAAGTTTTCTTTTCGCGTCGAATCTGAAACAGAAGACCAGCTGCTGCCCCCTGCCACCATTTCAACCCCGCTGGTGAGGCCTTGATTTGTGTACAGGCGATATCCGCCCACGAACCGCATGGTCATCTGGTTATTGGCGGTGGCGTAAACGCTGTCGCTGGAAAAACTGGCACTGGCATCGCCAATGACGCAGGAACCCTGCCTGCCAGCGGTGCGGCAATTTTTGCCGATGGCGACGGAAAATTGGCCGTTCGCTTTGTTCTGCAGGCCGATGGCCACGGCGAAATTTCCACTCGCAATGCTGGGACCGATTGCAATGGAGGCCAGACCGCTGGCGATCGATGAGGGCCCCAGTGCCAGCGCATCGTCATTGGTCGCCTGGGCGCCGCTGCCCAGCGCAATGGCGCCAACCGCCGATGCGGTTCCATTAAAGGTAAGAGCACGATCTGCACTGGCGGTGCTATAGTTGCCCAGAGCTACCGATTCATCGCCCGTGGCCGTGGTCGCCAGTCCCAATGCAAACGAGTTATCGCCACTCGCCCGCGTATTGCTGCCCATGGCCACAGAATATTGCCCGACATTGTTATCGTCCCAATACGTGGCGCCAAAACTGCTGACTGCACCGGCCCGGAAAGCGGCTTTGCCGGGATGCCACATCAACCGGACCCCGGCCCCGGTCACCGGAATGGTGCCGACATTCAGGGTACCGCTGCTGTAATATCCGCCATCCGCAAACGTCCTGGAAACAGAAGCACCATCGCTTTTCAGGATATCGAAACTGCTGCTGTTGTCGCTCGTGGGCAACTTGATCGAGGTCGATTGCGCCCAAAGCACTTCGCTGCTCGCAAAAAACGAGAAAAGCGACAAAGTAACAAATACCACCAGACGTGATCCGGTTCTCATAGACAAGTCTCCTCTAGAATGAATTTTTCTGCGCGTTGCTGAAAAATTTTTCAAGCCCTGTAAGGGTGATATAGGGCTGACAAGTGAAGTTTAATTGCAGGATGCCAACAAAGATGCGGAATCAATCTGGTTGCGGTGCCGGATGGGTGCCTGACAGGATGGATGATGCCTCACAGGCGCAAAGATATAAATATTATAGCAAAAATGCAATGAAAAGCGTGTAATACGCCCGTTTTTAAAAAAAATGTGCGGCTGCGATTCGAAAAACCCGGCAGCCACAGCACATGCTGCCGGCCAGCAATTATTACTCTATAATTGCCGCAGATGCAGGTTCACTTCCAATACAGCACCACGGCGCACGATGCGGCCATACTCGTTTTTATAATCTTTAAACGTCAGACTGTCATCTGCCGTTGAGATTTTCTCCAAATATTCATCCAGATTATCCGATAATTCACGCAAAACCGCGCGCGCCTCGACGCTGTCCGCGTAGGCTGCGCGCAACCACGTCTGTCTTTTTCCGGTTGAATCAGCGACCCGGGCGCACAAGGCATAGGGCCGGCCGGCCAGCTGCAAAATATCGCCATCGCCCAGTGTGTACACCATTTGCAGACTGTAAGGCCCGCCAATCAACAATTCAGACCCTGGGATGCGATTTTCCGGAAACTCTTCCAGGCGCAACACCGCGGTTTCTTCCTCGACGTTCTCCAGAAACTTTTCGAGCAGCTGCACCATGACGGGTAAATGTTCCGCCTCCCCGCTGAGATTGTTCACCTGGATGAAGTAAGGCCCCTGCAGCGCGGTGATCTGGTAGATGCCGCCGGTGTTGCGCGCCGAAACGCCAGCCAGCGGCTGCTCCACGCCCTTCTTGGCCAGATAAATGGCCAACGCGGCCTCCGCATGGACCATCCGGTAAATATCCAGACTCAGTTCTGACTGGCCGTGGTGATAGCGCTGCACCACCAACTCGGCGAAACCGTACTCGAGATACAATTCTGCGCCGCCGTTGATATAGCCGTACAAATCCTGTTTCTGGAACACCAGCGCGGCTTCACTTCTGCGCCAGCCCGGCGCGAACTCATCTTTTGGCAGTTCAACCGCAGTGGCAGCAACGACGAATAATAGAATGGCCAGCCATGGAATACGAAAAAACATGATTTTCCTTCAACCTGATCTATTCATAAACTGCCGAGCGCGCAGAGCCCGCCGAGTTGTTTATTTTATGATTATAGACAAGTTCAAATTTTAATTCTAGATCAATCTTAAAAACTGCTACCGATGCCATTTTTGTTTTTTTTCTTTGCGTATTACTGCGTCCCTGGCAGTGAATAATTCAGGTTAAACAGTGATATGCTCGATTTTATCCGGCGCTGCAACCCCCAGTCCCAAACGCTCCGCATAGCGCAAATACTCGGTGAAACGGGGATGCTCATTGACCGTGACATTCATGGCTTTGCGCTTCTCCACGATCAACCGGTGTCCGACAGCATCCAGGGCAAAGGGATCCGTGGCGAAAAACAGGGTGTTGAAATCATAGCAGAACTGCGCCGCAGGTCCGGGACCGCCATCATACTGCCCGCGCAAGCCATCCAGAATGTTCAAGACCAGCTTGTCGCGCAGGACGGGAAAGGCCAGCACTTCGGTGCAGACGTCAAAGAACAGGGGCCGGTGCAGACGGCCGGTGTTACAGATGGCGCCATAGCCCAGATTTTTCGTGGCCATGGAAACGCCGTTGCCGGTGTTTTTGAATACCGGAATATTGATGATCTTGGTCAATATTTGTGTCAGCAGTTTGCCAAAATACGAATGTTTCTCATTGAAGACATGCTGATTCAGATAGGCTGGCTCCTTGTCCGCTTCCACATCCGCCCAGTAAAAAACCTCCCGGTCGAACAGATCGGCGCTGCGATGCGTGCCATCCGGCTTGAGCCAGCGCGAATTGTCCCCGGTCTTGCCTTCAGCGGCCGCCTCATCCATGGTCTGCAGCCCTTCAATGCCGATACCCGGGTAGCGTTCCGGGGTGATGCCCGCGTCGCTCAGCATGTAATCAAAACGGTCCCAGATGATGATATTTTCGCGTTTAAGGCCGTTACCAGTCAGCCAGGCAATGACGGCATCGATCACTTCCAAATGGGTGGAGATGATGCCCGGTCCCACGGGATTGACTTTGATGCCGACAATATCTTTTTTGCTGAACAACAGCTTGAAGCTTTTCTTCGCATTTTGGCCCGTCAACTTTTCCAGGCCCTGCATCACCATATCCTGGACGACGCTGGACTGAATGTGCTGCTCTTTCAGTACCTGGTCATTGGTGACCTGGACCACGCGCCCCGGGAAAAGACCTGGCAGGGAAAGCGATGTTTTCGGTACCTTTAAGGCGTCTTCAATATTGGTTTTAGGTTTGGCAGGCGGCTGTGGTTTTTGTGCTTCTTGTGCCCAGGCCGATGGATTGCCCAGCAGCAGGCCGATGCCGGCGCCGATTTTCAGCATATCACGACGGTTGACATTGATCATATCATCCAGGGATCGATAGCTCGTCTTTTTCATTCTTGTCTCCTTAGAAGGCCGGTCTGAACCGGACTATTGCTCTATCCTTGCGAAGGTCTGAAACCTTCGCGAGCGCATCTCAACGTACCATTGAGTATACGAAATCTTGTCCTGCTTCGCAAGAAATAAAAGAGATTAATATCCACACCCCTGGTCGAACGGGATGACCAGAAGGAATCGCAGGTAAAATCAACAACCTGATGAGTACATAATCGGGAACAAAACATGCAAACAGTCTTGGAATGCATAAAACATGGTAAAAAATGCGTACCAAGGCTGTTTTTTGATAATAAAAACACCAATCCGTTCAACAATGCCACGGCCATTCGCTACGATTTGAAAGCGAATGCACGGATGAGAATCGCCCCATATGATGTGCGCGGCATTGAAGTGGCGGTGTTGAAGGATGGTTTTGAAAACGCGGGAACGCATGTGATCCATTGCGATGGACAGCAGTTGCCTTCCGGCTTGTACGTCTATCAGATCACCGCGACCAGCGACAAAGAGACCTTCCAGTCGCAGCGGCAGATGGTTTTGATAAAATAGTTCAAACAGGGCTGTATGTGAAAAAGGCTCCATCTTGTGATGGAGCCTTTTTTGTTGGGGGTATATGTGAAATTGCCACGAGTTTTAATGCGTGGATTGCTTGATAATAGTATTTATGGCTTTAGTCTAATATGTACATAACCAGGAGTAGCACATGCAAACGGCTTTAGAACGCAAAAAATATGGCAAACAATAGTTTATAAAACCGTTGCTTGGCAATAAGGTTAGCCTATACTTATTATAATCATGAATTTATTTCGGTCTGCCCCCATTAAAAGGCTGTGTAGGCGACTGGGGGATTCGTGCCCTATCCGTGCATATTTTCGAGTGTCCGTTTTTAATAAAGGAGAAATCTGATGGACAAAGCCTAAATTCCCTTGATTTTTGACGATAATTATATATATTTAAATATTGATTTAATCATAATTTGCCAGAATATTTTATCAGTTGATCTAGAGCGAAAACGGTAACCAGATACTTTCTCTCCAACACAAAATCTTGACAGAACATCCTATTGATATAAACACAATGTTTAGGTATAGGAACTAATTTCCCAAAATTTGACATCTTTTCACCTCAAATGGGAGTTGCATAATGTCAGCAGACGCAGATGTATTTATTTGTTACAACCACAAAGATAGAGAAGAAGTTCATCAAATTGTTTCGATAATTAAAAATAATTGCAAAGTTGGGGTGTGGTTTGATGAAGAAGATGCACATAAAAAAACGGGATGGATCGCCCAGGTCGAAGAGAAGCTTCGCAAATCCAAGATATTCTTGATTATTTATGGGCCGAGTGGACTCGGAGAGTATCAAAAAATCGAACGAGATGCTGCAATTGAACTGAACAAGCAGAACAACAATACTCCGATCATCGTGGGCATAGCTCTACAGGCGACGAAAAAAGAATCCATTCCAACGTTCGCCTATCATTATCCTATCATATTTAAAGAAAACGACAGCGCTTTTGTGGCAGAGTTAAAAAAAACATGTGATTTGGTAAAAAGCCCTCGTAATAAATCATTGCATCATTATTGGGATGGAGGAATCTTATATTGTAATTTTGATAAATTTTCAATGGCCAAGATCGGCACACAAGAAAAAATGACCCTGTTCCTGCAGCACCATGTCGAAAGTTTCCTTCGAAATGTTCCATATGATAAATATGTCGATTTAAGAGAAGGTGAGGCACTGATATTTTTAAGGAAGCCTGATGATATAAACCAACGAGATGTATTAAGGCGATTATTATTCTTTGGTTTGGGATTACAGTTATCAGCCTCCACCAATGAATTCTTTATTGGTATTACCTTGCATACAGGACGAGATGCGGTATTTTTGGCGGTAGGTGGCAGTAAAACCCTTACAGGTGTATCCCTGTCTGAGGCGAGGAGATACATGTCGTTCTCAAATGGAAGGCATTTCTTAATTTCCAGCGATGCACACAAAATACTGGAACATGATTTGCACCCCTCCTCCACGGCAAAAAGTAATTTCGCCGACCTCTTTGGAGACGAATTTTCAAAATTTCCAGATTATCCAAAGCTCGAAGGTGAATTCGATTGCAAGGAATTTGTTTTTCATGATCGCCATAGGCGCAAAGTTTCATTGCATAATCTCTCGTTTCAGAAACAGGATTGCATGATAGGCGATCCCAATTTGCCGAATTATCTGGTAGCCATCGAGTTTCGTGATAGAAGCCGCGAGTTAAAGCGAGGCCAGGTTTTTATAGAAAGATTAATAGCGGCGGATAGTGTGTTTCTAATTGGTCTTACGGGTGAATTGACTAAGGATTTTTTGAAATTTGCCCATGAGGAAAGGCTAAAAGAAAATAAAAGTTTTTGGAACAGCATATCTATCATCTTCCCGAGTGAAGATACGATCAGGCGCATCCACGAACCTCGGCCTATCGAAGAACGTATTAAAAAATGGCAAGACGGCCGCCGGACAACCTTCAGTTATCTGTATTCATTAGGTCCGGAACACCTGGACAAATGGAAGTGCCTTGAATTTGATGGCAATTTGCCATTCACAGGTGATCAAATTGTTGATAATGGCATTAGCTCCATACGAATCTCACCCGTACTTCCCGGCACTGACATGAGGAAATCTTACAATACGGAAATATTTCAAGACACGCCTGCTTTTGACCTCCTCTCCCAATCGTTTGAGGAAATCCGAAAACATTCAAAACCTTATGTAGAATGGATTGTCCACGGAGACTTTGATATCGACACAAAAAGACTGAAATACGCGGGTGTGGTTCGCCTCGAAGAAATTAGCAATCTCGAACAAAACCGGCAGCGCATCATATGCCAACCTATTGCTCTGGTCATCCTGCATGGTAGAAAAAGTGGCCAGAAAAAAATATATTTGCAAAAGCGGACAGAATTTAATTCTACGAGCGATATCGGCAAATATTCAAATATTGCGGGGAGGGTCACTGATAAAGATTTAATTGATTCGTTCAAAAATAAATTTCCAAAGGCAAAAATTGCGAAAATTATTCACGAATCAGATAATTATATAAAGTTACCAAGTGACGGTTACACAGAAAAATTGATGGCTGAACTTGAACTTGGATCAAATAAATATCTTCCCGATGAAATGTGGAAACTTGCCGCGCAACGCGAAATTCAGGAAGAGCTTGGATTGATCGTTGATGTCAGCAGGCTAATACATCATACGAATATCTATCATCAAAGACAAGACCGGCAAAGTGCCCAGCTATTTCATATCTTTTCACTGGAACTTAAACTGGATAACGACCCGGAAATTAACCAGATCGTAAAATTTCGCCCGAACGCCAGTTTAGAACCTTTTACCTTGGCAGATATTGAAAATTTATGGAAGACTAACCAACTCAATTCACTGCTTCAGGTCCACTTAAAGGATCTATTTATACCGATTTATCAACAGATCATTGGAATCCAAGATTAAGCAGAATGGAATTCTTCCCTGGATTACATATTAACTCTGAGCTGATCATCGAGCCCATAACCATTAAAGGCACTAAACCTGCTTTTAGTTATCCTTTCACTCTGCTGGACGTTTATCCCCTCATACCATCCCTCAGGATGCAGGAAGTAATGAAAATCGTCCTGGCGAGATTGGACCGCTTGCATGCAAAATTGGAGCACAGGACGGGACAAATGCCCAAATCCCCTCTCGGAGGTTTCCTTAAGCACGACGCGGGCATACTGTTTTTTCATCTTTTCAATCCAACCAAACCCCTCAAAACAACAATTGATTCTTCTGATTTAAATCCTTTTGATTTTGACCATCGTCAACATATCTACCCTTATTCCTTTGAGCATGCCTCCCCAGCGAAAATAGTGCATTCCATGTACTGGATAGATTGCAATCTGAAAACTCAAATAGAGAGCATCGGAATCAAAAACAACCTTCCCAAAGGATTAATCATTGAACTGGTTGAATCAGCGCTACATTTCTATTCACTTTTGATCAAAATGAATGATTATGAGCTGGCGCGACGCATGAATTTTAATTTCTCGATTTTTCTTCAAGACAGGATCGTCGAAGTGATCTTTGGTGAACTGGTAAAAATGGATCAAGAGACGCTGTGGTTACGCGGCAAACTGTCCAATGAAATTGCATTACAATACCTTAAAAATTTTTCTTCCCTGGACGGATCAAAACTCCTGGAAATGAGCGCGTTCATGGGCGTAGTCTGGTATTCGACTGCTGAGATACAAAACGATTTTCTATCCCAAACTGCTGCAGGACTGCAAAGAGTGGAAGAACAATTTCATAAAAAACGACATGTTTGGGCTATCAATGATTACAGCCTTTTTTTATCTGATCTCGAATCCTGCGCCAACGGCTCTATCACGGTGATACTGGATGATAATGGAGAAACCGTATTCGATCTCGCTCTCTTCCAACTCATCCATACAATGTATCCTCAACTGAAAATCTCTTTTATTGTGAATCAATTCCCGATTAGTAATAATATTTCTATCGAGATTTTTAACGCAATCTTGGAAGATCCATTTTTTTCGCAACTGAAGCATTCAATTGTGGAAAGTCAAATAAAAATATTTATAGAAAAGCAGCTATTCAGATCATTCGAAATCGATTTGTTGCAGACTCAAACGCGCGCCATTCTGGATCGATCAGATATTGTCTATATCAAAGGCGCTAATTTTTTTGAAACCTTTCAGTTGGAGAACTCAAAACGATACCATTGTTTTACCGTATGGGGCGAAGGAAGTGAACGATTAACCGGTTTTTCTGAAGGCGAGGGGGTTTTTGTGCGGTTGAATCCGGGTGAGCTCGGATTCAGAGTTGCAAACACAGCCGAGAAACTGACCTTAAAAGATATCATAGCTAAAAGGATGATGAATGAAAAAACAAGCCCTTCTCATAATTGACATGCAAAAAGATCTTTGCTACGACAAGAGGAGACACAAAAAAGTAGTCAAGCTCTTACCGCATTTGCAAACTGCAATCCAACACGCAGACGAGAATGGATTTGCTATTTATTATATTTGTTTTGAATTGAAACCGGATGACATTCAATTTAAGCGATATGGTGACCAGTATTGTATTGAAGGCACTCCTGGCGCAGAGATCATCGATGAATTGCAGCCGGTGAAAGGCACCATTATAAAAAAAAGAAAACATAGCGCTTTCTTTGAAACAGAACTCGACGATTTGCTCAAACAATCAAAAATTGATAAAATTTATATGACGGGGATGCAGACACAATTGTGTATCATGACGACAGCCGCAGATGCCTCTTTTCGCGGCTACGACGTCAGCGTAATAGCTGACTGCGTACTTTCGACCAGAGAAAAAAACAAGACTTGGGCGCTTAATTGGATTGACAAACATGTTGGTAAGGTCATCACCTTGGACGAATTCTGCAGTGGTTCAGTATGAATCACAAAATTGAATTGGCACATGGCGATGGCTGTCGAGCAACCTTGGAATTCGTTAAAAATGAGATTTTAGCGCGTTTCTCAAATCCTATCCTGGATCCATGTGACGACAGCAGTATTATCGATATTACATCCAAAGAAATCGCGGCAACAACGGATTCATACATTGTTGATCCGATCATCTTCCCGGGCGGCGATATTGGCAAATTGTCCATGTGTGGGACTATCAATGATCTGGTCGCATCTGGCGCCAAACCTCTGTACATCACACTTGGTTTGGTTCTGGTGGAAGGTATCGAATGGCATCAGGTTAGCACTATTTTAGACTCGATCAACCAGGTTATCACTGAAGCAAACGTGAAGATTATAGCCGGCGATACGAAAGTGCTGCCCAAACAATACCAGGGCAGCATAATCATCAATACAACCGGGATAGGAATCCCCGTTCAGCAAGGCAAGTATTATCAAGTCTCGCAAGCGCAGACTGGTGATGACGTCATAATTACAGGTACGATTGCAGATCATGGTCTAGCGGTGATCTCTGCACGCGAGGGTCTGGGTTTTGAACAAAAGATCAAGTCTGATTGCGCACATCTCGATGAGTTGCTTCTACCCATTTTAACTCAAGAGAATGGCATAACCTGTATGCGCGATCCAACACGTGGTGGGATTTCCAATGCGTTGATTGATATTGCCGAATCTTCTCAAAAACAAATTGAAATTGATTGGGATTTGATTCCGATTCAACCAGAGACAAAATTTGGTTGTGAAATGCTTGGAATTGACCCCCTCTTTTTAGCCAATGAAGGGAAAATGATCATCGTGACAAATAGTAATTACTCCGCTTCATTGCTGAAACAGATCAGAGCACATCCACTCGGTGTTGCGAGCGCTTTGATTGGTAAAGTTAAAAAGAAAACCGATACCGGCATGGATTTGCTCATGGTAAAAGGCAGAAAAAAAATAAATATTCAGCGGACCTGGGGGATGCCGATACCCCGGTTATGCTGATCGAGAGTCAATTTGGATGGATCCCTATTCTCTCTTTTCTTTTTTCACAAGCAGATTTTGCGGATAAATGATCGGCAAAATGAACCGGCTTAGGTATTGATACACCATTAGTCGGCTGAGGTCTTGAATACATGTTCCAATTTGGGGGGCACATCTGATATTACCACAATTTCTTCATTCAGCGCCGTCTCAATCTTGACAATGGTTTTAAGCGTAAGATTGGCGTTGGCCGCTAAGATTTTGCACAACTGTGATTCTTTCATCCCCAATTGTTGCGCAAATTCCTTCTGCGTCAGATTGCGCTGCTTCAACAACCGGTAGATTTTATCCGCGATTTCTTTTTGTTTTCTGACCAATGTTTTGGTCGCGGGGGAAACAGTGTCGAGCAATTTGCCGAACTTGGATTTTGCCATACTAATCTTCAACTGTAAAATAAAAGTTGCCTTTCAGAGTAGTACCGGAAATGATCAATTCCCGGGTACGGATTCTTTCATCAATTTGCGCCAACAATTCGTCAAGTTTTGATGAGTGGATACTTCTTTACCACCCAGGAATTTGTCCAATTCTATTTCAAGCCAGCAAAACCTTTTCGAGCTTTCTGAAAGCAACTCTAAAAAAGAAAAAATCCGTGGACATAAACGATTACTCTGCACAATTTCTTTGACTTGGTAAAACTAAATGGTTAAATTTAGCCAGATAACAGCGCGAATGATAGCATCATTCGTTTGACGCCTCTGCGCATGCAGGGGCGTTTCTATTTCATGTTTATGTAAAATTTATCCTATTCCAGCAGTGTCAGGAGGTGCCCAAAATGCACCATCCAAGCGCCCTCAGAGAGGGGTAATATTCAACTGCCCGCACCCGGTGCACTTTTGGTGCCCTTTTAAAGAATAGCACAACTCGTCATTATCTGACCATTACTATTTTTTTTGTTATTGAAAAAATGTCTGTGTTGAGTCGATAAAAATAAATGCCTGTTGCAAGGATCTGTTGATTGGAATCACGTCCATCCCAGACCAATGTGTATTCACCGGCATTCTGGTGTCCATGGGCCAACGTTTTGACCTTTTTACCCTCCATATTGAAAACGCTCAAATCTATAGTTTGAGAATTCATGAGTGAATAGCGGATCGTTGTTGTTGGATTTGCTGGATTGGGATAATTCTGCTCAAGTTTATACGACACCACCTGCGAATTTTGCCTGGCATTTGTGTGAGTTGGAGAAGACTTTTCGATCAGCACGACGTCATCAATCCACACCTCGCCCGTTTGCGAGCCTAGTTGGAAATTGAACTTGTTATTTGCGATTATATCCGGCGTTGTTTTAAAATCAATCACCGTTTGTATCCAATTGCCAGTCAGATTTATCGTATGATCAAGTCCTGCGACTGACCAATCCCATTCATTCTTGCCAATAGAAGCCTTTATCCAGGGTATAGTTCCCTTGCTTTTAAATTGCAGCCGATATTCCGTATCTGGTTTTAGTATTGAAAGATACTGCTTCACCTGCACCCTATATGGATGATAATTTGAATCGGACGCAAGTTGGGAAATGTGAACATATAATTCACTGTTCTGATACTGCCAGGCTGCAGCGCATCCATCGTGAATTTCAAGAAACCATCGGTCGCGACCATTGCTAAAATCACCATTGACCAACAAGTTTTCATGAACAAGAAGAGCAGGATCCAGGGTATGATCGCCTTGGAACGGAGGGGGATTTTCATGAACTATGGTATACGGTATGGTGATTAAATTAAAAGCCTGCCACTCCGGTTTGACAAATTTGAACCTGCCTATGCCGATATCTGTATTGGTCTTAAAATTGTCCCAAACGGCGGTGATGGATTTCCACCAGTCAGCGCCTACGTTGAGCAAATAGCGCGCCTGCTCCCTGTCATCGACACCCGCGGCATTATCTAAAATCAGTCGTGCTTGCACGGTGACAAACCAGCCGGCAATCGAGTCCTTGGGCAAAGTAGTTCGCCCCTTATTCGGCCAAAAATGAAAATTGTAGCCATCACCCGCCTTGACCGAGATCCCGCCGTCTGCTTCTACACGGTAATCAGCCGCTTTGCTCGTATTACCGGCAAAATCCTCAACATATGCCAAGCCAAACACTTTAACATCATTTTGTAACTGATGCCATTGATGATCCGTTCCGCTTAGATACCAGGTTTCCATGTTTTTCAAATGAACCCGGGTGTTGCGGGCCGGATTACCATTAGACCACTCGTAAACTTGACCCCATCCGGTCATTGCTGTCCAGCCGACAGGGCAAATGGTGGTTCCCAGACGAGGCCCCCAAAACCAGGTAAATGAATCAGGAACGCCGTGAGGATAGCCCTCATGCGGAAAACGCATATCCTGAATGATATCATTAAGCGAATTTTGCGCATTAACAAATTGTAATAAGCCAAGAATCAACAGGATCGCAATTTTCATCGATTGTCCTCCCCGAATTTAAATAAAATTAATCGATAATCATTTCTTCATACGACGAATAACAGCTTCCACGTTTTCGATCGACACATCCAATCGTTCGGCTATTCTTATTGGCGCGAACTTATTAGATTTTGCCCAAACTTCTATCATCTCTATAGTTTCTTCAGATAAATCGATAGTAACATCATCTTCAATCTCATTTATTGACAATTCAGTTGAGTCAATTGTTGGGTATTCAGGAATTTTATCAACGTCAATTCTCCATGCCTTGGACCATTTATCCAAATCAACAAGGACCTTTTCGAATTTTCTGTTTTGCTTTTTTTCGTAATAGTCTGCAAGACGTTTTAAATTTTTTATCCAGCGATCCTTTGCAAATTGGATCTCTGTATTAGTTGCTGGAATTGGTAATTTGTCGTTTTTGAATGCTCTTACATAAAATTCAAGGGCATAAACTATCTTTGTTGTTCTTTCAATGGCTAACCCCACAGCTGTAAAACCGACGATATTTTCCCAAGCCGTATCAATAACATGCTTTTTAATTATGGCTGCGATTTCATCCCTATTTTTAATAGTAGTCACATTGTAGAAATCTTTACAACTTGCAACATTAATTATTAGTATCCTAAGAACTTGTGAATAGATGGTTTTTATTTTCTTAGCGGCATGGTATGTTTCGATTGCTTCACTCCAATGCTCTTGATCTAAGTTATGCTTTAATAAGATTGGGTATAGTTTAGCAAGTACATCAATGGATTTTTGACCTTCTTCTCTAATCAGAGTTTCCAAAATGTTAGTATCAGGATATTTCCTTAGCATCTCTATCGCTGATGCAATATCCCCTTGATGTATAAATGATTCTATTATAAGATTGGCGTTTTGCTGCGAAATTGTTTCATTTTTATGATCTTGCCAAATCTTGAGAATGCTTTCATTTTTACCAATTTTTGCCAACCACTCTAGATTTTCAGGAAAGTCCAGGACGTCCGCTTTTGCAGTCTTGTAATCATCGGTATTCGGTTTAATATGCATTCTATCCCATCTGTCAACAGCCTCTTTATATTGTTTGGCTCTGTATGCTATGAGTCCAATATCATAGGAGTCCTGGATTAGTAAGCCATTTTTTTCAATCTTTACAAGTTTTGAGTATACAACACTAAAGTTAGTGTAATTTTCTAATTTTGAGAAAGCGTGAATCAGATTTTGGATGACCACTTTACTCCATTTTTCATCACAAATAATTTCATAGCTATTTGAGCCTTGCATTTCTGTGAGAATAAAATCAAGGAAGCTCTCACAGTTTGAGGCATTTTGGTTGTCATTTAAGAAATAGGCAGCGCGATGTTTTAAAGAATTTATGAAATGATTATTATTTAATATTTTATCGTAGTTACTAGCATTCCAATAGCAGTCTAATGCTTTTGCATATTCTGCTAACTGCAGATAAGTATCTCCTGCTTCTTCTATAGAACCCTCTATTTCGCATCGGATTGCTTTGCACAGCAAAGCTTTTTGTTTTTGATTTGCCCTAATAAAATTGTCTTCGGCAAGCTTTAATTTGTATGGGTCTTTTTCTAATACCCCAACCGACATAAATTGTTCAGCTATTGCTGCTGGGTCATCTTGGTCGCCGCTAAAAGTCTCCTCTCTGCCAGGTTGCCAAAAGTTACAATCATCTGCTTCCCATGTATATTGGGTATTTTTCTGGTAACGATTAATAAGATCCTCAAGCTTTGTGAGTAAATGATTGTTCCAGAAAGAATCAATCCCTTCTGTAGTATCCACTAAGATCAATCGTCTAATTGGCCTACTTGCACCAACATAAAGTCTGTTTAAAAAGTACTCTAGTGAGACTGACTTCTCTCGTTCATCATTAACAGCATCCTCATCATCAAGAGGTTTCAGTAATTCGGGATAGTCATTAAGACAGCACTCTCCAAATTTATATAGAACAACGCGTGAGAATTCCAAGCCTTTCGCACTCATAGCGCTTAAAAAATTTCGGTTTGAAATAGAAGATTTCCTTTGGAGCGTTTGCAGAAACTCATCGTCATTGACAAAATCCTCCTCTTCACCTTCTTGACAGGGCAAAATAATAACTAGTTCTTCTTGTTTTAACAAAGCATCCTGGCAGACTGGATTTTTAATATCAAATAATGCTACGACAGGTGCATCATTCATAAAATACGTTTTTTGCGGCCGTAAATCCTTGATCTCAAATAAGAGTCCTCTAATAATCTGAATAAAGTTGCAGAAGCCAACAATCTGTTTTGAGGATCTGTAATTCAACTTTAATTCTTGAAAATTAAATTGCAGATTTGCATACCCAAAGGCGTCTAATTCCTGGACGATTTTTTCGTGAAATGCAGATTTTACAGCATTCCAGTCAAATCCAGTAGGATTAAGTGTTTGATAGGGATCCCCAGCGAATGCAAAGGGCAAATATTTGAGCACTTCTGATGGTATTTTACGATTAGAGTAGATCGTCAATTTCAAGATCAATTCAAGTTCATTTCGTGTAAAATCCTGTGCCTCATCACAAAAAATAGCAGTCCCTTGTGAAAGCTTTTCAAGTGGTAAGTCTAGTACGCAACGAGCCAAGTCCTGATCATCCCAGTATCCTTCGTTCTCACAAAGCTTTTTAAACCATTGCTCCCACACAATGGTATACACTTTTTCAAATGTCTCGGGTAGAACAGTCAATTGCTTTGCTGGAAGCTCTTTATAAACATCAAGATCGCAATAACTGCCAAAATCGTCACGCATACCTTTGATATACGTTCTTATGATATGCCATGCAAATTCGGCCGTAGTATGCTTCATGGTCATATCAGAGGTTTTTGTATATTTGTTATTAAATAGCAGTTTAAATTTTTTAAAATCCACCCGTTTTTCAGGATTAAAATGATTTCTTTGGTTTAATGGCAGTAAGTTAAGTAAATAGTGCTGGAATTCAGCAAAACAGCTATCAATGGAAACCTCTTTGCTTTTAAGCTGATAATCAAATCCATCGACTCTTAAATGCGGATTTGTACTCAATATAGTAGTCACAATATATCTAGCCCGTTCCACAAGTTTGGAACTATATGTCAAATAAATCGGTCTTTTAGTTGATGCCCCCGTACTTTTAACTAAATATGTATAAACCCTATCTGTGAACAGATATAAGAGTATGGTCGTTTTTCCACTTCCCGGACGTCCGTTAATAAACAATGGAAAAATGTGCTCCCTATTCCGAAGACGGATGTTTTCAAGTATCTCAATTTCTTCCGGCGAAAGTGCGATGTTGCCTTCGGTGTTTGTTTCAATATCAATCCACATTTTATCACTCTCTGTAAAAACAAGAGCAGGATAAGCTCGTCGGCTTACTTTCATCAGCAGTTCTTTGGAATAAATATCATCTCCTTTGGTGGTCATACTTTCATATTGCTTTAGTAACTCTAGTTTTTGCTGTTTTGTCGGCCGATACATTGGGCCTATTAAAAACAATATTTTATGCTCAGGAAGATAACGATACAAAATGATCAACTCAGCATTGGCATCGGTCACCTCGCTTTTATCGGCATGCTGCCCGTCGATTAGCTTAAGGATTAGTTTATATATTTCAGAAAGGCGCGGCTGCATGCTTGGTTGTTGGATCATTTGTACCCAAGTTTCGCTTTCGTAAATCATGCCATCAGTTGCATCAATTTGTGGTATACTGGAATGCAAGAATTCATGTTCTTCATCAGTCAAGTCTGGTTTTTCTCGTGGCGGAGGACCAGCCTTACGAATTTTATAGTAATTATCCATCTCCTGTTTTGGTGGCAATAAAGGATTACAATAAACTGATGGATTTTTGATAAAGTCCTTCTCGTACTCCTTATTGCCTCTTGGAAACAAAGCCACAAATGTGAGCAAAATATCTTCGTTATAAGAGCTTTGATGTGCAACGAGCCTCCACGATTTACCAAGATTCTTTTTTACATACGGATGAGGCAAGAACTTGTCCCAGCTAGCATAGGATTGATCTTTCTCAACTTTTTCTTTCAAATTTTGAACTTCTTCTAAGACGCCATGCTTTTTAGCATCAGCAATGCACTTGGCGCTTTCTGCAAACACATAAATGGCCATAGTGTTACCCTCGTTTTAAATTTTTATTCAAAAGAAATCTGGTATTTAAGATTGTTTGCATTGCTTTTTTCCCGATTCCAACTCTTATTAATCATAAGATTTGGAGATGTGATAGTTAAGACAAATCAAAATTAGAATTGATGAATTTTAGGCATTGCTTTGGATTTAGATATCAGGATTAAACAAAAACGAGCCATTTTTTCAGATTTTTTAGTTTTAATTCTTTCAATGAGATTTTGCATTTTTAACTTGGAAATAGGCCCAAATACAATGATGATCCCACCATGATAGCCATTCTCGATAGTGGTCAGACAATTTATCGTACTTAAGTCTTTGTCTATCCCATTGGTTAAATCCCCACGACTTGCTTTGACTTCAATAACTGCCAAATTGTCTTCGGGCCCCATGCAACCCTCCCTATGAATTACAATATCTGGGTCAACTGGGCCGCACTGTTTTTCAATGATGGGATGCTTTTTCTTATTTGGATCGGTTGTAATATCGTATGATGGAAAATTATATAGTCTCAGTTGATGGTATAATTCAGTATAAAATTGTTTTTCTCTTTGTATAGGTTCATCGTTACCGGCTACTTTAAAATTAAAAAAGCGATCTTCTATATGACCTAATGATACGACAATAATATCGATTACTTGATTGAATCTTTCATCCAATGTTAATTCTTCCATATTAATTACCCCTTCTTATTTGGCACATTTGTTTTCAATATTTACTTGTATTTATATAGTCTTAGTCAGTCTCAAAAGGTTTACTCTTCCGTCTCCAGTTTTGTGAATTCTGCGATTGGCTCTTCAATCATGGGTACTTCGAAAACCATCGGAATGTTTGATTTGAAAGCCTTCCCAGCAGCAACTGCTTGCCTATATTTCAAATTTGGGAGAAGGGTTACTATTTCTTGTCCGAAATAATTTGAGAGAAAATCACTACTAGGAGTCTGTCGGATTTAGCAGCACAAATCAGCCTAACGCGCAGTGAATGTGCTTGAATCCGATTGGTAAAAATATTTATAACGTTCATGTTTTAGCTTGCTTACCATTGGCATTATCT
>CAUJEL010000132.1 GCA_963169875.1 Candidatus Zhuqueibacterota bacterium
CCCCTGGCCACTTTTATCGGCAAAGCAAAAACGAAATATGGCATTCACCAGGTGGCCGCCGTGGGTGAAAACGCGGTGTTTTTTTCAAACAAAGTACAGGTGTTTAATGAGGTCCACGCTGCGGCCGAACAAAAATTCGACGCGTTCAACCTTGAGTTCGAATTCTGGAACGAAGCTGCGATAACCGCCGGCGGCTATTACTGCACCACTTACCTTACGCCCAACGGCTATTCCTGCGATCGCAGCGGCGCCTTTCAGTTTTACATGAGGCAATTATCCGCCATAAAGGACCTCGCCGCTGCCAGCTCCCATCCGGTTCTGGCGGAAACCTATGTCGGCTGGCCGAGCCAAAGCGAAGCTCAGCAAATCGCCCAGGTCGCCGACCATATCCTGGTCCATGCCTATCGCACTTCACCGGAAACAGCCTATGGCTATACTGAGGAGCGGCTCTCCTTTTTTGCCGGGTTGAACGAGGACGTCACCATCACCATCCTCTATTCCGCTGAACCGGACTTTATGCAGGATTGGCTGCTCAACCACGGCATGCTGGCGGCCGAACAGGTTTATCTCGACGATTACCACGCCACCTCTGAATCCTGGAAATCCCATATCAGCCTCGATGGATTCTGCTATTTTGCCTACTCCCACGCTGCAAATGTGCCGCTCTTCGCGCCAACCCTGAGTTGTGCAGCCAATACGCTGGAAGATCTGGTCGGCTGCATCGCTACCCATATGCCCCTGGAAGGCTCCAATGGCTACGACGTCCCCACTGCAACCGAATTGCAGGATTGGCAAACGGTCGTCTCCCATTTGTTAACCGATGGATGCGATGGCACGGCCCTGCCCGCCTCTCTCGCAGGCATTTATTCACTCTTCACCTTTACCGATCAGGAGAACGGCCTCACCTATTGTGTCGCCATGGAAAATGCCGATGCCGACGGCAATGGTGTAGTCGACCATGGCTGGGGCACGCTGATTCTCAATCCCGCAGCAACATTGGACCTGGTGCTGGCCGCCCCGCACTCTCTGCACGACAGCAACACCGGCCGCCAGGCTGTGGCGCTGTTCAAACGCACGGGGGCGCGGGCGTTTCTCATGAACGGCGCGCACCGTTATGCCAACGATGCGGTCAGCACCTGCCAATCCACCACCAGAGAATCGGATGTCGCTCATAACAGCGACAGTTTTTTTCACGCCGCTACCCAAACCATTGCCTCGTATTATGCCGGATCAAGCCGCATGTTCACCATGGTCCAGTGCCACGGCATGGGCACGACCAGCTGCCCCGGCGTTGACGTCTATATGACCTATGGCAACAGCGCGGTGCCCGAGACGTGGGAAAGCCTGAGCAAATTGAAGAACTACCTGCACCTGCTGCAGCCGGCCTGGGTGATCGCTGCGCCGGGGGATGGCTATACCTGTAATTTGTCAGGCGGCACCAATGTGCAGGGCCGTCTGCTCAACGGGGTGGCGGCCGAGCAGGTATGCAGCGTGAGCACCCTGAATTATTCGGGCCGTTTCATTCACATGGAACAGAAGCTCACCATGCGCCAGGACACTTATTTCGCTGACTGGGCCGAGGCACTGATTAAGGCGTTTGCACCGGGCGCGAATTATTATGTCGATGCGGTGAACGGCAGCGACAGCAACCATGGCCTCGACCCAATCGCGGATGCCTGGCGCACCCTGCAGCACGCGGTGGATCATATCAGCGCCGGAGATACACTCAATCTCCTGGCCGGCACTTTTTCGCCCGCTGCGCAGATCACCATGACCCGCTCCGGGACCGCTGAACGCCGCATCACCATCCGCAACCACCTGTCCGGCGCCGCCATCATCGATGCGGCAGCGATACCCGATTACGATGCAGTTCTGCTCCTGGAAAATGTATCCTATGTGACCATTCGCGGATTGCGTTTTCAACACCACAGCGGCACCTATCAGCCAAACATTCTCATCTATCCCGGCGGCAGCCATCTGGAAATACACGATTGTATTTTTCAGGACAGCCAATCTGCCGAGGGGCATGGCATCCTGATCGAGGGCAGCGGCACAGACCTGTGGATTCACCATAACCAGTTTGCAAACCTGCATGGATCCAATATCAATGCCATTGGCATCTACGGCACCAGCGGTTCTGAAGCAAACGCCATTGCCAACGTGGTCATAGAGCACAATCACCTCACCGATTTGCAGCCCGCGCCCAGCGAAGCCATCGCTGTGAATGGCAATGTGAAGCAGTTCGTCGTACGAAATAACGTCGTTGAGAACTGCAATAATATCGGCATTGTCGCGATAGGGGGAGAAGGTATCTGCCCGGTACCCGCATTGGATCAGGCGCGCGAGGGTATCATGGCCTGGAATCAGGTTTCTTATTGCCGCTCCAGTTATGGCGAGGGATTCGCCGCGGGGATTTATATCGACGGCGGTGCAGAGATTGTTCTGGAAAACAACTGCGTCCATCACTGCGACCTCGGCATTGAAGTGGGGGCGGAGAACAACGGCGTGATTGCATCCCTGGATACCGTCCGCAACAATCTGCTATATAAAAATGACAAAGCCGGCCTCGCTTTCGGCGGCTACGATTACCCCACTACCGGCAAGGTCGCCAACTGCCTCTTCATCCATAATACCTTGTACGACAACGATCTCCTCGATCAGGGCTGGGGCCAGTTGTGGATTCAATACGCGGAGAACTGTCTGGTGCGAAACAACATCCTCGTGGCGCGGAGTCACAGCACGCTGATCAACGCCGAAATCGTCTCGCCCGGCATGAACAACGCGCTCGATTATGGGTTATGGCATGCGACCGCACAGCCCGGCTTCATCTGGAATCGACAGACGTATACCAGTCTGGACAGCTATCGCGCTGCCTCGGGCCAGGATGGACATTCTCAATTTGCGCTGCCGCGTTTTGTGGATGAAACCTCCGCCGATCCGGACTTGCACCTGGCCACCGGGTCACCCGCCATCGATGCCGGCGATCCGGTGCTGCCCGCCCATCCTGGAACCGACATGGACCATGGCGCCCGCATCCATGGCCATCGCACCGATCAGGGAGCGGATGAATATGATACCATAACCGCTCTTTTCGTAAGAGGCAAAACCTGGCTGCAGGGCGCTGCGGGGTTCAGCGGCCCCGGAGGTTCTGCGGTGATGACCGATGCCCTCAGGACCCAGGGGCTCGTACCACTCGCCTCGCCCTACCATGCGCTGGGTTGGGATCCCGAGGCCGTTACGGTGGCCACATGGCCCCTGGGACCGGATGATACGCCCGTGGTGGATTGGATTTTGATTGAGCTGTATTCTGATCTTTCTTCAGCGCCGGTTGCGGTTAAGAGCGCTTTCATCGACCGCCTGGGCAGATGGATCGACCTCGCTGCAAATGGATGGGAGGGGGTTGTCATGCCAGCCGCACCTGGTTCCTATTACCTCGGAGTCCGGCATCGCAACCATCTGCGGGTGATCAGCGCCACGGCCATCACTTGCACGGGCAATTCGCCCGTTTATGATTTTTCGCCGGGATCAGGGCAAGCCATTCAGGGATTGGGATGCCTCGAACTCAGTGCCGGGGTTTGGGCTCAAGCCACAGGCGATATCAATCGCGATGGTCAAATTACCAGCAAAGACTATGTGAGATGGTATAATCGCGCCACATTGGCAGCGGAAGGTTATTGGATGGAGGATATCAACCTCGACGGAATCGCCGATCAGGCTGACTTTGAACTGTGGCGCGCCAATGCCCGTCAGGCGCGTAGAGCATATCCGTGATCAGGATTTATTCCATGGCGAAATCCTGGGTATAATAAAAATGCGCAGTTCCCTCTTCGAGCACCAGTGCGCAGCCCACGCCCAGAAAGGTATAGTCCGGATCAAGAATCGTGCTGCGATGTCCCGAAGAGTTCATCCACATTTCCATGATCTCCAGTGCCAATTTTTCATAAGAGAGATTTTCCAGGATAGACTCACCGCTTTTACTCTGCATGCCAATGTTTTCGCCGTAGCCTTGCCCCTGAAAACCAAAGACCGAGTACATGCGCTGGTATACAGTTGAAAATTCCGCGACAGGGGATTCATGGCTGAAATAATTCAGCGCGGCCATTTCTTCACTGTGCTGCCGGGCGCATTTGTTGAGCACGCGATGATACTTGCAGGCGGGCAAGCCGTGATCAGCACGTTGTTCATTGGTGCGTGCGAGAATCAGAGCTTCGAGAAAACCGGGATTAAAACGTTCCAGATCAAAAGCGAGATGGCGGCGTCTGGCCGCCTCATCACCCCAACTCGTCCGGCGTGATTTTATTGGAGTTCTGGCATGCTGTTGCATCACTGTGATAAACTCCTCGCTGTCGGTTATTTCGACAAGTTCCTCAAGCGGCCCATCCAGAGGCAAAATTTGCAGATAATAGCGGCCATAGCTTCTGTCCCTTGAACAAGTCGTGGCAGCGATGAATACTTCGCCCTTCATCATCATTTCGATTTCACAGGCCGTTCCGCATTCCCCTTCAGCGCGAATTTGTTGACCATCGGGCGTAATGATGAGCAGGCTGTAACAGCGCAACCGGCTCGAATCCGTTTCGCCATACCTGAACGTCAGCGTTTGACCGGCGTTGACCGGCAGGACATAAAAATCGGCGGCGGCATCACCCAATCTCTCATCGCCCTCTTCCAGAGTCCCCCGCATGACGCAATCCTCTTCATCCTCCAGCGAATTATTTATGACCGGTCCCTCACGATGCTCTGATTGAGATTGCACCAGTGAAGGAACGGCCGGGACCAAATAGCTCAGCAATGCCAAAAGCATAAACCACCGGTCTACCCGGTGACTAATCGGTACTACTCGCATCGTGAACTCCAGACGTCCATTATGCTGATCGCCCTTCTATTCTTTTTTCTGTCTTTCACTGCGACGTTTTATCCACCAGACGCTGAATTGCCTCAATGAGGTCAACAGCATGATCAGGATCACCGACGACCGGCCAACCTTTTTGTGCGGCGAGGGTGCGTAACCGTTGGCGGGGTTGAACCACCGCAGCATGGCAGGTGCTCAGCAGATGCCGGTCTGGCCAGTCATTGGCTATCGCCAGGGCGCCTTCCAGAGTGCGGTCGTGGGCCTGCAACCAGTCGTTTGTATACTTGTATTTCCATATCCCTCGCGGATGCGGTTGCAGCAAACGGCCGGAATAGCGGCCATGTAAAATCTCCGGTTCGGCGCAAATGGCTGTCTGTAATCCGAAATGCGCCATCAAGGGTTGTGCCAGTGGCCGGGGCGTGCCGCTTATCAGAATGATCTCAAAATCATGCTGGCGTAACCACTCCATGGTTTTCGGCCAGCCGTGAAAAATATGCATCTGGATCGCCGATCGCCACGCTTGTTCGATCCATTCTGCAACCACGTCTTCGGGCTGATTATGCAGGTAAAACAGTTTCAGGCGATAAGCATGCGGCGGCCATTCCATGACACGTGCAAGGCCTGTTGCAAGACGGCCGATGCCCACTTTTCCCGACATGATTAAATAGCGAACAAACCAGTGTTCCAGACTGCGCCGTAGCAGGGTTCCGTCGATATCAAGCAGAATGGGCGGCTTCACCGGCCTTGTCCTTTTCGTGAATGAGGCGCATGCCTTCGATGATGACCGGTATGCCGCGCAGCAGGCAGATCGCCGCTGTGATCACGGCCAACCAGTAACCCGCCTGCAATCCAAATTGCATCCACGCCTTCACACTTTGCGGCACTGGATGCAACAATTTTTCCAATCCGGACATCAACAACAGCAGGGCGAAGGTGACGGCTTTAAGGATCGCATACGAGGTTCTCATGACGGGCGACCCGGTGAGGAATCTGCCTATACGCGTGCGCATCATGGTATGTTCGCCAAAACCGGAGTAACCGAAACGCAGCGCATAATTGCGGATGCTGTCGGTGAAGATATCCCGGGAGATGACCACGATGGGGATCCAGATGCCGATTAAATCCAGGTCCGCCAGACAGATCCAGATGACACATTCGACCACGCGATCTCCGGCAATATCGAGAACGCTGCCCAGGGCGCTGGACTCTTCCAGCCGCCGCGCCAGGAAACCATCGAGCCAATCCATGACAATAACCACCACGGTGAGAAACGCGGCAAACACCCGCGCCCATATCATCTCATTGTAGATGAGAAAAACCAGGACGAACAACAATCCAATCCGCAAAAAGGTGATGCGATTGGGCCAGGAAAAGAGTTTTGCCATGGCTGCGCCCTCTGAATTCACTCGGATGCAATAAATTTGACGCAAGTTAGGCAAGCTACGCTTGTGAAGCAAGTAAATTTTCACAGAGCCATGGGTCCCACATCAGAGGGTGTCGCCACTTTGGCAAGGCATTTCTCATCTCTGGCGCAGGTGACTGGGCAGACGGTATAGGACGCGGGTTTTCAACAGGGTAAAAAAAGCCCTGTCCTTGAGGACAGGGCTGGTTATGCGGCAATTTCAGGGGTTATTTTTTCTTGATGAGCTCGGCGAGGATATTGATCTTGACTTCTTCACTCACCACAAAACCACCGGCATCGAGGGTTTTGTTCCAGGAGACCCCGAAATCCATACGATTTATCTTTCCGGAGGCTTCCAAACCTACGCGTTCATTCCCCCACGGATCGGTTACTTTTCCGGTGATGGTAAAGTCGAGTGCAATCTCTTTGGTGACACCGCGCATGGTCAAATCGCCATAGACGATATAGTCCTCACCCTTCTTTTCGATTTTCTTGCTCTTGAAGACAATGTCCGGGTATTGAGCAGCGTCAAAAAAATCGGCTCCACGAAGGTGCTCGTCTCTTTTTTCATTGGCTGTTTTGATACTGGCCACTTTCACCACACCCTCTACCGAGGATTTGCTGAGGTCGTTTTCATCGAAAAAGATTGTACCGGAAAAATCGCTGAACTGTCCGCGCACCGTTGCAATCACCATGTGCTTCACAGAGAATCCAACTTCCGTGTGAGAATTATCAACGGTATATTCCTGCGCCGCACCGGCAACAGACGCCGAAATCATCGCCAAAACAAACATCGCTATTTTCATAAAACTTCTCCAAATCAATCTAATGTATCGGGTTGTTGTGGTTTTGTTTTCGAAATATAGAACCATGAAGAAGTGCAATTTATTTCGTAAAATCGAAATTCATTTTCAAAAACGATGTTCAAAAATCTCCCTCAAGGCAAGCTGCTGCGTGCGGCGAGAAAGGCATTGTTGTACCACAACACATAATCGCGGACAATGCAGTGGCCGTCGAAATCCAGGTCACCGGTGCAGTAACCGGATTGGCCACTGCGGCAAGCGGTCTGCCAAATGGTAAAGTCCCCGTTATTGACATAACCATCCCCGTTAGGATCGCCAACCTGCAGCGCCCAGACGCCCGTCTCCACCTGCAGGGCCCCGCGGCTGTTATAGAATTTATCCAGACCGGTTGTAAAATCCCAGGTTGAAGGATTAATGCCATCGAACAGCAGGGTGTCTGAGCTCAAGGCGGCGAGATGATTGCGGTGTTGCAGCACGACATAGAACCGGCCTGAATCGATGGGCCAGGTACAGGTTTCACTGCCGCTCTGGGGATCTATGAGTCTGCCGTCCTGACGCAACCACAGGCTCCGCCAAGCAACCGCCGCGGAGGTTGCCGACGGCCGCACGCTCAGCAGCACCCAGTCGACTATGTTCGCGGGAATGGATGCGGCGGTATGAGGCGCCTGGGCGTAAGGCGATTGCAGGGGCAGGGCGTATCCGGCGCTCTGCAGCGTGCGCATGGTATGCGTCGATGTCTGATAAGCGCCCTGCAAGTTGGCCTTGCCGGTGAAATGAATGACGGGATTCTGCCGTCCATAAATGCGCAGATTCGAAAAAATGACACCCGGCTGCGCTGTGTACCCATAATAGAGGTTATCGCGTCCGATCAGGATATATTTGAATGGTTCAACTTGACCGCTGAATGCCAGTCTGGACAGCAATACGCCATCCAGATAACAATAGGCATATGTGCGCGTCCAGATGATTTTAAATTCATAGGTCCGGTTTAAATCCCAGGTATTCGATTCCAAACAACGCTGCTCTTTGCGGACGCCAACGCCCCGCGGTGCGGCGAGAAATTTGAACCCGGCAACCCCAGGTCCGGTCGAATATTCCGTGCCCGTGCGGATGTTCCACCAGGAAGCATCGGTGTAAAAGACATCCTTGTTGTTGTAATAGATGCGTGAATAGAGATTAAAGATATGCTGCTTCGTGGAGATGTTCTGACTGACCGGATCAAAGTTAGTCACGTTGAATATCGCGGTCCCTTCAAAGGGCAGGGTATAAGGCAGGGTGATGGTCAACTGGCTGTTCCCGATCGTGGATTTCCATCCCTTGCCCGCAATGAAAGTGCCATCCAGATTGACGATGCTTTCACCGGCGGTTGGTGTCGCGTTGAGCAAACTGTGTGAATAGATGAGCCGTGTATGTACCGGCTGGGCATTAGCCAACGCTGCCGCCAAGAGTGAAAACAGCATCAAAACGGCCGATTTCTGGCCAGTTGCATGAAAAATCATCTTCTCTCCTTGGATGATGAATATATCAAATTTATTAAATATTGTTTTTATTTAATTTGGAAATAATCACTCCAGTGCACAGCCCAGGACTTGATTAATGCAATAAGCATACCAAAAGCACCAATCTCTCCTGGTGTATGAGCGAATTGAGCGGCTGGAACTTGCGGGAAAATTTGCTATTTCTTAGTTGATTTTTATGATGCCGCAGGTGATGTCATCACTGGGCTTGGCGCGGCCAACATGTTCACGGATATCCAGGCTGATGCCGGTTAGAATCTCTTGCGCGGATTTTCCTCTTGCAGTCTCAACCTGATTCACCAGCCGGATTTCCCCATACAGCTCCTTGCGACCGTTTTCCGCCTCGGTGACGCCATCTGAATAAAATACAACGATGTCGCCGGGGTTGAGATGGATTTGCTCCGCCTCATAGGGCTTGTCGAAAACACCCAGAAACAGGCCCCCCTTACTTAATTTATGTGGTTGCTCGTCATTGCCGCTGAAAACGTACGGGAAATTGTGGCCTGCATTGATGCTCGTCAACAGGTGACTGTCATGGTCATACAACCCCAACCAGCAGGTGACAAAGCGGATGCCGCCGGTACACTCCATCAGGACGCGATTGAGCGCGCTGACCAAATCCAGCGACTCAATTTGATGGTTGTGCATTTTCAGATAAGTGAGCAGAGCGGAATGCAACGTGGAAACCAGGAGAGCAGCGGGTATGCCTTTGCCCGTGACGTCGGCCACCATGAAAAGGCTCTGGCGAGCATTCAATCGCAAGATATTATAATAGTCACCGCCCACCTGTTCAGCTGGCACCAGTTCTGCAGCCACATCCAGGTCGGCATAGTCCGGCAATTGCCGCGGTAAAAGCTGCTGTTGAATTTCACGGGCTCGTTCCAGCTCATGCCGGACCGATTCCGCGGCGACTTCGAGTTGGACAAGCCTGGCATTCTCGATGGCAATGGCGCATTGAGCGGCCAGGGTTTCGAAGAGGATCAAATCACGCTGACTGAAGCAGCCCTGCCCCTTCTTGTTGATCACCTGCATCACGCCGATCAACTTGTTCTTGCGCAGCAGCGGGACGCAGATCATGGAACGGGTGCGGAATTTTGTATACCGGTCAAATGCCTGATTGAAACGCGCATCTTGATAGCAATCCTCGATCAGCAGCGGCAGCCTCTTCTGCGCCACCCAGCCGGCAATTCCTTCCCCCAGCTTGAGGCTGAATTTCTTGACCTGATCCGCTTTTGCACCGGTCACGGTCTGGAAGTGGAGCATTTTATCACGGGAATCGTACAGAAGCAGCGAACTCGCTTCCGCCTGAACGACCAATTTGCTGCTTTCCATGATTTCGTAAAGCAGTTTTGCCAGCGGCATCTTTTCCGACAGTTTGAGTGAAATTTCATGGAGAAACTTCATTTCAGAAAAAATGGTCCGAGCTAATTCCCGCGATTCTGTCTCAGCCTCGCCGTACAGGAGATCAAATTGTTGATCCATACCCTCATCCGCCATTTGCATGCCAACGCCATGTAAACCTGAAAAAATAATATTTCATAACCGATAAGAATACAGAAGGATAACACCGGCAAGCAGGCAGGAATTCCAGCGCAGGACTTTATCAAAAGAATAGCCGGAGACAGCAGGGATCCGGCTATTCCGCAATACTCGTGGTGATCATGCTGGGTGTGACTTTCAGGGAGACGACCCGATTGGATGCAGAACTGCGCCGCGGTCGTCCCGTTATCAGGGCGTCTCCGCCATTCGGCGTAATCGTGAAAACGCCATGTTCGTTTTCGCCAGCAGGATAATTCACCGAAGCCGGGAGGATTTTATCAATGGTGACGCCGTTAAAGCTGTATCCGCCACCACCGCGATATCCAGGCGTCATATAGTACATTTGTGCCCGGGCGGCCATGGAAATACATTCCTGGGTCACCGCATCTACCTGCGATGCATCCGCGGCATTATGAAACATGGTAAAACCAACGACAATCCCCACACCCGTGATCACCAAGGCAATCACCAGCAGCAATAATTGTTGTTGTCCCATATTGCAGGCTCTCTGTTTGTTACACAGCTATGGACCGATAAAAACAGGTATGATTTTGTCACTCGGATGCCAAACCCGGATGCGGGAAACTAGTGGAGGTTAACGCTTTGCTGGTTCGTCTTCTCCCCTAAAAATACACTATTTTTTTAGAAATTTCAACTAGTTTTTGCAAATCTTTGCACCTTTTGTTACCGATATCATATTTTTTTACATCTGGTTGCATTTTAAAAAAATTTATCCTATCTTTGCGCTAAACAGAGGAGCATCATGAAAAAAATAGCCGTCCTTTACGCCATCTTGCTCATCCCCTGTCTGTTTTTGGCCTGCTTGTGCCTCCATACACAGACAGCCGAACCCCTGCGTGTGATGAGCTATAATATCCGTTTTGACAATCCGGGCGATATGGCGAATGCCTGGCCTCTGCGCCGCGATATGGTGGCCCGGACTCTGATCTTCCACAAAACCGATCTCGCCGGATTGCAGGAGGTCCTGAAACATCAATTGTCCGAGCTGCAAGCGCTGCTGCCAGGATACCGCTGGTTTGGTGTGGGACGGGATGATGGCGGAGAAAAAGGGGAGTATGTCCCCATCGCTTATCGCAGCGACCGCTTCGATCTAAAAGCCTCCGGCACATTTTGGCTGTCGGAAACACCGGATTCAGCCGGCAGCCGCGGCTGGGATGCCGCCTTGCCCCGCATCGTGACCTGGGGACATTTTCACGATCGCGCCAATGGTAAAGATTTCTTTCTGTTCAATACCCATTTTGATCACATGGGCGAAGAAGCACGGCGTCAGAGTTCTCTGCTGCTGATCCACCGTTCCCAGGAACTGGCTCAGGGTCAACCCTGCCTGCTGACCGGCGATTTTAACAGCACGCGCCAGGACAGCGCTTATCGCACATTGATTCAACCCGGCTCCGGATGGGAGGACAGTGAATTCCTCAGCCACAGCGGCCACTATGGCGGCACTCAATCCTTCAACGCCTTCGACGACCGTTTGCAGCCGGGCTATTTGATCGATTTCATTTTCGCCAAAGGGCCCTGGCAGGTCACCGTGCACGGTGTAATCGCTGAACGCTGGGATGGCCGCTTTATCTCTGACCACTACCCTGTTTTAATGGAAGCCTGGCTGCCATAACTAACCGGGATCTCCGTTTCAGGGCACCATCAACGCCCTGAGAAGCTGCCAATCCATCTTTTGCAGATAGTGCTGCGCTTGCTGCTCTTCGCCCTGTACCGAAACGACCAGGGTGTACACCGCCGTATGCAGAACGCCCACAGGCATCACGGCCTGCATGCCCCCTGACTCACCCTCGATTCTTTGCCAGCCTCTGCCCAGGAATACCTGGCTTATTCCCTCCTGCCATTCACCTTCATCGTTAAATTTTGCCGCTGTGCGATAATATTCCATATCCGGCAGCACATCTAACAGCCTCACCTCACCCTGATTAAACCCCAGGGCAAAACGATTCACCTCAAGCGTGATGCTCAGCGACTTGGAAGGGGATGCAAGTTCTTCCTTCATCCGCTCCATGGACTCTTTTACTTTGGTGCGATAGGGATCTCTTTCATTGAGCAACTGATTGAGCTGATTTTGCAGATTCAGCGACTGCTGTTTGTCACCCCGATCGTTGGACTCCTTCAGCATGGCATTAAGCGCGTCGATATGGGTCATATAGTCCGCATTTTCAGCCTGTTCCCGGCTTTCCTGCAATAGTTTTTCCTCCTGATCCCTGCTTTTCTCGGATTGTTTTTTGGCAAACGGATCAATCCAGGTGATGGAAAAAAGCACGGGAAAGGGAATCTTTTCCTGGCCCACAAAGACGCGCTTCAAAGGCTTGATCCCGGTTTCTTCATCGATTTGCCAGCCACCTGGCGCTTCGGGAATTGCTGCTTTCAAGGCGCGGAGTGTCGTGATAAAATAATCCTTCTCCTCCGAAGTGGGCGGGCGTTTTTTTATTTCGCCACCAGCGGCCTGCCATGCCACGAGGAGAAGCATTCCAGTTATCAGGAGAATGGTCGCAGTTCTCAAATTGGTAAACGGTGCCATGCTGAAATCCTCGAAAGGAGAAAAAAACAGTTGACTTGCAAATTAAAATAGGGCTGCGATGAAAAAGATGCAAGTTCTATTTTACACTGTGTCTTCCCGGCATACCTGTGCAGTGGCATCGCTTTCGGCTTGCAGTTGGTCAGGATTTTTCCTATTTTTTCAGACAAATAACATCTCAGGAGAATTCACATGAAAAAGACGTTGTGCATGATTTTACTCGCCACGCTGTCAGCCGTCATGGCCCAGGAAAACCCGCTGTTGCAGGCATTCAAGACGCCTTTTGGCGTGCCGCCATTTACGGAGATCCAGGAAGCGCACTATCTGCCGGCCATTGAGGAAGGTATCCGGTTGCATGAACAGGAGATCGCCGTCATCATCGACAACCCGGCGGCACCGACCTTTGTCAACACCATCGACGCGCTGGAACTCAGCGGTCAGGTTTTAACCCGTGTCACCAATATTTTCGACAACATGTCCTCGGCCCTGACCAACGCCGGACTGCAAAAAATCGCCAAGGACGCGGCGCCCCTGCGATCGCGTCACAACGACGACATCTTGCTCAATGAAAAATTATTCAAACGCATTCAGCAGGTGTACACCGAACAGGACAAGTACAATCTGACAACAGAGCAAAAAACAGTGCTGGAACAGTATCACCGCGATTTCATCCGCGGCGGCGCCAACCTCGATGCAGCGCAAAAAGAACAGCTGCGCAAGATCAACCAGGAGCTGTCGGTTCTGACCTTGAAATTCGGCGATCATGTGCTCCAGGAAACCAATGATTATACGCTGTTGATTTCAAATCAGGCGGATTTGCAAGGGTTGCCGGCAGCGGACGTGTCCGAAGCCGCGGACGAAGCCAAAACGCGCGGCCACGAAGGCCAATGGGCGTTCACTCTGCAAAATCCCAGCATCATCCCGTTCCTGCAGTATGCCGAAAACCGTGCACTGCGCGAACAGATTTTCAGTGCCTACATTCATCGCGGCGATAATAATAACGAATCCGACAATAAAAAAATATTGTCGCGCATCGCAGCCCTGCGCGTTGCCAAGGCAAATTTGCTCGGTTTCCCGACGCATGCCCATTTTGTCCTGGATGATAATATGGCGCAAAAACCGGAAAACGTATATGCCCTGTTGGAAAAGCTCTGGGCGCCCGCCAAAGCGCGTGCACAACAGGAAGTGGCGGACATGCAGGCTCTGGTCGATCAGGAGGGCGGCGGATTTGTCATCCAGCCATGGGACTGGTGGTACTATGCCGAAAAAGTAAAAAAAGCCAAATTCGATCTGGATGAAGAAGCGCTGCGTCCCTATTTTCAGCTTGAAAACGTCCGCAACGGCGCCTATGGCGTAGCCGAAAAACTCTGGGGCATCACCTTCACCGAACTGAAAGAGATGCCCGTTTACCATTCTGATGTACGCGTGCTGGAAGTGAAGGAAGCCAACGGGGCGCACATTGGTATTCTCTATGTCGACTACTTTCCGCGCGCCAGCAAACGCGGTGGCGCCTGGATGAGCGAATACCGCGGCCAATCCAGGCTGGGGCAAATTTCGGCGCCGGTGATCGTCAACTGCGGCAACTTTTCAAAACCCACCGCGGATCAACCCGCACTGCTCAGCGTCGACGAGGTACAGACGCTCTTTCATGAATTTGGCCATGCGCTGCACGGGCTGCTCTCCGACTGCACCTATCCCAAGATAGCGGGCACCAATGTGGCGCGCGATTTCGTCGAGCTGCCCTCACAGATCATGGAAAACTGGGCCCTGGCACCGGAGGTGCTGAAAGGCTATGCCAAACATTACAAAACCGGCGAACCGATTCCGGATGAATTGATCGCCAAAATCGTCAACGCAGGCCACTTTAATCAGGGCTTTGCGACCGTCGAATATCTGGCAGCCTCATTTCTGGACATGGACTGGCATACCCTGAATATAACCGCAGAGCAGGATGCCATCGCCTTTGAGAAACAGTCGCTAGAGCGTATTGGACTCATCCCCGAGATTGTTGCGCGGTATCGCAGTCCTTATTTCCGCCATATCTTTGCCGGTGGTTATTCGGCGGGGTATTACAGCTACATCTGGGCGGAAGTGCTCGACGCCGATGCCTTCCAGGCGTTCAAGGAGACTTCTCTTTTTGACGCCAAGACTGCAGCCGCATTTAGAAACTACATCTTGAGCAAGGGCGGCAGTGAGAAACCCATGGAGTTGTATAAAAAATTCCGCGGCCGCGAGCCGGGCATCGAGCCGCTGCTGAAAAAACGGGGATTGATGTAAAGAAGACCGGACAACTCTGACCACTCACTGCCAAGAACGAGATTGTACGCCATCACCCGGGATGGCCCACCTCGAAAAAAACAGAGGCGCTGTCAAGCAGCGCCTCTATCCAATATCCTGCAAATTCCTTACAGATCACAAAAAAAACGCTGACCTGAAAGCGGTCCGTCAACGCATCGCGCTTTCCTCCAGCCAGCGCTGGAATCGGCCAAAGATCACGCAGTTATGGCATTCGCTGGTCGCTTCCAAAACCACACGCGCTTTTGGTTTGAAGGTATCCGCAAAACCGATACGATTCTGGCTCAGCAAATCCATAAATATCCGGTGTTCTTCCGCGAGATGCTCCGTGTAGATGGATCGCAAACGATGCGTTTTATCCATTTTGAGCCAGGGGATCAGTTCTCCGGTAAGGGCATAGAAGGCATCGAATAAAAACACCGAGCTGATTTTATCCATCAGGCCTCCCCGGCTCACCGCATAGATGGCCGGCCGGTAACCGCCGCTGTGGGCGCTGATGATGATGTTTCCAATCCCCTGATTTTGGATGCGTTTTTCACGCTGCAGCAGAACCATCACTTCTTCCACCAGATTCCGGAATCCTCCCTGATCTTCCATTTTGCCACCGCCGGAATCCGAGGCATGCCAAGGCCCTTGCATCAAAACCAGGATGGCATTGCGTCGCGATGCGGCCAGCTGCTGCGGCAGACGGAATTTTTCCAGGACGCTGAGGTTATCGTTATTCCAGCCGTGAAAATGGAAAACCAGATCAATCCCTTCAGGATCAGGCTTAAACTGTTCAGGGATGATGATGACGGCGCTGCTGTCGATATAGTGAGGATCCCGCGAAAAAAAGTGCTCATTATAGCGCCAGCCATCCTGACGGGATAGATGCGGATAAGGGGCCGTTTCAAGAAATACGCGCGCCCACTCACCGCCGGGGAAAGGATTCCAATCCGCTGCGGCGGAGGGCGTTGGGGCGGTCTGCTCCGGATGAAAGTGGTCCCAGGCGAGACGCGTCGCCGTGGCGATGGCCAGTTGGGCCTGTTCCTCGGCAGAGGCGGCCGGGAAGAGCGCCTGATCGCAAAAAGCCGCGACGGCAAGATCGAGATGATCCGACAGCACCAGTCCGGCATCGCTGCGCACGCCAGTGACGCCGCCGGTCTTGTGCGCCACGCGCAACCCCGGAATCTCAGCGGGCAACAGCCGCGGCATGGCGTCGTTGTACTCCTGGGCGGCGAGAATATCGATCATCTTGCGGCAGACGAGAGAATCCGCGAGTGCGCCACGATACAACTTTTCGAGCAGGAGCACCATATCTGCTGGTGTGGAAACGCCAACGCCATAGCGAATCGATTCCGATGAATCTGTTTTGGTCTCCCATGCCATCACTTTATTCCACAGTCGGGTATTTGTCAAGCCGATGCTTTGCATACGCTGGTTCACCGCCAGCAATTTCGCATCATGCGTCTGGCCAAGCGCGTCGATCACGAGATTGGTGGCCGAATTATCGCTGACGACGATCATCAGCAGGACCGCGTCGATCAGGCGGATGACCGGGTTCCGGGAAAAATGCTGCAGCACACCAGAACCACCAACCCGGTTGGTTTCAGTCAGCATCACCTCCTGCAACGAATCGACGCGGCCTTCCGCGGCCTGATGGAAAAATTCGACCATGATGGGCAATTTGATCAGACTCGCTGTCGGATATTTTTCAGACTCGTGATAGGCGATCACCTCGCCAGTTTGCAGATTTTTGGCCATGAACCCGAAACGACCACCAAAACTTTTTTCCAGGTTGCGCATTTCATCAGCAAGAGGAGGCTGGGCGGTTAGCAGCGTGGGAAGAGCCACGGCACAAAGACACAAAATTATAAAAAGTTGTTTGATATAAATTTTCACAGTTGTCTCGAAATTTTGTCCAGACTCACACAATATTTTTTTCGCGCCTTTCGCAATTTTTTCGATTTTTAAAACAAAGCAGGCAAAATATTCACGATAGTGATTCTGCCTGCTTCGTTGCAAAAACAATTATTCAACCCTGACCTTCCCGCTGGCCGTCCTGCCATAGACCTCCGGTTTGTACATCTGTTCAGCATGCGTGGGCGGAAGCGTAAAGGTGCCTTTGGTGGTCGCCCGTGCGAGATAACTGTAGGTATGCACCCCGGTCGCCAGCCAGTCGCCAAACAAAAGCACGCGGTCATCGTGCTTTTCAACGTGGGTGAATCCAAACCACCACGGCTCTTCCTCCTCGGACTCGCCCATCTGCGCAACTGCGGCACTGGTCGAAGCCAGTGACACATTGACCGCCTCCAGACCAGCAGGAATCGGATCATCTACAACGACATAATGACGGTCCTGAGTAACGATAATATTGAGAGTTATTTTGACCAGCTCGCCGGCTGGTATCTTCTCCGCTGTCCCCTTGCCGGCGTTTACGGGCTCTACGATCTTGACCACCGTGATGCCTTCTTCCCGCGGTTCGCTGACATCGAGCGGGAAATAGGTCATGCGCATGCCGTAATAGAGCATACCGGTGCCCTCTTTTTCAAAATCCACCTGCACTTGCTTCTTTTGCAGCGGCTGCAACGCAATCGAGCGTTTTTCCACCTGGACCGATCGCCCCGCGAAAACCTTGCTCATCACCTCCTGGCCGGCCAGACGCACCCGGGCGGTGAACTGCGGCACCTCTTTTTCAACCTTTTTGAGATACTCGTTGAGCGCATAAAGGACGAAGAAATTATCCTGGGTGTTGTCCCAGCGGCCATGCGTGCGTTGACTCATCAACCAGGCAACCACCTGTTCAGCCTGGGGCAATTCACTGCCCGTCTCCAGAAAAGCCTGAAGGACCACAGCCGTTGTGCGTACATCCGAATCATAAATCCAGGGCGAAGCATCCGCTTCTTCAAAATGCGCTTCCGTAGGTGATACCCGTATTTTATTGAGCAAGGCCTGACGCACCAGCGTCATTTGTGCAGCGTTCGCTCGTGTGAGGTGCAGCGTTTTCAGAAGATAAGCCCGGCCCAAAACCGTCATGGGTTCCTTACTGTTCACCAACTGGTCCAGAACGCCGGTGTCCGCGCGATCATTTAAAGCCATGACATAGAGCATCATGGCCCGGGTGGTACGCCACGAGGTCTCACTGTAGGGAACATCATAATAGTAGCTTTGGTTGAGCACATTATTGATATAATCGAGTGAACCTTCGAGCATCTCCTCATCCACTTCAAAACCATTTTTTTGTGCCAGCGTCATGGTCAATGCCGCATAAGCGGTCACAAAAGGCGAGGCATGGTAGGAGCCTGGCCAAACCGCAAAACCTCCTTCATCCGTGCGGAAGCGCCCTAATTCTGCCAAACCCTGGGTCACAATGCCGCGGTAATTCTGCACACCCGCCACTTTCATGGCGAAAGCCTCCACCAGATCCTGGCTCACAATCACCGGCAAAATGCGCGAAAGCCGTTGCTCCAGACATTCATAGGGATAATACATCAGATAGTGCATCGGCTCGGACAATTCCGAAAGCGCAGTCGACGCCAGCGATACTTCCAGTTGACTCAATTCCGGATAGACCTCTGCAGGAATTTCGAGTTGCTGCAGGGAAGATTTCTCAGCCCGCTGATACAACGCAACGGTCTCCCGGATCGATGGCGACTGCACCGGAATCGTGCGTTGCAATCCGTCACTGAAACCCGCCATCTGACAGCGGAACTGGAACGTGGCTGTGCCCGTTTGGGAGGCTTTAAACTTGTAGCGGATCTCCTTGCTCTCGCCGTTTTGCAGTGAAAAAGACTTGCTGTTGTTTTCGAGCAGATCCAATCCCTGCACATCCAAAGTCAGCGTTGCCTGCGCGTTCTGGCCAGAGAGATTATGAACGACTGCACCCGCTTCAAACGCATCACCCAGGCGTACGAATCGTGGCAAGGCAGCCAGGAGCATAAGGGGCTGGTTGACCTTGATTTCACTGCTGCCAGCGCCGAACTCCGAGGCGATGGTATGAGCCACCGCCATGATCTTGAAGGTGGTCAGATTATCGGGGAGTTTAAAAGTCACCGCGGCATGGCCGGTCTCATCGATTTCCAGCTTGGGCGCCCAATAGGCGGTGGCCTTGAAATTTTTGCGCAAATCCAGGTCGCCGCCAAATCCTTCGGCGCCGCCGCCGCCGCGTTTTTCGCCCTTTTCCCCGTAATTACGTTGTTCGACGACATGCAACCGCGTTTCCGAGGTCTGCACCGAAAGAGGCCGGATGCCATAAAAATCATCGAACGGATCCGGCATTTCATAGTTGATCAGATCCAGTACACCCCGGTCCACCACCGCAAGGGTCACTTCGGCCGGACTCGGTTCTCCGTCCGCATCCTTGACGTCAACAGAGACCGTCACACGACTCCCTGGTTGATAGGTTGGCATGTCCGATCTGACCGCTACCTGCAGGTGCTGACTGCCCGCATCGACCGGCAGATTGACATATCCGATCTTAAAGGCCGGGCGGCCGACGTCTTCGCCTTCCTCGGAAAAGACAAAACTTTGCGATCTGCCTTTCAAAAGAATAACGGAGATATAAACATTCGGCAAATGTTTCCTGGTGATGGGAATTTCGATGGTCGGTGTGCTCCCCTCCAGCGTCAAAACCTGCTGCGAAATAACGCCCTCGCGCTCCAGGGTGACCAATGCAGAAGCAGTTTCAAACGGGGACTTGACCATCACCCGGGCCACATCGCCGGGCTTGTATTTATCCTTGTTGCGTATCAACTCGATGATATCATCGTCCTCACGCATCCAGGCAACATAGCCTTTGCCGATCACATAGAGATAGACCTGTGTCATGGCCTGACGGCCCTTTTTCTCCTTGCCCTCGGCGACCAGATAATAGACCCCGGCTTCTTTGGGGGTAAAACTGCCCTGCACGGGCTCGGCACCGGTCTGCACCATCATGGAATCCGCCGTTGTATCGACTGGCTTGCTCAGCCATTCGTAGCGGCCGCCGATACCCGCCTTGCGCACCGAATGCCACTGACGTTTGATCAGCTTAACCTTGACCTGTTTACCGGGTGCATCAGCGCCATCCGGCGCCACGGTGATAACCTGGAATGACAGCGGCCTGGCCACTTCCGCAAAAGTAGTCGCTGGTTTTAAACCGATATAAAATGAGGCGGGATGAATCGTGATGCGCTCACTGCTGCCGATAACCTGCCGGCTTGGGCTGGCCACATCAGCGCTCACAGTCAGCTGCAGCGGGAAATCGACGCCGGGCGCTTGTACGGCTGTGCCAAAATGGGCGTTTCCCTGCCCATCGAGAATGCTCTTTTGCTGCGCCAACGTTCTTCCGGTGAAACGTTCATTATCCTCCCAATCCCAGGCATCATTGCCAAAAACATATCCTTCATGACCTTCAGGCCGGAAGCTGCCGCGATCCAGATAGGCGTGCCAGTTCACCTTCTGCCCGCTCATGGGTGCGCCAAAAAGATAATTGGCTGACACAAAAACCCTGGCGCTGTCACCAACCACGTAGGAAGTCGCTGCAGGCTGCAGCCGCACATTGAATTCAGCCGGCCGGAAGGCCTCCACGCGGAAGGAAGTGCTCATGTAGGTTTCGCCTTCCGCCCCGGAGCTGTCCGAAGGCGTCACCACACGCATATAATAATACCCCAGAGGCGCGCTGCCGCTCAACGGCAGGGTATAATCAAATGAACCATATTCTGAAATCCGGATGGCTTCATCTACCAGCGTGTTGCCGCGACTGTCATTGATCTTGAGAACATAATCTTTATCGAGCGGGATTGACCAGTCATGGAATCTTCTTTCGCGCAGCAGGCCTTTGATTTGCACCGTCTCTCCCGCGCGGTACAATCCCCGATCCGTGAAAAGGGTTCCGCCATGCTTGACCGGTTCCGGATTCCATTCATAATCGATATCAAAACGGTACGGGTAAATGCCGGTGCCCCAATCCGATGCGGTATAGGCAAAATCCATATCCTTGTAGACAAAAACCCATTGCCGCGGCCGCTCCCAACTATCCACGGACGAAAGCCCCAACTCGCGCCAGCCGGGTGATTGCACCAGACCCGCAGCCGTTGTGGTGCCGCTCCACAACTTGCGATTTTGATCATCACGAATTTCGACTTTGGCGCCCGCCACCGGGGTTGCATCTTTCAAATTCGTGACCCAGATGAGGTTGTTGATGGGTGAAAACTTGGCGGAGACACCGAGATTGGTCACCTGCAACAGAATGCGCTTGTATTGCACCGGATTTTCATCCGCATTGAGGTCGTCCACTTCCGCAAGCACCACGCCGGTTTTGCGGCCGGCCAGGAGCCAATCCACCTGCAAAGGCTGGGCGCTTTTGGTATTTCGCGGTGCCGTGATCTGCCAGGAACGGTTGACGAAAAACAGGGAATCCGGCAGAGGGGTGCTGCGGCCATAGATATCCTCGGGCGAACGCAGCAGGGGAATGAGCCGGTCCGGAGGGATCAATCCCATGCGGACCCCGACGCGATCCTGATTGACAAAATAGACCGGATAACGGCGGTCGCCATACGCCTCGAGCACGCCCGGCCCCGTGTTCATAGCCACATAGGGAGGATATCCGGATGTTTTAAAGGTGCCCGTGATAACGCTTCTGAGGCGGTTGCCATAGACATCCGTCATGAGATTATCGATCGTATAGCGATAGAGCGTCTCCGGCTGAAAATCCAGCCCTAAAATGACGCTCGTCTGCGGCCAGGTTCTATCCGCATAATATTCCGGAATCTCAACGGCCGGTTCGAATTTGAGATGCTTGACCAATTCCGCTGCAGTTATGCGGTTGCTGAAGCTGAAACGGATGCCCCCATTGGGCTGCAGCGCCCCGGACTCATTCATTTGATTGGAATTAACGCCCTGAAACGTGAAATCGCCAACCGTGGTGAATTCGATGCGACGGCTCTCGAGCAGACCCAGGGTCCCCTGTTTGCCAGGCAATCCCTGCGCTAAAACCAGCGTATATCCTGTGCCGGGGAGCAGGGGCTGGAGACTCGATACCGCGAGCACCCGGGTGGTGTCGTCGCCGAGGCGCCAGTGCGCCTGGATTTCCGCCTGCGTCGCCATGCGCACGCGTATGGGATTGGCGCCGGCGCCGCCGATCAAGGATATCTTTTTTTCAACCCGATCCAGATCCATCTCCTGATTGAAACGCAGAAAAATCGTCCCCTTTGGATCAAAGCCGCCCTCTTCGCTCTCCGGATAGGTGAACAACACCGCCGGACGCGCGGTTTCAAACTCCCAACTGTAAGCCTCTGACAGCACCGCGCCGTTCAGGGAGGCGGTGCCCGCGGGAATGGTGATTTTAAACCTGGAAGCCAGAGGAAGTGTATCCGCGGGTATGAAAACCAGGGTGCGCGCGCCCATCCAGCGGAATTTGCCGTTCATGCCGGGCTCTATCCGCAGCGGGCCACTTCCCGGACCTTCGGGCGTGGCTTTAAGCGCCACCATTGGTTCGTTGAATGTGACAACAATGTTGAGCGCATCGGTCACCGTGCCCACGCTTCCCTTGGGCGATACGGAGAGGACTTCCAGATCCGCACTCCAGCAAAAGCCACTCAGGAGCAACAGAAAAATAAAAAGAATGTTCTTTTTCATACGGCCTCCTCAGGCGGTGAACCATTCAATGCAGCTTTTTCAGCATACCCGTCTGTGACAACAGTACAGCGATGGGATGCGTTATGCAAAAATAGAAGAAAATGATCATCGCGATCGCCATGAAGGAAATACGCAAAAGCATGGCATACCCTTTCGCCCGGAGCCGCTTCAGAGACAGGATGACATATAATTCATTGCAGCCCGGGAAAGTGCCAGGACGTTGAGTCACACGATCCATTTACAGGATGTGTGGCAACCTCAGATCTCGCGCGCCAGGAATTGTCCTGTATACGAATTCTTAACTTTGGCCACCTGTTCCGGCGTTCCGGTCGCCACGATGTATCCGCCCTTGTCACCGCCATCCGGACCCAAATCGATGATATAGTCCGCGGTCTTGATGACATCCAGATGATGTTCAATCACCACCACGGTGTTGCCCTTTTCCACCAGGCGGTTGAGAACGCTCAACAGCATCTTGATATCTTCAAAATGGAGACCGGTGGTGGGTTCGTCCAAAATGTAAATGGTTCGTCCCGTGCCGATCTTGGATAATTCAGTGGCCAGTTTGACGCGCTGGGCTTCACCGCCCGACAGCGTCGTTGCCTGCTGGCCGAGGCGGATATAGCCCAGTCCGACATCGTGCAGAGTTTTAAGCTTGCGTTTGATGGCGGGGATTTTGTCGAAAAATTCCAGGGCGTGTGCGACGGTCATATCGAGAATATCCGCGATGGATTCGCCCTTGTATTTGATTTCCAGGGTCTCGCGGTTATAGCGTTTTCCTTTACAGACTTCACAGGTCACATAAACATCCGGCAGAAAATGCATCTCGATTTTCAGAATGCCATCGCCTTGACACGCCTCACAGCGGCCGCCCTTGACGTTGAAGCTGAAACGGCCGGGCTGATAGCCGCGGATCTTGGCCTCCGGAAGTTGCGTGAACAAATCCCGGATATGCGTGAAGAGGCCGGTATAGGTGGCAGGATTCGAACGCGGCGTCCGGCCGATGGGTGATTGATCGATGTCTATCACCTTGTCCAGATGTTCCAGGCCTTCCACCGAATCGTACAAGAGTGGTGCGTCTTTGGCATGATAAAAATGCTTATTGAGAATATGATAGAGGGTTTCATTGATCAGGGTGCTCTTGCCGCTGCCGGAGACGCCGGTGATGCAGACAAATGTGCCCAAAGGTATATCAAAATCGATGTTTTTAAGGTTGTTTCCCTGCGCGCCCTGAATGATCAAATGATGGCCATTGCCGGGGCGGCGTTTTTTGGGCATGGGGATGGATTTGCGTCCAGCCAGATAATCACCGGTGATGGATCCCGGCGTATTGGCCACTTCAGCCGGGGTACCCAGAGCCACCACCTTGCCGCCATGTTCCCCGGCGCCTGGACCCAGATCGATTAGAAAATCAGCCTTTTCAATGGTCTCCTTGTCATGCTCCACGACGATCACCGAGTTGCCGAGATCGCGCAGCCGCAGCAAGGTGTCGATCAGCCGTTGATTGTCGCGCTGATGCAGACCAATGGAGGGCTCATCCAGAATATAGAGCACGCCGACCAGCTGCGACCCGATCTGCGTGGCCAGGCGTATGCGCTGCGACTCGCCGCCGGAAAGAGTCCCTGAGGCGCGGTCCAGGGTGAGATAGTCGAGTCCGACGTTGCTGAGAAAGGTGAGACGTTCCAGGATCTCTTTTAATATCTGCTGGGCAATTTGCTCTTCGCGTTTGCTCAGCGACAGTTCTTTGAAAAAGCGGCTGGCCTGATCAATAGACATGTTCACCACATGCTGTATGGTATGGGTGCCGATGCGCACCGAACGGGCTTCCGGGCGCAACCTCGAGCCGCCGCAGTCGGGGCAGAGGATCACGCTCATAAAACTTTCGATCCAGTCGCGAATGCCGGCGGAATCGGTCTGCAGGTAACGGCGTTCCAGATTCTTGATGATACCCTCAAATTTATTTCGATAAGTACCCTGCATGGTCCCCGTGCGAGAACGGTAATTGAACTCCATCTCCTCATCGCTGCCGTACAACAAAGCATGTTGACAGGCGGGATCAAGGTCCGCAAAAGGGGTATCCATGGCATGGCCATACTTTTCGACGACCCCGGCCGTCAGACTGAGGTACCACCCATCTTTCAGTTGTCCCCAGGGAATGATGGCGCCCTGGTTCAGGGGCACGGTTTTATCCGGAACAATCCGATCGGGATCGATCTCCATCTTGGTGCCGAGTCCGTTGCAGGTGGGGCAGGCGCCATAGGGCGAATTGAAGGAGAACATGCGTGGCGCCAGTTCCTCGTAGGAAATGCCGCAATCAATGCAGGCATAATGCTCGCTGAAGAGCATTTCCTGATGGCCGATGACATCGACGATGATGATGCCGGAAGCGAGGCTCAAAGCGGTCTCGATGGAATCGGTCAAGCGGGATTGAATCTTTGCATTGACAATGAGCCGGTCCACCACGACTTCAATATTATGCTTCTTGTTCTTGTCCAGCTTGAGGTCCTGGTCCAGCTCCTTGACATCGCCGTCGATACGCACGCGTACATAGCCATCGCGGCGGGCTTCCTCAAAAATCTCGCGGTATTCGCCCTTGCGGCCGCGCACCACCGGCGCGAGTATTTGAATGCGGGTATCACCCGGCAGCGCCAGAACCTGATCGACGATCTGCTGGATGGTCTGGCGTTCAATTTTCTTGCCGCAGTTGTAACAGAAGGGTACGCCGATACGTGCATACAACAGACGCAAATAGTCGTATATTTCAGTGACCGTTCCGACGGTGGAACGGGGATTTTTTCCGGTGGTCCGCTGTTCAATGGAGATGGCAGGGGAAAGCCCCTCGATATAGTCCACATCCGGTTTTTCCATCAATCCGAGGAACTGGCGGGCGTATGCGGAGAGCGATTCCACATAACGCCGCTGGCCCTCGGCATAGAGCGTATCAAAGGCGAGTGACGATTTACCGCTTCCGGACAGACCTGTTATGACCACCAATTGATTGCGGGGGATTTCAAGACTGATGTTTTTGAGGTTGTGTTCGCGGGCGCCGCGAATAATGATTTTATCTTTTTCCATGCTGTTCCCATGCTCATAGACCCGTTTGCCTAATTTAAAGAATTAGAAAATCACAATAAAGAAATTTATCATCTGGACGCCAAAATAATGGAAAAAGCATTGACATTTTGCCAAAATAATTGTAGAATCTGAATACAATTCAGTGCTAAACCGGCACGTAATTTTTGGAGGAACAAAATGAAAGTGTTATCTCTGCTGTTGTGCGTCATGCTTGTGGCCGCCATGGCATTTGCGCAAGCACCAGGCGCTGATGATCTGGCAAAAGGCGACGAGGCCCAGGCCAAATTCGACAATACACTCGCTCTGAAGCACTATCAAATGGCCTATAAAGCGGACACAACTAATTGCACAGCCATTTGGAAGGTATCCCGCACCCACGTTGATCTGGGAGAAGTCGCGGTAAAAGACGTCCAGCGCAACAACTATTATGAGGGCGAAAAGTTCGCCCGCAAAGCCATCAAACAATGCCCCAATGATCCCATGGCCCATCTGGCGCTCGCCATCGCGGTTGGCCGCGTCGCCCTCATGGAAGGCGGCAAGAAAAAAGTCGAACTGTCAAAAGAAGTAAAGACCGAGGCCGAAAAAACCATCGCCCTGGATGCGAACAACGACATCGCCTATCATGTTCTCGCCCGCTGGAACCGCGAAGTGGCCAATCTCAGCGGCATCCTCAAGATGTTCGCCAAAGTGCTCTACGGCGGTCTGCCGCCGGCCAGCAATGACAAAGCCATCGAACTCTTTTCAAAAGCGATCGCCCTGCATCCGGGTTATTGCAACCACTATCTCGAACTGGGCATAACCTACGAAGAACTCGGGAAATATCCAGAGGCAAAAGCCCAATACGAGCTGGCCCTCTCCGCCCCCATCAAAGCGTTCAATGACGAAACCCATAAAAAAGAAGCCCAGGAACGTCTCTCCAAAGTGACGAAAAAAATCAAGTCATGATCAAACTCGCGCTGGGGATTCTTCTCAACATCACAGGCGTCCTCATCATCTGGGGACGCCTGAAAATTTTACATTGGGGCTATGGCAAGACGTGGGTTAAATTGGGACAGTTCCTCGGGGACGACCGCGTCGGTCAGGGCTTGTCCCTTTTGACGATGATCGGCTCGCTCATGATGGCCGCTGGATGTGTGCTGTTGTACTTTTCCTTGCGCAAGAAAAAAGAGAGAGCTGTCTAAAAGTATCCTGGTATACCCTCGTTCGTAGCTCCGGCTTTGGTTGGCAGGCTTTCCACATGCAGACAGAACTTTAATCGCCCTCGTTCGTAGTTCCAGCTTTAGCTGGCATACATTCCGCCTGAAGGCGGTACTACGAACGCCCTCGTTCCCAGCTCCGGCTTTGGTTGGCAGATTTTCCGCCTGAAGGCAGATCTTCAATCGCCCTCGTTCGTA
>CAUJEL010000133.1 GCA_963169875.1 Candidatus Zhuqueibacterota bacterium
ATAGGCGGCCTGGAACGCGGTGACGATGTAGCCGTACTGCGCATCGCTCCAGCCGATCTCCTGCTGCAGCACCGGCTGAAGAATACCGATGACCTGACGGTCGATGTAGTTGATGGTGGTGGCAAAAAAGAGCAACGCGCAGACTGTCCAGCGGTAATTGCCTATCTTCAATTTGCCTGGTGATGACAGATCAGTGCTTGTCATGATTATTCCTTTCGTTTGTGCCGCGTCGAAACCCGATACTATGCTTGACTGCTAATGAACCGTTCCTGATAGGCCCATAATCCAATGGCAGGATTATGGATGAAATAGATCTCTTCCCCGTCAGCAAGGGTGTTGTACCCCTCCTGCAAATGTTCTGGATGGTAGCGCTGCAGCATGGTGTGCAAATCGCCATACTGGAAGTGGACGCTTTCGATCTCCTCCCGGCGCAAGTGCCCCGGGCAACAGGTCACGGAAAAACGTCCTTCGCTGGAGCCATGGATGAGGTGTGCGGCGGCGCTGAGATTTTGCTGCAGAGCGGTTTCCTTTTCAATAAGCGCCAGGATCGCCGGCGTGCCGGCATAGCCATATTGGCGGATGAGTTGGTCGATTTGTGCATCTTCGCCGAATTCATGCAACCCGGGGGCGAGGATGATCAGCTCGCCGCCGTCGGCAATGGCCATGCGCGTGCGATAGATGCTCTTGTTGCCGAGCCAGGTGCTCTTGTATTCCCCTGGGTCGAGATAGACGACGACCTTTTGCAGGGGTTTTTCCAGCATGGTGAAGTTCACCTGCAGCGACAGCTCCGCGGCGAGGCGGTAGCATTCTTCATCATCGCCAATAAACAGTCCGCGCAGGGCGAGATCGCCGGATTCATCGCGGCCGATGACGGTTTGCACATAGACGATGGGGAATTGTTGTAAAAATTCATCCGAGGCGCGATTCAAAACCTGGCGCACCGGATTGACCGCCCGTCCCATGATGCGCTCCATGCCATAGGCGGCGCCGAGAAAATGGCTCTTGTTGATGCCCTCTGTGCCGCCGGTGCCGACGAAGAGATTTTTATTGTAATTGGCCATGCCAGCCACTTCATGGGGCACGACCTGGCCGATGGAGAGGATCAAATCATAATCGCCTTCTGTGATCAGGGAAGAAACCTGGGCCGGCCAGTCGTACGCTACCGCGCCCCCGGAGATGGCGGCGATATAATCAGCGGGGATGCGGCCCAGGGTGGAGAGACGGTTTCTCCAGTCGTGTACGCGGAAAAGCTCCGCGGGCACGGCGGGGAACATGGCCGATATTTCCGCGCCGGTCATGGGGCGATGGGTGCCCAGCGCGGGCAAAATGTCCGTGACGGCGTTTTTATAGTAGGAATAGGCCAGGGCCGTCAAATCGCCGGCGCGGGAGTGCAAGCGCGTGAAATCGGGCGGGATGAGGAGCACCTTTTTTTTCGCCCCCAGCTGCTGCAAAGCGTGATAGAGGCCCTCTTTCATCTCAAAAGCGGATAATTTGTCCCGGCTCGAGCCGCGCTGATAGAACATCATGGACGGTATTCCTCATCTTGTTTTTGTGCTGCGTCCGTCGCCATGTATCCCAGTGTGATGGAGATGCGATCGGCATGGCGGCGCACATCCAATCCGATCCGCTCGAACTCATCTTCCTTGATGCGGCTCGATGGACCGGTGATCCATATCGCCGCCACCGGATAGCCGTGGCGGTTAAAAACAGGCGCGCCTATGCAATGCATGCCATCCATCTGCTCCGCGTGATCGATGGAATAGCCCAGTTGGCGGACGCGCGCCAGTTCGCTGCGGTAGACCGACGGTTCGGTGATGGTGCGCTCGTTGTAGCGCTGAAACGTCATGTTCCTGATGATTTGTTCGCGTTCAACTTCGGGCAGAAACGCCACCATGGCCTTGCCCGGCGCAGAAGTGTGCAGCTGGAACCGTCGTCCGGGCTCATAGACATAACGAAAGGAATGCGTCCCCTGCACGCCTTCGAGGATCAATCCTTCATGGCCCTGGAGAATGGCCAGCGGCACGGTCTCTTTGTAGCGATCGCGCAGTTCCCGCATCACGGTGAGGGCATTTTCCAGCAGATTGCTCTCATTGACGACCGCGTAACCCAGGGTCAGCAGTTTGGGGGAGAGTTGAAAGACTTTATTATCGTCATCGCGGCGGAGATAGCCCAGATCCAGCAGGGTTGCGGTGATGCGGAAAACGCTGTTTCTGGGAACATTCAGGGATTCGGTGATATGGGCGATGGTGAGGCCGCCGGGGTGCTCGGAGAGCAACTCAAATATCTGCAGGGCCCGTTCGAGATTGGGCACATGATATTTCGAGTTCGGATATTTTGATTTTTGGGATGCCATAACCATCGCCTGCCAGGTTGATATGTAGTCATCGCATCTAAATATAAACCATTCGTATGGCAGATGCAACTATTTTTTCATTTTGTGGCAAAAAAATGGTGGCGATTTTTACTCTTGCGCAACCCCGCATAAATGATTATTATGGGTCCATCCGAAGGATGAATATTTGATAATTTGCCAACCTGAATGATTCACCGCCGAGGCCGCAGAGGTACGCAAAGAATAACAAAAAAATGGCATCGATAACACTTAACTTGCATTATTCACAAACAGCAAAAGGAGAAGCTTTATAAATATTTTTAACAATATGTTATATCATTCAGACACAAAACTTTATTGTACCAAGATGCGCACGAAGCGCACGAAGGATAACTCTCTAACTTAATATAATTAATAGAAGAGCCATGTCATTTTTATTCGTGTTCTTCGTGAACTTGGTGGTTAGAAATTATTCAGGTTAAATGAGCGAGATGAAATTCGAATCAAAAATTATCGATCATCATAATACTATAGCTCAGCGGCCTCGGCGCTCCCGGCGGTTAGCATCAGGTGATAATGATTCGAAATAAAAATCAATTATCTCCATGAAAATTATAATTTTAATACTTTTGCTGTGTCTGATATGCCTTGGGTGTGCCTGCACCGCAACGGCGCCACCGCGTGTGCCCGATTCGCTGCCCCTCCTCCATGCAAAAATAGATACCCTGAATATCCGTCTGGCGAAATTGGATTCGCTCCTGCGTTCACTTAAACCAGACACGTTCTCCAGAGCCGCACCGGCCATCATGCCGCTTCCAGATTCCTCGCAAGTGCGGTCAAGCGTCCCCATTGTGCGCCAGCAATGCCAGGCCATCACCAAGGCCGGCAAACGCTGCACACGCCCGGCCAAATCCGGCCGTCCCTATTGCTGGCAGCATGACCGCTGAAAAATTGGCGGGAACAATCGGAGTCTATGGATTGTTATCAAGTGTGTGTGCCAAGATTACCAAACCATCTCGGGGGTAGCCACTTCACTGCTTTTTCGAGACAGGTTATTTTCACACACTCAACTATTAAGCAACTATTTATTATGTATCAACAAGGAGACGCCATGAATCTGATCATGCAGATGCTGATGCAACAGATGGGTAAAAATGCCATTGGCAAAATCGCACAACAACTGGGACTCAGCAATTCAGCTGCCACCGCTGCCGTGAGTGCCGCCATCCCTCTCTTGATGTCCGCTTTGGCGCGCAACTCTTCTTCCGAAGAAGGCGCCAGCAGCCTGTTAAACGCCTTGAACAAGGATCACGATGGATCGGTTCTGGACGATATCGCCGGCTTTTTGGGCAATCCGGAACAGGGCAATGGCGCAGGCATTTTAGGCCATATATTGGGGGGTGATCGCGAAGTTGTACAAAACCGGGTCGGACAGACAGCCGGTGTCGACGGCAACACCATGGGCAGGGTGCTGGAGATGATCGCGCCGCTGGTCATGGGGCAGCTGGGCCGGACCGCACAGCAGGAACAGCTCGATCCATCCAGTTTGTCAGGCCTCTTGACGGAACAGAAACAGCAGGCCGAAGAACAGCAGCCGGATATTTTCGGTTCGATCGGCAAACTGCTCGATTCAGATGGTGATGGCAATCCAATTAACGATCTCGGGGGATTGCTGGGCAAATTCTTGCGCTAACTTTTCCTTTTATTGCACGGATAAGGACCGGGAAATTTTCTTCCGGTCCTTTTTTTATTCATCCCGCAGAGCACAGCGGCAGGTTGAACCTGTGGCAGGCATCGTGGCGGCATGGTTCGTATCCTGCAGCGGTAATAATAAAATGTCATACTGATAACATCTTTGCGGTCCGGCGGCAGGATGCAGCGTGTGATACAAACCGAGCAAATGCGGGAGTGGTGAACAAAGCCTGAATACAAATGGGTAACGAATTCGTGTAAATCCCTGGCATTCCTCCGCACGAACCCGCGCATTCAGCCTCTGCTGTTCACCATCCCGGCACACAGCATTCCAGCACCGGCTCGGGATGACGCCCCTGGCGGCGTGAAACGCAAAGCATCTCCGCCAAAGGAAGTCCATCCTTTTCTCTTGCCTCGCACCCGGGTTTTTCTTATTATTAGTGACGCATTCATCGAAAAAATCGTGTAGCATGGAAATAAAAATGTCAACCATCACCATCTCCCCCATTCGCATCCAGCACATCAAATCGTTCCGAGATACACTGGATACGGTAGCGCGTGAAAAAAAATATCTGGCGTTCCTGGAGGCCCCGCCCCTGGAAGCCGTGCGTCATTTCATCCTCGAGAATCTGCGGCGCGATATCACCCAGTACGTCGCTTTAGACGGCAAGAAAGTCGTCGGCTGGTGCGATATCATCTGGCCGGAACTGCCGGGTTTCGCCCACTGCGGCCGTCTCGGCATGGGGCTCCTCCCCGCTTACCGCGGTCAGGGCCTGGGGCGCCGGCTTGCGGAAACGTGCCTGGCAGATGCCTGGCACAAGGGACTCACGCGCATCGAGCTGGATGTCTATGCTTCCAATCAGGCGGCCATTCATCTCTACGAACAATTGGGATTTGTCCATGAAGGCCGCAAAAACAATGCCCGCTTCCTCGATGGTCTCTATGACGATATCCTTCTCATGGCCATTGTTAAACCGGATAAAATATGAACAAAGACTCTTCGCGCCAGCCCATCCCGGTGTGGCAATCCAGCGCCTGGTTTCTCGGCGCCGGTCTTCTTCTTTTTATTTTGACGCATTGGGGCATCCCGCTATGGAGCCACTGGAGCGGCTGGCCGGTCATTTTAAGCTGGTTTCTCGTCGGTGGCGTTGGCGTCTTTGTGCCTTTGTTTGTCTCGGCCATTGCCTGCGCCCGCCGCAGTCCCATCCCGGCATGGCAGCATCTGCGTTTGCGCCCGCTCAACCGCGACGACGGACGCTGGTTTCTGCGGGGGTTCATCATGATCGCGCTGGCCACTGCGGCCGTTACCTGGCTGCTGCAGCACATTCCGGCTTTCCTGAACATCGCCACCCCCGCACATCCCTCTCCCCCTTTTCTGCCCTTCGCCGGATTTGAGCCTGGGCAGCAGTGGATGCTGCTGCCGTGGCTGCTCTTCTTTTTCTTCAATATTTTCGGTGAGGAGATGATGTGGCGTGGCTATATTTTGCCGCGGCAGATCGCCCGCCATGGCGCCCGCGCCTGGCAAATCAACGCCCTACTGTGGACCCTCTTTCATCTCTGTTTCGGCTGGTACCTGCTCATCATGCTGCTGCCCATCCTCTGGGTGATACCTTATGTCGTGCAGAAATGCGGGAATACCTGGGTGGGCATTCTGCTGCACGGGCTTTTCAATGGCAGCGCTTTTCTCGCCCTCTCTTTGCGCTTGTTCTGAGGATGCCATGATTCTGAAAAAAAATCACATCGAACTCCTGGCCCCGGCCCGCGACGCAGAGGCCGGACGCACAGCCATCAACAGCGGCGCCGACGCCGTCTATATCGGCGCCAGCCGCTTCGGCGCCCGCGAACAGGCCGGCAATTCAACGCAGGACATTGAGGGTCTCATTCAGTATGCCCATCGCTATTGGGCCCGCGTCTATGTCACCCTCAACACGCTGCTGCGCGACGACGAAATCGGGGATGCCGTCACCCTCATTCGCCAGCTCCACGACCTCGGCGCCGACGGTCTCATCATTCAGGACGCCGGCCTGCTGGCCTGCGACCTGCCGCCCATTCCGCTCATCGCCAGCACCCAGATGCACAATCACACACCGGAGCGCGTCGCCTTTCTGCAGAGCTGCGGCTTGCAGCGGGCCATCCTCGCGCGCGAGCTCTCGCTGGATCAGATCAAGGCAATCCGCGCTAAAACCACGCTGGAGCTGGAATTTTTCGTCCATGGCGCCCTGTGCGTCTCCTACAGCGGACAGTGTTATCTCAGCCAGGCCATAGGCGGCCGCAGCGGTAACCGCGGCCAGTGCGCCCAGCCCTGCCGCCGCCGCTATCAACTCATCGACGCCTCCGGCAAAACCCTCATGGACTGGAAGCACCTGCTCTCACTGCGCGACCTCAACCTCTCTCATCACCTCGGCGATCTCCTCGACGCGGGCATCACTTCCTTCAAGATCGAGGGACGCCTCAAGGAGAGCGGCTATGTCAAAAACGTCGTCGGCTATTATCGCGGCAAACTGGATAAACTGCTCGAAGAGAAAAATCTGTGTAAAAGTTCGTCCGGATCGGCGTCCCTTGCGTTCAATCCCGATCCTTCAAGAAGTTTCAACCGCGGTTTCACCTCCTATTTCCTCAACGGCCGGGATGCGTCTCTCACCTCCTGGGACTCACCGAAACATGTGGGCGAAGCGATCGGCCGCATCCTTCAGACCGGCCGCGACTCCTTCACCCTGGAATTGGGCGCTGCTCAACTCAATACCGGCGACGGACTGACTTTTTATACCCGGGCCGGCCAGCTCGACGGCACCCGCGTAAATAAGGTCAAAGGTGCTGATATTTTCCCCGACCGCAGGGAAAATCTGGCAGCTGGAATGCAACTCTACCGCAACCTCGATCATGTGTTCGCCGAGCGATTGAAAAAAGATCGCAGCGAACGCAAGATCACTGTAAAGATGCACTTTCTGGAGACTCCTGAAGGATTCAACCTCACCGTCAGCGACGAAGACGGCGTCACGGCCATTGCATCCATCCAGGCGGGTGCAGAGCCGGCGCGGGATCCCGAAAGAGCCCGCAGCACGATTTTGGCGCAGCTGCGCAAGAGCGGCGGCACTCTATTTGACTGCGGGGAGGTATCCATCGCCTGGCAGCAACCCTGTTTTTTGCCCGTGGCGCAGATCAATGCCCTGCGCCGGGAGGCACTGGACAAGCTGCTGTCCGAGCGCCTGCGGCAACATCCGCTGCTGCGGACGGCGCGCATCGATCAGGACGCGCCCTTTCCGGAGAAGCGCCTCGATTTTCACGGCAACGTCCTGAATAGCAAGGCTGAATTATTTTACCGCCAACATGGCGTGGAGAGCATTGCACCCGCCGCGGAAACAGGCGCCTCTTTGGCCGGGGAGCGGGTGATGACAATGAAATATTGTATTCGCGGCGAGTTGGGGTTATGCGGCGGGGCGCTTGACCACAAAGGGTTCAAGGAACCGTTATATTTGCTCGACGAGGACGGCCGCAAGCTGCGCCTCGACTTTCGCTGCAAGACGTGCGAGATGGATGTCTATTTTCCGGAATGATTTTTGAAAGCGAGGATTCGGGATTGTATGGCGTGCACCGACTGTGCCGATGCCTGAGGCCGCAGACCTCAGCAGGGAGCTGCCGCCACCTGGCCGCCTGAGAAACGGCGGCCTGCAGTGACTGTGTGACTGCAGGCCAAATTACTATTTATTTTGAGTCCATTTCCGGTATTGGGAAGATTGCGGGATATTTTGTGTCCCGCAAAAGATTTTGGGTTTCTCTGGAGTGTTTCCTTGGCGTGCATCGACTGTGTCGATGCCTGAGGCCGCAGACCTCAGCAGGGAGCTGCCGCCACCTGGCCGCCTGAGAAACGGCGGCCGGCAGTGACACAGTCACTGCACTCCAAATTAAAATTTGCAGCACGACATTAACCCGGGTGTTAAGCCAGAGCAGTCCTAGACCATAATCCCCGGAACCACCCCATATGACATCAACCCGGGTGCTGCATCTGAGCAATCACATCCGGCTATAGTTGCCCCCCTCGCATCCCGTTCATTCAAACCATTCTCAGATCGCAATCAACCGCAGCCGCCCTGGCGCTTGACCACTTTGGTCACCTTGACTTTGGGCGTGAATTCGCCGAGACTGCGCAGCAGCTTTTCATCCGGAAAAGCCGCGGGATGACGCGCCCCCAGCGCGGCGCTGAAAGCATGGTCGAGCCGGTCGCCGGGTTCTTCCTGCCGCGTGACCGAAGCAGCGCCCGCAGGGTCAAAAGTCGCCAGCCAGCGATTGAGTCCGCCGCCGAGGATATAGACATTGGGGATTTCCTGCATGGTCACCAGCTTCCAGGCATGCGTCGCCGCCGCCTCGTCGTTGCCGGTGATGACAATGACCTGGTTGGCTGTTGGATCGATGCCTGTGGCGGTGATGTTGCGCAGGGTGCTCTCCTCCATGCGTTGCGCTGTTTTCAGGTGAAAGAGGTTATAGTCGCGCTCCGGCCGCACATCCCAGATGACCAGGCCGCGGGTGTCGTCGTGCATCAGGCTGAGCATCTCCGCGGGCTCGATATAGATCGCGCGCTGATCCAGCAAAGGCTGTTTCTCCGGACCCGCAATCTGCCATTTTTTCTCAAGCGTGGGCTGGCCCGTGAAGGCCGTGACCAGGGCCAGCAGCAGCAATCCGGCCGCGGCGCCATAACGCCATTTAGGTTCCCGTTTTAAATCCCTGCCCCCGAAGATGCGCTCGAGCTGCTCGCCGCCCCAGAACATCCCCACCGCCATGAGCACGACGCCAACGACGACCGCACCGGCGGGAATCCCGAAGAAATCGAAAAGGGTTACCCGTCCGAAAAACGACGAATGCCAGTACCCGTCAAAAAGCGAGACCGTCTCCCCGAACATAAAAATACCGAAAAGACCACCGAGCACAAAGAACAGGCCATCCAGTTTGAAAGTGGCCATACCCACCAGCGATGTGCCGGGGCAAAATCCGCCGATGATAAAACCCGCGCCCATGATCAGTCCGCCGACGATGCCCGGCCACAGATAAGTGGGATTGACGTAGAGCTTGCTATAGTCCAGAAGCCCCAGGCTGGCGGCCAGAAAGATCAGCACCATGGCGGTGATGATGGCCGTAAACATGACCTTGAGCACGGTGAGTTCCTTGAAGTAAAACTGGGCGGCCAGTTTGGTCGATTTGCCGAAGCCGGACAGCTCCAGCGCGATGCCGAAACCGAGCCCGAGCGCGAAATAGACGGCCATCATGCCCCAATAGCCCAAAAGAGACTGCAGTTGAAAAGGCGCCATAGGTTCTCCTAATTCCATGCCTTGCGTAAAAACCAGGCCAGCGCATAAGCGCCGGCAAAGACCGCGAACATAAAGACCCAGCTGCCGGCGGAGAGCACAGCACCGCCTGAGAGAGCCTGCCCCGAGGTGCAACCGCGGGCGAAGCGGGCGCCATAGCCCATGATGGCGCCGCCCGCAAAGGCCAGGATCCAGCGGGTTTTGTTCGAGATGTTGGGCCCCTTGTTGGTCTCCACCTTGAGGCGCCGGTTGAAGAGTCCGCTGAGAAATCCGCCAAGGATGGTGCCCGCGACCATCGGGATGATCCAGGCGTCCAGGGGGTTGAGATCGCCGCCGGCCATTTCCAGCAGATAGGGCGTGCGGTCCACATGGCCGGGCACGATCAGGTCCTCAAAAAAGACGATGATGCGGTTCAGTCCGCCCGAAGCACCCAGACCATTGCCGCTGAGAAAGAATGAGAGAAAGAGGACGCATCCCAGCAGGATTCCGCCGGCATAGGGATGAATATAGGGTTTCGGGCCTTTTTGCGCACGTGTTTCAGCCATTTATTTTTCCTCCTGATGAACGGCCACCTTTTCCCATCCCGAGATCATGGCTTTGATGTTCGCCAGCGGGGTATGGCCGGTGGTGGTCAGATAGATGTGCAATATCAGAAAAGCAGCGAAGAACCAGGCCAGCAGACTGTGTGCCGGGACGAGAAAACCGAGTCCGCCCAGACTGGCCGAAAGGTCCGGCCAGATCTGCGCTCCGGCGATGAGAATGCCGCTGACGATCTGCAGTGGCAGCAGTAGATTGAGGATGACCAGATAGGTGATCTTTTGCAGCGGATTGAGTTTTTTCTGCAGGCTCTTTTCGAAGGGATGGGGTTCCCCCTTGAAAATGCCACCGAGATAATAACGTCCTTGCGAATACATCTGGCTGAAAAATCCGCTGGACTCGGGCAGATAGGTCTTGATTTTGCCGCTGGCAAAGTGATAGAAAAGCGAAAGAAAGGCGTTGAAGAGCAGCAAGCCGGCCAGCACATTGTGAATGCGCACAGCCGCGGCGAAGGAGAGCCAGGCGAACCGCCCCGGCGCATGAATGGTGAGGCCGGTGAAGATGAGGCCGACGATGACAATGGCCTGCAGCCAGTGCCAGTAACGTTCGTAAACCTCGTACATGTAGACCAGCTGCGTCGGCCCCTCCCCCGCTCTCTTGCGTTTGTTGGCGCGAATGCGCAGATAAGCGTGTAACACAATACCGGCCAGGGTGAGAAGGAGCACAGCGCTCCCCAATATATGCACCCAGGCGACACGGGTGTGGCCGAGCAGGTAAAAGCCCGCCATCTCCGGACTGGGATTAAAGTACAGCTCGCCCGCGCGCGCAGTGATCTGACCGGCCGGCAGTACGCCTGTTTGCGCTTGCCACAGAAGCGGCATGGCGCCGGGCCGCTCCGTTCCGAGCGGCAGCGCGGCGCTGAGCATCGAATTCCGGTCATGACAAGTCTGACAGTCGCGCACGACGTATTCGCCATGCGCAATGGTATGATGAATGCCATAGGGCTGCACCTCGCCGCGGAGACGGCTCGCCCCATCCGCTTCCTTGTCATCTCGCTCCCAGGTGGTGATCAAGTTAAAAGGAGCCAGACGCACGCGGCCGTCGCGTTCCGCACGCGGCAGGATGACCGGCTGGAATCCGCCGGCCAGGTGATGGACCGCATCCGCCGAGCCATCGCCGCCGCGGTAGCGGATGACCGCTTCATCGCCGCTGAGATCGACGACCGATGCGGCCGGGACGTACAGGCGCGGAATGTGGCAGGTTTCACAGGTCAGGCTGTTGGCGTGCCGGGCCTTGAAGGGCAGCCAGTCGTGGGTCTTGTTGTAATCATGGCATCCCTCGCAGCGCCGCATCGGCGCAGCGGCGCCGGGCAGGTCCGGCGCATCAGCGGCCGTGCTGCCGGCGAGGATGTGACTGGGCCGGTGCAGATATTCGCGTATGTCGAGCCGCCGCGGCGAGTAGGCGAGATGATCGGGCTGATTGGCCGGATCGGCCTGCTGATGGGCGGGATTGTTGAGCGCGAAATGGCAGCTCACGCAGTCAAGGAGCCGCTCGCTGTGAACGTCCCAGGGACGATTGAGCTCCTGTTTGCCGGCGAGATTGAGGCCGCTCTCGCGGATGCGTTGGGGTGAGAACACCTGCCCGGTGGTGAAAGTGCTCCACAGCTCCGGCGCTCCGGACTCGAAGACCAGCGGTATCTTGTTCTGGGTGTGCACCTGGCCGTGGCAGTATCCGCACTGTTCATTTTTGGGATCCTGCATCTGGGCGTACGCGGGAAGCAGCTCGCCCGCGGCATTGAAGGCGCTGCGCTGATACTGCCAAGCCGCGCCGCTTTTGACGACGATGCCGCTGCCTTCAAGGGTCGCGGTGACAGCCCAGTCGCTGCGTCCGTCGCTCAGGGCCTCCAGGCGCGCCCGGTTGTTGGGCTGCTGAAAATGGCAGAGGAAGCAATTCATGGCGTCAGCCGACGCCTGGCCGGCCGCTACGGTTTGCGCGCTATGTTTCAGCCGCGAAAACGGTGGCCCGTAGAGCTCCGTCTGACTGGCATGGCCGCGGGTGCTATTGGCGATGATATAGCCGGCGTCATGGCACTGGCCGCAGGTGCGGACAGCGCTGATCGCATTGCCGCTTTTCAGGACATGGCCGCCGGTTTCGTCGAGCAATGGAAAGAGCGGGTGCATGGTTTGCGCCCACCCGGCCGGTGCCAGGCAGGTAATCAATAGCCCAAAAGTGAGGAGAATAAAGAAGGTCCGTCTCATAGAAAAAATCCTGATTGTTAGCCTAGAGTTTGCGGCTCCCGTAGGTCAGGGGATCGCCGGGATAGCCCAACTGGATCCAGTCCAGCCGTTTTTCGCCCTCGCCGTGACAACTGCTGCACTGCAGGGCTTTATCTTTGGTCGCCACCATATGGGTGAGGGTCCAATACATCTCGGTGTCGGCAAAACCATACTGGCCGCTGTAGGCCATTCCAGCCGCTTCCGAGCCGATGCGCGCGGCCGTATCCCAGTCGAACTTGCTCCAAAAGCCATCGGGACCGGCCGTGTTGGGCTGGATGAGATAATTGAATTTGGCGTCATAGATCTGCCGGGCGCGGTGGATCTTGAAGGGCATGATTCTGGCCTTGGGATCGCGGATATCACCATTGGGATGATTCAAATCGGTGATGCCATTGGGATCGATGCGGTCGCCGAGCAAATAGTGTTCGCTGGTGCAGTTATACCAGCGGTATTCCGGGATGATGTTCTTTTCCCAGGTGAAGCGGCCCTTGATCTTGAGATATTCGTGCTCATCCTCAGGGAGATCCTGGCCGGCCTGGGACCAGTCCCAGTGGGTCTTGGTCCCTTCCTTGACCGCGCCGTAGGGGACGTGGCAAGTCGGACAACCGACGCTGGCGACATGGCGGTTGATGCGTTCGTCCTGGTGCAGGGTTTCCGTGTGGCAGTCGGTGCAGTGGACCTGGCCGGTGTCGGTTTGGCTGATGCAGAAGGCGCGGCCGCGGATGTCGTGCTCCGAGGTCTTGTGGCAATCGGTGCAAATGAATTGATGCCGGCCCATATGGGCGTCGATTTCTTCACTGGGAAAATAGAGGCTGCCGTCGAGATCGCCATGTTTGACAGCATCGCCGCCGCCGCCGCGGAAATGGCAGCCGCCGCAGTTTTCGCGCGTCGGATTACCGACGCTGCGGGCGGAAGCGAGGAGGTCTACGCCTTTTTCGGGCAGGCCGCTGTCACCTTTGATGTACTGGCCGCTGCGGTCGTGACAGACGAGGCAATCGACGAGTTCCTGGTTGGAAAAGTCAAAATCGGCGTCGCTCCAGCCATAGCCGGCGTGGCAGGCGGTACAGGGGGGCCAGTTTGACTGGATGCCGATGCAGAAATTATTGATGGCGTTCTTTTTGCCGAGCCGCACCGGTTCCGGCCGGTTGGCGACCCGGAAGGGTTGGCTCTCCCAGGTCCAGTGCGAGGTCTTCATGATATCCCGGGCCGCATTTGGATGGCATTCGAGGCAAGCGAGCGTCACCTCGCTGCCGCTGCTGAAAGGCCCTTTGAGCAGATGGGTGTGGTCGGTTTTGTTCTTGTGCGCCTTCACGTACGACCAGGGATCATCGGAGGGGGATGAATCGCCGGGCCGCAGCAGCCACACGGGCAGCGCGATGGAAGCCAGTACCAAAGCGATGAGAAAATAGGTTGATTTTTTCCGCGGCATGGTGCATTCTCCACTGCAAAGCGGGTGAGCGGAATCGAAAAGTCCGATTGAAATGATTAAGGTTGAATAATCTAAGGATAAGAAAGGAATTTTTCAACCACTTTTCCGGACTGAACAATGCAAAGCCAATATTGCAGAGATACGCAACATGCCGCTCTCCCCCTTCTGGCCTCATTGCGGTTTAGGCATGGAACAGGCCAATGCGTGGCCGTCTGGAGATAGCGGCGATCTGGCGCAGTCGTGCAGCTGTCTCTGCCGGGCCGTGATTCCGAAGCGCGATGTGCATGCCCGTGCCAGGCACGTGCCCGGCACGGGTACCAGGGTTGATCAGCGCTTCAAGATTTTCCGAACAGTGATGAAACAGTGCCAGGCGCGCGCCTGGCACTGTCGCCGGGATTTATCAGCGCTTGAGAATTTTGCCGAACAGCGGTTTCACATCGGTATCGACGCGCAGGTACTAGAGGCCCGCGGGCTGGCGGCTCAGATCGATGCGGCGCTGGCCGGGATCGGCGAGCCGCAGCACCAGCTGTCCGAGCTGGTTGTAGATTTTAATAGACCGGACGCGCATATCCTCGCGCAGCGTGAATGCGACCACGCCGTCAGACGGATTGGGCCAGACCGGCACCGCGACTTCCAGCTCCGGCGAGACCGGAAACACGATCTCATCCACCGTGGTCTGCAGACCGGTCCATTGGGCGGTGGTGGTGTCGAAGCGCTGCACCGCTTTTTGCGTCAGGCTGTAGCGGTATTGGCTATTGTCCACGATGGTATCGCCATTGGCCTCAATACTGGAAATGCCGCCGTTGACATAAAACAACGTATCGGAGCCGGTGATATCCACCGTAAGGGCGCCTTGCGAAATAGGCGGCAGGTTGTTCGCCAGCACCCGGCCGTAGAGTCCGCCGTTTTTTGCAGTGATGGCGCAGAGGTCGCCGCGGATTTCCTCACCCTGTGGTGCAGCGCCTTTTTGCAGCACGAGATAGCCGCTGCCGCCCCAGATGAACAGCGAATGGCCCTCTTGCGCAAACGCGGCGTTGGAGCGCGACGGGATGTGCGCGCCCTGGATGGGCGGCCCCCAGCCAAAGCTTTTGGCGGTCAGATCATAGACATAATTATCGAACTGCGGCCCCGACTGGTTACTTCCGCCGAAAAAGTGCACTTTCTCTGCTTCGGCATCATAGAGGGCGGCATGGCCATAGAGCGCCCGCGGCGTAGAACCGCGGTTTTCGATGGTCACGCCATCCTTGTCCAGTGTGGCGACAAAAAGCTCGTTCGATATCTGGCCGGTGTGGACGTCGATGCCGCCGTGAAAGACCGCGGTTCCGGTCAGCTCACCGGCTGGACCGCTTGGCGAAAAATCCACCGCCGCGGCCATCTGGCCATGGCCGTAAAATTTGTGGACGCCGAGCTGGCGCCACTGGTTGCTGCGGATGTTGTACATATAGACGCTGCTGTCGCCGTTGGCATTGCGGCCGCCGAAACAGTACATAAAGCCATCCAGCTTGTTCTGCAGCGCAACGTGCCCGGCCATGGGGGGCACCTTGGTCCAGGTTTCGTCGTAGGGTTTTAGCTGAACCCATTCGTGGGTGCGGCGATTGTATTTCCAGACCTCGGGCGAGCGTTCGAGCACGGTATATTTTTTGAATGTCTGATATTGACCGGTGCCGGTCTGGACGCTGTAGACGATCTCTTCGGTTTTAAAACCGCCGAGCATGATCTCCACAAAGTCACCGTTTTCCTCGAAAACCGTTGTGGTGTGCGCATAAAAATTTTCCGGCCGCTGCGCCTGGACATGCACGGCAGCAGCCAACATAACCAATACCAGACAGTTCAACACATGTTTGCAAATACGGTTCTTCATTTCCATGCAGTTCCTCCTCATAGCTGTTCCATGCCGGAGCGATTGATTTCTTTTCCTTAAAATCCGCTATAGCGGACGTTTGTTTTTAGACAGCGGTTCAATCCGTCTTTTTGGGATGATCACATTGTATATCTCAAAATCCGCTATAACGGACCCTTGTTTCCTGACTCCGCCTGCAATTATTCCCGCAGGCCATCTGGCCCTATTTCAGCAGCAGCATCCGGCGGATCTGTTTGAAAGACCCGGCCTTGAAGGTGCAGAAATAGAGTCCCGACGGATTTTTCCCCGCCTCCCAGGTGACCTGATGCACGCCGGCTCCCAGCCTGCCATCCACAACCACCGCCACCTCCTGCCCCAGCACGTTGTGGATCGAAACCGTGACATGCTCTGCGCACGGCAGCGCAAAAGAGAGAGTCGTGCCCGCGTTGAACGGATTGGGGTAATTGGGCAGCAGGGCGTATGCTTCCGGCGCGCCCGCGCTCTTGTCGCGCACGGAGGTGTAGAGATTGTTTTTAATTTGCAGGATGCCGCGGAACTTGTCGAGGACAAAGATATGCTCCTTGTGCACCGCCACATCGATCAGATCGATGTCCGTTCTGTAAAACCGCGATGCCAGCAGCGGCGCCGCTGGATCGCTGAAATCGAGCAGATTCAATCCATACCAGCCGCCGGCCACGTAGAGATAACGCCCATCCGCGCGCAAGGCAGTGCCGTAGATCATGTTGTTGTAAATGCCGGCTGCGACCGGAGCGGCGGGATTGCTGATATCGACAGCCCTGATTTTTTTGCTGCCATAGCGGCTGCCCAGATAGAGATACTCGCCGGACAGCGTCATATCGTCGATGGAGACATCGTCGCTGAAGCTGCCGGCCTCGCGCGGGTTGGCGGGATCAGAGATATCCAGGACGCGCAGCACCTTGCCATCGTTGACAAAGGCGTGGCCCCCCTTGAGCAGAATCCGGGCGCGATTGGCGGCATTGCCGACCGGTAGCACCCCCAACAGCACGGCCTGAGGCTGGCTGATATCATAGACCCGGAGTGCACCGTTGGACCCGTTATAGTTGGAAGAACGAATGTAGGCGCGCGCACCGTCGATGGTGAAACCGCGGATCTGAAAATCGCCCAGGGACCAGGTGGCGAGGATATCCAGATCATCGGCGTGTAAATCAATTTTGTGCAGATGGCCGAAAGAGGTTTCCGCTATATAACCATCGCGCCCGGCGATCTGCAGCCCCGCCAGCGCTGTGCTGTTATGATCCTTGAAAAGACGGGCGCCGGCCATGACCAGCGTCCCGGGGGCGCGTCTGAACCGGTGCAAGGTCGCCTGATTGTCGATCAGATAGACATGGATTTCATCGGCCTCGATATCCTCATTGGCCGCGGTGCAGCGCACATCGCCCAGCAGCGTCGTGCTCGCCTGGTTGCTGACATCGGTGACATAGACCTCCTTGTTCAACGTCGGCCGGATAAAATAGGGCGGATAGTAAAGGGCGCCCAGATAATTGTCCACGCGCTGCATCTCGCTGAGTTTGCGCCACTGGCGCATATCCGAGACGTCGTAGGTGACGAAATAGCCGCCCGGGCAATAGGCCGTGTTGCCGGCGAAAACGGGTGCGGCAAAAAAGGGCTGATAAAAGGCGGAGATGCGAACGGGACGGGTGGGTTGCGCCAGATCAAAGATGATCACGCTGTCCTGGGTGGTATTGGCGATGCCGTAGTGGCCGTGAATGCTGAAAGAAAGCGCCTCCTGACCGGGGAGCATCACAGCGGATTTGTTCGCCGCCGTGGTATCGGCGATATCAAGGCAATAGAGTTCTCCCGCCACGGTTAAAGTATTTGGCTGGGCGATGCAGTAAACCGCATCTCCTCTGGCGCCAAAGACGCGCACCGGGGTCTCGGTTTCAATGAATGCGAGTCTCTGCGGTGTGCGCGGATCCGCCAGATGAAACAAGTCGAATCCATGCAGAGTGGCGCCGCTGGACCAGGTGAACAGCGAATCGCCCTGCTTCAGCAGATAGTTCTTGGTACCGGAGAGTCCGATCCTGCTCTCCTCGGCAGGATTGTGGATGTCGTCGAGATTGGTGGTGACCAGAAAAGGATTGCCAAAACCATCCTGGGTTGTATGATAAACATAGGGGGCGTCAAAAACGTATTCATCCAGGTAGACCTCGGCCGAGTCGGCCAGCCGGGGATGGAGGACATCCTCGACCTCATAGAGGCGCAGTTTGCCGTTGCCGAACGGCGGAAAGGCCATGAAGCCGTTGACCATGAAGGGCGCTTTCAGGACCTTGTCGGAGATCCATTTGCCGTATTGGGCCGGCTTGGCCGGATTGCTGACGTTGAAGGTGCTGAAGCCGAAATCGCTGACCGCGGCATAGACCACACCGGGCCGCACCGCCACGCCGACGGCGCTCCGCGAATAGCAGTTGGAGAGTTTTTTCAGCGCCGCATCGCCGAGATCGTGGAGATCGATGCCCGAGGATGTAGTGTTGACCAGATAGGCGATGTTATCCTGAAAAGCGGCATCTACCACCGTGCCGTTCAGGGTGGTGATCTCTTTGGGGTGCTGGATATCGCTGAAATCCGTCACCCGCACGTCATTGGGGCCGCAGATAAAGACCGTGCGTCCGCAGGCAGCCACATGATAGACAGTATAGCCGCCGGCATGGTTGAGCACTTTGGCGGGCGCCGCCGGATTGGTCACATCGACGACGCAGAGGCCGGCTGTGTTACAGGCGAGGAAGGCCCAGGGGCCGTCCAGCGCCACATCGTCCACCCAATCCTCGGGTTTGTAATTCGTCACGGTTTTCGGCGCGGTGGGCTGACTGATGTCCACAATGCGCAGGCCGGAACCGCTGGTCGCGATATAGGCGTGATTGTCCTTTATGGCAACTTTGGCGGCATAGACATCCCCGACCGCGGCGCTCAGACGCAGGTACGCGGGATTGGAGATGTCCAGGATCAGCAGTCCCGCCTCGGCGGCCGCGACGTAGGCGTAGTGGCCGGCGATGACGATATTGCGGACGTAACCGGATGTTGAGAATTGGTCAAGTGCGGCAAACGTGCGCGCATGGAAGGCTGAAACGAATCCGCCGTGGCCAAGAAAAATCACGCTGTCCGTGACGCTGATGGCGGTGGCCGGTCCGCCGGGCCATTGCGCCGTGAGTTCGAGATCGGCCGCCTGCAGGGAGAACATTGCGACGAAAACAGCCATTGTCAAGCATACAGTGTATACAAACCCCTTGTTATTCATGATCGCCCCTTTCCTGGATTCGGGATGTTCCTCACTGGCGCGGAGGAAGCATCGGCACAAGAATGAGAACTGCTTCTGGAGATGTCCGTGCAGTTGATTTTTTTATCAAATAATTTACAAATTATTGAAAAAAAGAAAAAGAAAATCAATTTGAATGAGAGATTTAGGCGAAGGCTATCTTGCGGGGCACAGAGCGACGCAGGCTGATTCGAATTCACCCATGATCAGGGGGCCATGGCATTGGTGGGCGCGTCCCCAGGGACTGCGCATGGGTGGCGATAAAAAAAGCGATCGTTGAGAGGGGGGGTGAAACGAATAAATCCTTGAAGGAAAAACGACAGGGTGCGCGCGGTAGAGGTCTCTGACGCGATTTTTTGCATAGACCGGAGCAGGGGGGCGTGATCGATAACATCAGCGTGGGTATGGCATAAAAGAAGCCAGACGATAAGCCTGGCTTCTTTCGATTCCTGATCCCGGCGCTGCAGGATGCCGGGATCTGTGTCCGGTGAAGTAGCAGCAGAAAACGCGTGAATGGCTCGGGTTGATTTGTGCAAAACTTGCACCACAGTCGCCGCTGCCCTTCGTCCGGCAGGAAACACGTGAAAGGCTATGGGTTGATTTGTGCGCGCAGAGCGCGGATTTCCTGGTTCATCTCCTTGATGGCTTCTATCAATACAGGGACAATTTTGGCATAATCGACGGCGAGATATCCATCCTCGTCTTCCTGCACTGCCTCGGGCAGGATGGACTGCACCTCCTGCGCGATCAAGCCGAGTTGTTCCCCTTGTGGAAAAAGTTGTTGCGGAAATTCATCCCGGCGCCAGTCATAGGTTACGCCGCGCAGGGACTCCACTTTGGCGAGTGCTTGTTTCATGGGGCGGATGTTGGTTTTGAAACGGATATCCGAAGTTTGGCTGACGCTGGTACAGCGGATGATGCCATTGACATCCAGGGCGTAGGTGTCGCTCGGCACCTTCAAGACGCCAATGCCGGTGGATTTAATCCACAAGACATGAGTCAAAGACGTAGTATTACCTGCCAATCCGGGATTGGCAATACTCAGGTTTAGGGCGCCTTCCGTGGGAACCGGATCTACACAGCCGCCCATACCTCCCATCTGGATCACAGCTCCGGCCCCATCGGCCCTGTATCTCCAGGTGTTGGCGGAAACATAATCCAGATTATGACTCCACTGTGAATAGCGTCCGGGCCAGGAAGCAAAATGGCTTTCGCCAAATACGATACTGCCATATTTGCCGGTCACAGGGCCACAGGTGAGGGGCATGGTGACCTCCAAAATGCCCTGCGGAGCGGTCGTGCCGATGCCAACAAAACCGGTCGGCGTAACTGTGACCAGGGTAGTCGGTGTAAAAGCGGCATCCTGCGTGGCCCCTTCGCCGGGACTTTTGATAATGGAGGTATAATTGCCCCATGGATAATGGGTCGCCAAACCGACGGCGCCCATGCTTTCGTGGGTCTCGGCGAATTTGAACACGTTTGGATCTTCGAGATAGGCATTTCCGGCATAGAGAGAATAGCCATGTGAACAGGCGGACATTTGCGCGTAATTATGTGTGCGGATAGCTCCACCCCAGACATGCAATTTACTGCGGGGCGCCACCATGCCGATGCCAACCTTGCCGCCGGCCGGATTGATGGCCAGGTCAGCGCCGCTGAAACTGGCATTAACGCTTTGCACGGCCGGAATGCCGTATTCGGTACTCCGGGTTATGTAGACGCCGCCGGTGGTACCGCTCTGATACCCGGTGAGCAAATGCTTGGTCGCATAGACATCTCCGGTAACACTCAGCTTGTAGACGGGATTTGTGACGCCGATCCCTACATTGCCCGACGGGGTGACCGTCATGAGCACCGTTTGATTGCTGTTCTTCACCTGCATCTGGCTGAAGGCCGTGGATAGCAGGCACAGCAGAATGGGAATGATTGAGCGTTTCATAGGATTACTCCTGATAAAGGATATGCCATTTAGGGTGTCACAAAAATGGGTCATCTGTCATAGGATTGGATCACCCGCTGAAGGCGCCTAACATTTTCATCTTTATTAATATTTAATTTATGCATATTAATGACGATGATTTACAGCGTGATTTTATAGCTTATGATTATTTGCAAATTCAATGCCAAGGTTGATGTGGGCAGGGGGGCCGACGACAGATATGTCCGACACGCGGGAACGACAGGGAACGGCAGTGCCAGGCACGCACCTGGCACTAATGCAAGTCTAAAAGGTAAATTTATCAGCGAAAAATAAAAACCAACTGCAATTGATCCTGCAGATGTAGCAGCACCAGACAATAAGTCGTGCCTTTGATCAGTCAGGGATATTTTATCCTGGCCGGAATAGTAGAATCGGGCCTCTGCCTGATGTCTCCATCCAATGCCTTGATTGGGATATAAAGTGAAATTTATTGAATTGTTGACTTCCTCACCAGCCCAGCGCCCAAACCAGGTACCACAATCCCAACAGTGACAAGACGCTGATCAACACCGCCGGCCAGACGACCCGGTCGCCGCTTCTGGATGCCTGAAAGGTGCGGCGCCAGACGATGAAACCGAGTACAAAGGTGTTCAACGCCAGCGGCAGCAGCAGAAAAACCGAGGGCTCGTGCCAGGCGCTGGCCTGCCCCAGGGCGGACAGGCTCGCGTGCCAGCGCTCGCTCCAGCCGCCCGCGGTCAACGCCTTGTTGGCCAGGATGATGATGTCAAATCCCCGCGTCAAAAAGAGCAGCATATTTCCCACCAGGGCCAGGCCAGCGCCGATCCGCGCCGCATGCGCAAAGCGCTTTCCGGACAGGACGGTCTCCTCCCCTTCCAGGCGGCTGTGCAAGACGCCATACCCCGAATAGATGACAAATCCGATGTTCAGCCAGCCGGCAAAGCGCAGCCACGACGTGGGCGGCAGGTAATAGATCAAATAGAGACAGGAGAGGATGCCCATGACCGGAAAAATATGATTGCGGCTGATGACGAACACGATGGCCGCGATCAACAACACGGCCAGCCGCGTCGTGGCCTGAATCGGCAGAAAGAACGAGGCAGCCGCCAGCACGATATACAATCCAATGGCCCAGGGCCAGCCGCCGGGCACGCGGAACCCGCGCGGCCGATCCGGCTCGCGCTTGCGCAGGATGATGATGCCCGCGCTCACCAGTATGAACGCGAACAGGGTGCCAATGTTGGTCAAATCCACCATCTCGTCGATGCTGGCCACGGCGGCAAAAGAGGCCACAAACACGCCGGTGATGAGGGTCGAGATGTGCGGCGTGCGGAAGCGCGGATGCACGCGGCGGAAAACCGGCGGCAGCAGGCCGTCGCGCGACATGGAGAAAAAGATGCGCGGCTGGCCGAGCTGAAATATGAACAGCACCGCCGTATGGGCGATGACGGAACCGAATGCGACAATACCCACGGCCCAGCCAAGCGTGGGACTGGCGTGCTCCAGCGCCATGGTCAGGGGTTCGGCCTGTTCGGTGGCCAGCGTCGCCCTTAGGTCCGGATAAGAGATCAATCCGGTGAACACCGCGGAAACTATCACATAAAAAACCGTACAGATGATCAGAGAGGCGATGATGCCGATGGGGAGATCGCGGCGCGGATTGCGCGTCTCCTCCGCCGCGGTTGAAACCGCGTCAAAACCGATGTAGGCGAAAAAGACGATGGCCGCTCCGGCGCTGATGCCCGCCCAGCCATTGGGCGCAAAGGGCGTCCAGTTCTCCGGCTTGATCCACATGGTGCCGACCACGATGAAAAACGTCAGCACTACAATTTTGATGCCGACCATGACCGCGTTGAAGCGCGCGCTCTCGCGGATGCCCCAAATGAGAATGAATGAGATGAAAGCCACGATGCAGACGGCGAGCAGATTAAAGATGATGGGCATGCCGAGGATGTGCGGCGCATCGCGGAATACCGTTTGCACGCCCTCCGCATCGACGATACGGGCGGCGGTGCGGTAATCCATGGAGAGCCAATCGGGGATGATGATGTTGAACCCCCGCATGAAGGTCTTGAAGTAATTGGCCCAGGAGATGGCCACGGCGATGTTGCCGACGGCATACTCGATGATCAAATCCCAGCCGATGATCCACGCCACCAGTTCGCCCAGTGTGGCGTAGGAATAGGTGTAGGCGGAGCCTGAGATGGGCACCAGGGAGGCGAACTCGGCATAGCAGAGGGCGGTGAAGCCGCAGACCACAGCGGTGATGACGAAAGAGAGCATCAGCGCCGGACCCGCACCGGGACGAAACGCATCGCCCGCGGCGGCCGTGCCGATGGTGGCAAAAATGCCCGCGCCGATGATGGCGCCGATGCCGAACAGGGTGAGTTGCACCGGACCGAGGACGCGGTTGAGGCGGTATTCCCCTTTTTCGGAATCCTGGAGAATGCGGTCGAGGGATTTGATGCGAAACAGTGATGATTTTTTCTTTTTGTTCAGGCCGTTTTCTGGTGGCATTCCGTCCACTCCCAGATGAAGATTGATGTCCTGTGAGAAGGTGGGCTGGCGCCCACCCAATAAATAAATTTCTATTCAAATGGTGGGCTGGCGCCCACCCGATAAATAAATCTCTCTTCAATTGGTGGCCTGGCGCCCACCCTGCGATTTCCTGTGAATGGAAAAATCAACAAAATCCTGGTACATGTGTCCATTATATTTATTTTTAGGGGAAAAAGCAAATAATTTTAGTTTACCGCGCTGTCACATTTCGCCGCTTAGCGGTTTTTGTGCCTTTTTGGATAGCCTCGAAAGAAAGAATCTCTCTTGATGAGGAGATCTCTCGTCGTTTTTCTCCTCGGAATGACGTGGTTCTCTTTGGCTGGCGATCCCTCATCGCTGCATGCCTCGGAATGACGGTTGCTTGTTATCAATATCTGGCTTGGGAAAAAGAAGATAAAACTATCACACCACATGCTCGGGCGCCAGCGGACAGCGCTGCGAGCCATTGCCCATTTCAATCTGAATTGTCGCATGGCCGATATGAAAACGGTTATTCAGTTCAGCATGGAGAAGCCGCAGCCAATCGTCATTGTGCGGAGCAGTGGACATGACCACATGCGCGGTGAGCGCGGTCTCGGTGGTGCTCATGGCCCAGATATGCAGATCATGCACTTCGATGACGTTGGATTGTGAAGCCAGGTAAGCGCGCACCTCTACTGGATCAATCTCAGCAGGAACCGCATCCAGGGTCAGGTTCAGGGATTCGAGCAGCAGACGCCAGGCGCCGATGGCGATGACCAGGGCGATGATCAAACTGACGGCCGGATCGAGCCAGAACCAGCCGGTGAGCATGATCAGCAGTGCTGCAAAAACGACCCCGAGTGAAACACCGGCATCCGCTGCCATGTGCAGGAAGGCGCCGCGCATGTTGAGATCGCGCTGGCCGCTGCGATGAAACAGCCAGGCGGTAATGCCATTGATGAGGATGCCGGCCGCAGCCACGGGGATCACGATGCCTCCGGCAATTGCAGCCGGATGCATCAAACGATCGATGGCTTCCTTGGCGATGATGCCCACCGCGACCAGCAGCAGGCTGGCATTGAGGAGAGCGGCCAAAATAGAAGTTCGACGCAAACCATAGGTGCGCCGCTCGGTCGGCCGCCGTGTGCTTAAATAACTGCCGCCCCAGGCTAAAAGCAGTCCGAGCACATCGCTGAAATTATGACCGGCGTCGGCAATCAACGCCAAAGAGTCCGCTAAAATGCCGAAAACGACTTCAATAATGATGAAAAGGCCATTGAGAAGCAGAGCCACGATGAAGATATGTCTGGTGGCATGAGGATGGTGATGTTTTTCCATGAAAACAATCCCATTTAATGGCAAGGAGATAATCCATGTTGCAGAATATAGGCAAATAAATGAATCAAGTCAAGAAGGGAACGCGATGGGGGCGCTGCCCGCCGGTGACCTCGGCGGTCCCGGCGGTTTATGAATAAACAGGCTAAAAATAGAACAGATATTTGAGTTTCACCACATTGACCCGGTCGATCATGTGCAGGCGGTTCGGCAGCAGCTGGTCTTCCTGATCATATTCGTCGCTGCGATCCTGGATTTCATTGAGGGCGAAATAGATCCAGCTCTTGGGCCGGAAGTTATAGGAGAAGAGGAATCCGCCGATCACCCGCTCCAGATGGCCGGTGGAGCGAACATAGAGATTGTCGACATAGAGGCGCATGTTGAGGCCGTTGACCGGCGTCCAGGAGACATAGGGCCGCGCATTGAAAGTGACATCCTCGACGTTGCCCGCCGGATTGCCTTCGACGAACACGTCGGCCGACGTGCCGAGGCTGAGCACCTTGGTGGTCAGCCAGTTCATCTGAACGCCCGTCCAGCTGTAAAACGCGAGATAAGAGCGGTTGAAATTATAGGTCTTGGCATAGCCACCGAAGAGATTGCCTTCCCATTTGGGGGAGGTATGGAACCAGGAGGAGAGGCTCAGTTCATGCGAATTATAGTTAACACCCATGTCGCGCGACTTGCCGCTGAGGAAATTGATCTCGAATCCCCAGTTGCTGCGGAACTGCATGTTGTAACCAAAGGCAGCCATGTGATCCGTATAGCCATCGACCTTTTCATAGGTGAAAAAGGGGCCGCCATAAACCATAACCTGACTTACGGGGCCGGTTTGATGGTACCAGCGCGGACCAGCCAACAGCGCATAGTTCCAGGTCCCCTGCCAGGGGACAAATCCGACTTCCTGGATATCGAATTTTTCGCCCACGTACCGCGAGCGCATGCCGATGAGATATTTTTCCTTGGGCACCCAGAGACCGATGGAAGCGGCGTAATCGCCCTCGTCGTTTTTATAAGAGCGGGCGAACTGATAGGAGAACTGCCAGTCCGACGCCCGCAATGCGCCATCGATATCAATGACGCCGTTGCGATTTTCCGCTTCATTTTTGCCGACATAGAGCAACCCCACCGAAGAGTTGCCGAATATCTGTTTTTTCAAACGCACCGAACTGAAAACAGCGCGCGGCTCGGTGACCATGCCCTCCTCCGCGCGATACTCCTTTTCGCCCGTGGCGGCGAGGAATCCGCCGTATTCCCAATCCTTGTAGCGGCCAAAAGCCTTGCTGCCGAGCTGCAGGGGCACCTCGCTGCCGTCCGCCAGTTTACGGCCGATGCGGCGGGAATAAAAAAGCTCGATGGGCTGGTAGAATCCCGACCCTTGCTGTTTGCCGGACGGCATAAAGACCTCATTGCCCTCGGTGAAAAAGGGACGGCGTTCGGAATAGTAGGTCTCATAGCGCGAGATGTTGAATTCATAGGGATCCGCCTCAATCTGGGCGAAATCGGGATTGGCGGTGAGCTGAAACGTGAGCCGCTGTGAGGGGTTATAGAAGACATCGACGCCGGCATGGGGGGATAATTCCCAGTCCGCGCCCGGCTGCTGCTCGGCCTTGGCCAGGCCGACGGGATAGATCTCCAGATTCAGGCCTTTGACGGTTGGACGATAATCGCTGAAAACCAGGCGGCCGAATTTGGAGATGCGCTGACCTTCGTTCTGTTCATAGCTGCTCCAATAGGTGTCTTCCTGATCCTTGGAGGTCCAGCGATCCACATCCATGCCCCATTCGCTCAATTTTTCGTCGTACTGAATGGAGCGGAATGGGATCTCCATCTCCACAACCCAGCCCCAATCGTAGATGCGGCTGGCGGAAAACCACACCCCATCCCAGCTGTAATCGCGGTTGCGGGCGTCATCGAGGAGGCGGCAATCGCCGCGGCTGCCGCCGGCGTAAACCGCAAACTTGTAAGCGGTTCTGTGGTCGCCGAAGGTATCCAGCATCAGCGAGACCATATCGCCGGCAAAATCGTCCAGCTTGCCGGTGTTGTGCTGGATGTGCTCTTTGTCATCCCAGCACAGGATGAGGCAGTACAAGCTGTTTTTATCGGTCAGCATTTTTGCCACGGTTCGATGCAGGGGCGGCCGGCCATAATAGGGCTGCAACTGAAAAAAATCATGGGCCGAGTCGGCGCTGCTCCACTGGGGATCGATCATGCCGTCAATGATTGGGGATTGGGATGCGGTGCGCAGTTCTATGACTTTGCCGGTGCCAGCATATGCCGTCATGGTGCCGAGGATGAGGAGGATGAAAATATTTCTATAATCAGGAAGAGCAAGCCGCATAAAAGACTCCAATTGAAAATGAATACCGGGGCCATTTGCACTTTATCTACGAAATATTGGGGGGCGGGTTTCATCTTCCGGTGGATTGGGGCTTGAACAACAGCGGTTTGCAGGGGTGGCATACGGCAACGCTGAGAGGCAGTGTGGCCGGGTTACAAAACCAAAACGTTGTCATCCTTGTAAGGAACTTTTGGCATCAGCGGCAGGTTTTCACAAATAATGATGGTCCGGCACCGCGGGACCTGAAAGATTCCTTCAGATGACATTTTGGGGAATTGTGGCACTTATTGACTCTATTGCGCAGAAGATTTTTCCTGAAAAATTCACCAGTACGCGCGACTGACAAAAACTCGTCAACCAGTCTCCAGAAAGCACTTGATTTTTCACGTTTTTTTCACTAAAATAAGGGACAAAGCGGGAGTAGTTCAGCGGTAGAACGCAAGCTTCCCAAGCTTGATGTCGCGGGTTCGATCCCCGTCTCCCGCTCAAAAAAAAAGCCTTTTACCGGTTGGTAAAAGGCTTTTTGCGTTTCTCAGGTTCTATCGTCACAGGTTCTATCGCTGCGCCAATAGCACGCGCTGGGTTTCGCGGGCGATGGCCAATTCTTCATTGGTGGGCACCACCAGCACCTTGACCACGCCGGTGCCGATATCGAATTCATTCTTGCTGTTTTTCTGTTCGTCGATGGCGATGCCAAATGCTTCCAGGCCCCGGCAGGTCAAACCGCGCACATAGGGTGAATGCTCGCCAATGCCGGCGGTGAAAACCAGGGCATCGAGTCCGCCGAGAATCGCCATATAGGCGCCGATATACTTTTTCAAGCGGTGGCAAAAAATCTCCAGAGCCTGGATGCACACGGGATCGCCCTTTTCCGCGGCCTCTTCGATTTCGCGAAAATCATTGGTCTTTTCCGTCAGTCCGAGCATGCCGCTCTTTTTGTTGAGCAGCGCATCCACCTTTTCCGTGGAGAGATCTTCCATTTTGGCGATATAGGGGATGAGTGCAGGATCGACGTCACCGCAGCGCGTGCCCATGACCAGCCCCTCCAGCGGCGTGAAGCCCATGCTGGTCTCCACCGAATTTCCACGGTCAATGGCCGTGACGCTGGCACCGTTGCCGAGATGACAGGTGATGATTTTCATCTCCGTGATCGGACGGCCGCAGTGTTCAGCCGCCTTTTGGGCCACATAAGCGTGGGAGGTGCCATGAAAACCATAGCGGCGAATGCGGTGCTTGCGATACAGCGACATGGGCAGCGCATACATATAAGCCTTCGCCGGCAGGGTATGATGGAACGCCGTGTCAAAAACACCCACCTGGGGCACCCCGGGCATGAGCTGTTCGCAAACTTCGACGCCCTTTAAATTATGGGGATTGTGCAGCGGGGCAAACTGGATGCAGCGTCGCACCCCCTCTTTGACATTTTGATCGATCAGCACTGATTCGACAAATTCCTCGCCACCGTGGACCAGGCGATGGCCGGCGCCACCGATTTCACTCAGATTGTGAATGACACCGTGTTGCGGATGGCACAACAAATCGAGGACCAGGCTCAAGGCTGATTCGTGGTTGGTTATTTCACGCGTCTGTGACACGCTCTCTTTGCCCGTGGGCTTGTAATTCAAGATCGCATCAGAGGCGCCGATTCGTTCCACCAATCCCTTGACCACAACCTGTTCGTTATCCGTCTCAATGAGTTGAAATTTGAGAGAAGAACTACCGCAGTTGAGAACAAATATCTTCATGGAATACCCTTTATGATTTTTGTATCCGTTGCTTAAAATTGAGTATTTAATTTAAGAAATAGAAACCAAAATTCAAGGGATTTTCTTTGCGGAAAAACCCCACGAAGGTATCCAGGGAACCCTCGCAAGGTAAAACGATGATTCTGTTTGCAATTATAAAAAAAAAGATTAATTTAGTAGTTTATGGCGCGGGATGGGGTTTAAATCAAGTACAACGTGCCTGTTCAGCACGATTCAGACAAATAAAGGAGAGTACCATGGCAGAAGAGATGATGTCCGCTGGCAAATTAGCCAAAGAGTGGGGTGTTCCCGAGACCGCGGTGAAGAAAGCGATCAAGGAACTGGGCATCGAGGCGGATGCCAAAAAAGGCGTCTGCAGCATGTACGGAAAGGCCACGGCTGCAAAAATAAAAAAGGCCATCAAAAAATAATCAGTTCGCGTGTATGTTCAGATCCATTGCATGATGCACTGGCGTGCAACGCCGGTGACGCGGCACGCCAGAGAGGGGAATCCATGAAAAAACTTTTATACTGGTTGATTGCCATCGGCCTCGCCTTTCTCATGGTGTGGGGTGTGCGCAATTATTTCATCAAACGCGTTTTCTACCAGCCGGACTGGTACGAAGAGCAAAAAAAGACGGGTGAGGCCTTGCATTCCCCGGAATGGAGCCAGCCCGATGCAACACCGCCGCCGGCTGTCGCTGTGGTTCCGGAATCACCGCTTCGCAGCGCGCCATCTCGGAGCATGCCGGCAACGGCCTCGCATTCGGAACCGGCAAGCCGCTCGCAAGGAACGGTCACTTCCGGTTCACGTCCCCGTGATACGGCTGTCAGCACACTTGAAGCGGACCGGGAGACACGCCTGGACCGGGCTTTGCGCGAAGAGGGCCGCGTGCGTATCGCCGCGGGCGATCTGGTGCCGCTGTTGCTCGACGAAATGCGCGGCCAGGATGATTTTGATCCCTATTCTGTGGTGCGCGGCGCCAAATCAACCATCACACCGGGTTCTGTCATCGTTGAGATGATCCTCGATGTGGAAAAAATCCCGCCAGAACGATTGACGCCGGAGGGCGTTCGCGTCCTCGATGAAATTCGCAAGCTCGTGCCGGAAAAGTATCTGCATGAGGTCTACGTCAAGGCCAATCTGCTGCCGCGCGTGAACGGCGATCAAATCGAGTTCGCCGGAAACTCTACGATCAGCATCGGCCGCATCTCCCTGCCCTTCAGCGAACTGGAAAAACGGCTCGATATTCAACCGCGCATGGAGATGGAGGCCTTTAACTTTCGCGATTTGCGGATTGAGAACGGATATATTGAATTGTACAAATAGAAAACATCAACCAGGAGAATTCACCATGTCCAGCAAACAATGGCCTCACCCGCCAGCCATGCAGATCGATGTGAAAAAAAGCTACACCGCAATCATCGAAACCGAGCGCGGCAGCATCGAAATCGAACTCTATCCGCAGGACGCCCCTAAAACCGTCAATAATTTCGTCTTTCTGTGCCGCGAAGAATTCTACGATGGCGTCATCTTTCATCGCGTGATCGCGGATTTTGTCATCCAGGGCGGCGACCCGACCGGCACCGGTCGCGGCGGTCCGGGTTATCGTTTCGAAGACGAAACCAAAGGTAATCCCCGCAAACACGGCACCGGTTCCCTCTCCATGGCCAATGCCGGACCCAACACCAATGGCAGCCAATTTTTCATCACCCATTCGCCGCAGCCCCATCTCGATGGCAAGCATACGGTTTTCGGACAGGTGGTGAAAGGCCAGGAAGTCGTTGACGCCATACGGCCGGGTGACGTGATGAATAAGGTCACTATTCTTGAAAAATAGCGGCCGTTTCGAACTGGCCGCCGATGAATACCAGGCCGCCTGGGATGCCCTGTGCGGCGATTGGCTTCCTGATAGCGGCTACGAACCCGATGACCGTCCCTGTTTCGAACTCTGCCTCAACGATCCCGGTACGCATCCGCAGCACAAGCATATCGTCGACATCTGCATTCCGGTGCGGCCGCTGTAAAAGTGGCGGAATTTAAACATGCGAATTTTTAGTGCGCCAGGCGGCCGGGCGCAAGTCCGGCCTCTTTAACGCAAAATGATGATGCATCGATGTACGAAACCCATGAGGCCGGGTGCAGGTCCGGCCTCTTTAACGCAAAATGGTGATGCATCGATGTACGAAACCCATGAGGCCGGGCGCAAGTCCGGCCTCTTTAACGCGCATAGCGGGCCTCAGGATCGATCTTCCGTAACATCCGATTCGATCACCCGCATCGTCTTCCAGATGCCCGTCTGAAAACGGACCAAGAAAAAGATCCCCAATCCGATCACGTAAAGCGTGACAAATCCCCAGAGCCAGAAAATCCCTTTGCCAAAAAAATACCAGACCACGATGGAAGGAATGGTCATCACCAGCCAGGCGAGACGGATGGTGGTTTTGGCCACGAAACGGGTGTCGCCGGCGCCCTTGAGGGCGGCGGAGAAGATCATGTTCATGGCGTCGAAAATCGAATAGACGGCGACAAAACGCAGCAGTTTCCTGGCGATCGCGGCGACGGGCTGGAATGCAGATGCATCCATATTCATGAGGAACGGCATGAGAAAGAGGCCGGGAAAGAAGAAATAGACAAAACACAGCGATGCAAAAAATGTCATGCCGATGTGGAAGGCGGACCAGGTCAAGCGTTCCGCATCCGCCGGTTTGTCCTGCCCCAGCGACTGCCCCACCAGCGTGGTGACCGCGGTCATCATGCCGATCATGGGCATGAACACCAGCGAGTTGATATTAAAGGCGATGTTGGTGGCCGCCAATTCGACGACGCCGACGCGGCCCATGAGGAATATGAAGAAGGCGAACGCCGAGACTTCCAACACCACCTGCAGACCATTGGGGGCGCCGTAGCGCAGCAGACGTCCGAACAATTCGCGTTCATATCGCCACGCCCGGCGTGTGGCGTATTCGCGCGCATTTTCCTCCGAAAAAAAATGGGCCAACAAAAAGAGGGCGGCTACCGAGACGGCAATCACCGTCGCCAGCCCCGCGCCCGCGATGCCCATCTCGGGGAATCCCGCACGGCCGAAAATGAGCACATAATCCAGCACAACATTGATCAGCGTGGCCATCACATCCGCCCAAAAGATGATCCAGGGCCGGCCCAGGCCGCTGAAAAAGGATCCCACGACCGCGGTGATGATCGCTGCGGGCGCGCCAAACAATAGCATGCTGAAATACGCCGTCTCCTGCTGCTGCACACCCTCGGGATGTCCCACAAGACGGAAAAAATCAGCGGCGAATGGATGCACCAACACCACCAGGAAGCTGGCGATGATGGTGAAATAGAGCCCCTGCCATACGGCGCGGCCGACGCGCTGCGGCCGGTTGGCGCCATGGTATTGCGCCACGAAGGTGTTGACATAGGAGCCGACGCCGATAAAAAAGCTGAACAGGGCAAAGTTGGCGATGCCGGCAGGCGCCGAAGCGGCAAT
>CAUJEL010000134.1 GCA_963169875.1 Candidatus Zhuqueibacterota bacterium
ATTGAAGATGCTGTTCATAATAAGGAAATTCCTCATATTAATTTTATTTATTATGACCTGCCCCGATGGTTAAGTTTTTGGAAGAAAGGCCACAAAGGTGTCAGATTGTATTATTATCTTTGGCAGCTTGGAGCCGCTCGATATATTAAAAAGGTTCATCGTGTGCAACAATTTGATTTGGGGCATCACGTAACATTTGGTAAATATTGGGCACCAAGCCTTTTGGCATTTTGTAATATACCCTACATCTGGGGGCCGGTTGGTGGTGGAGAATCCGCTCCATTTAATTTCTGGTTCACGATGGGACTCAAGGGTTTTGTATTCGAAACTGTGCGGGTATTTACAAGGTTTTTAGGAGAGTTGGATCCGCTGGTAAGACTCACTGCAAGAAGCGCTTCTTTGGCTATTGCTACAACAAAAGAAACAAGCAGCCGCTTGGAAAAAATAGGTGCGAAAAGTATAAAAATTGTTAGTGCAATGGCTTTGAATGAGCAAGATATGGGTCTGATTGCAAAATCGCAACAAGATAGAGTCGGCGATTTTACAATAATCAGTATTGGAAATTTGCTGGCTTGGAAGGGTTTTCAGCTAGGCATTAGTGCGTTTTTTAACGCAAGGGCTGAAGGCATGAAATATCTTATAATAGGAGAGGGCCCAGAACGGCGTAGGCTGCAGACCATGGTAAAAAGAATGGGCTTGGACGATGCAATTCACTTTCTGGGTAGTATGCCGCGAGAATATGTTTTGGAAAGCCTAAAAAAAGCACATGTTCTGATGCATCCCAGTTTGCATGATTCTGGTGGTTGGGTGAGCCTCGAGGCCATGGCCGCGGGCTTGCCAGTGATTTGCCTGGATATTGGAGGGCCTGCTTTGCAAGTAGATGATAAAACGGGATTTAAAATAAAGCCAAGAAGTGCACAAGAGACAATTATGGATTTAACAAGTGCACTTGAAACTTTGCATCAAAATCCTGCACTATATGCTAGCTTTTGCAAACAAGCTAAGGAAAATATTAAAACTAGTCATTCTTGGGAAAGAAAAGGAGAAGTATTTAATCGATTTTATATTCAAGTAATTAACTCATCAAATCATAACGATTGCGTAATATGAAACAAACAAAAAGAATTCGATCACTCTTTTTAAATCTAGATTAAAAAAATGACCAAATTAAATTTGAATAGAATCTTTTTTCTTATATTATTTCTTGTCAGCAACTTATTAGGTTATTTTATATCTCAAAATTATTATTATTTGGGAATAGCCATAATATTATGTTTTTTAATGTTTAGCTTTTCAATTTCTACTCCAAAAGTATTAATATTTACCTTTCTAATTTTTTTAGGCATAAATTTTAATTACTGGTTTACTACTAAGGCAATAATAGGACAGTCTGGTATGCGTTTGTTATTACCTGATTTGTTCGTAATATTTTTTATTTTTTATACATTGATAAATATTAAAAATATCAAATTTAAGCTTTTTCCAATAAATAAATTTCTTTTTACTGTATTTACAGTATCTTGGATGTTTTGTTTTTTTCGTGGTTTGCTTATTCAACCTGGTTATGCAATTGGAGAGGCACGATGGTATATATTATCTATTTTGGTTTTCACACTACCATTATTAATAAATAATAAGAATGATATTAAGACAATTTTCAAAATATTTATTTTGATTGGATGCTTTTGGGCAGTCGTTACTTGGCTAATGGTTTTTCAAATATTACCTAAAATCGGAATCTATCAATATTTATATCAAGAAGGGAGATTCAATGCCGGTGGTAAAGGCATTCAATTTATTGTTAATGCGCTATTTATTGTTTTGATGAATCGTAAGTACAAATTTATAAAGTTTAATTTCAAATTTGACAGTGTCCTAATTGTATTATTTATAAGTGCTATTTTATTAAGTGGTGTTAGAACTGCATTGCTTTCATTAGTAGTACTATTACTATTTTACATGCTTCTTTCACAAAATCGTTATTCAAGTGTAATCATGATAATGTTTATTGTTGCATTATCTGCCATATTATTATTTAACTTCAGTACTTTTAGCCAAATACTAGAATATCAGCTAAATTATTTTAATAATTTTTCAGAGAACTCCAGTTTTAGTTGGAGAGTATTAATTTGGGGCCGGGTACTCGAAGATTCTGTCCAAAATTTATCAAGGGCATTTTGGGGTAGGCCAATGGGCTTCGATCAATTCAGCATACAAGAGCTAGATCTATTAATAGATTATTCTAATACTCATAATGATTTTCTTGCCATTGCGGCTTCCATTGGTTGGGTAGGTGCATTAAGCTTTTTCCTCCTTATAATTAATTACTTATTAGCGCTAATAAGTAATCATAACAATCTTCAGTCATTAAGCTCATTCTATTCAAAAGTATTGATTCTTCTTCTTTTATCGCAAGTCATACAAAGTATGTTTAATGCAGAGGTACGACACTATGGACTATCTTTACTTTTTTGGGTATATCTTGGGATGTTCCATACCATCATAGCTAAGTTTCACGATGACGATTCGTATATTTTTAATCAGCATGTCCACTAATGTGGAATTTGTTATTTATGAAAAACTAAATAGTGCACAAATGAGAGTCGGTGAGTTTTCTGATGGTTAGGCACTTGCACGTTATCATAAAGGCGTTCACCATTGGCTATGACTATACCTGCCAGTCAAGCGATGTTTTGTAAGGGTAACTTATTGTTTCACCGTACTATTTTCTAATTCATAAAGATCATTTCCAGCAGTTTTTTATATTTTTGTACAGAGGCAACGGGATATTATGTTTATTCGCGCTGGTCTGATGTGACTCTGTGACGTGGGATTGTCCCTCGGCTCAGAATCGCCTGCAACACTCACTAGTACAAGAGCGCATGCGCGAATGAACGAGTGCTATCAGCAACCCCGTGCGATTCGCCGAAATCCGCAAGTGTCTCATCGAATAAAAAATTATTGAGTTTTATTAATATTACCGTATCTCAACGAATATGACAAAAAATTTATGAAAATATTAATTGTGCATAATTATTACCTGCAATCAGGTGGTGAGGATTTGGTTGTCCATGCTGAATCAGAATTATTACGCATGCATGGCAATTCAGTCGTTGAGTTTTTTTCCCACAATAAGTATGCGAAAGGATTCGATTTAATAATTGGAGCTATGAATACTATTTGGTCTTTTTCCAAACAAAAAGAGATCAAATCAATTCTGATCTCGTTTAAACCCGATATTGTACACTTTCATAATACTTTTACCCAAATTTCCCCGGCAGCCTATTATACATGCCAAAATGCAGATATTCCTGTTGTACAGACAATGCACAACTATCGTTTTCTATGTCCAGCAGCAACTTTTACACGTAACGGGCGTGTCTGTGAGCTGTGTATTGGGAAAATAGCGCCATGGCCCGGGATATTGTATGGTTGCTGGAGAAATTCTAGATTAGCAACCTCATTAGTTGTGATTATGCTGACTGTACATAATTTGCTAAAAACCTGGCAGTACAAAATTGACAAATTCATTGCACTGTCACAATTTGCCCGTAATAAATTAATCTCTGGAGGGTTGCCTAGCGAAAAAATTGTTGTTAAACCAAATTTCCTTTTAATCAACCCTGACATTGGTGATCATCTCGGCAATTATGCGCTATTTGTTGGCAGGATATCAGTAGAAAAAGGGATCACTACATTAATAAAAGCTTGGGAATCTAATGTACATTTAACTCTCAAAATCGTAGGGGATGGACCACTTTATAAAAATATCCGAATAAAGAAAATTGGCCAGGATTGTTTGGTTTGGTATGGGCAACAACCACACGACCACGTAATTACTCTAATTCAAAAAGCTACTTTTTTGATCTACCCATCTGAATGCTATGAAACCTTCGGCCTCACTATCATCGAAGCCTTCGCCTGCGGCACCCCCGTCATCGCCTCCCGGCTCGGCGCGATGGCGGAAATTGTCGAGGATGGCAAGACGGGACTGCTGTTCACGCCCGAGGATGCGGAAGACCTGGCCGCCAAAGTCCAGTGGGCCTGGGATCACCCCAAAGAGATGGCGGAAATGGGTATAAATGCGCGCCGGGAATATGAAGAGAAATATACGGCCGAAAAAAATTATCAAATGTTAATGGATATCTACCAGATGGCCATTGAGAATCATAAAAGACGCTGAATGTTTTTGCTGATATGCTAATTGCGAAAATCGAAAGCACTCATGATGAGGCTAAAAATTTGCTATCGCATTTGACACAAATCTTTCCGGTTCATTCTCTTATGCATAAAATCAATTTGAAATGCATAAAATAGTTTTTATATTATGCATCAATAATTGAAAGGTTGCCGCTATGAGAACCACGATCGATATCCCCAAGGATTTGGTCGACGAAGCCATGAAAATTACCAATTACGGCAGCAAAACTGAACTGATAAAACAGGCGCTGCGCGAAATCATTCAAAAGCACAAAATACAGGCCTTAAAACAGTACAAAGGCAAAATCGACCTGAATATCAATCTCGACCATTTAAGAGACAGAGATGAAAATACTGGTAGATAGTTCGGTCTGGATCGATTATTTCAAACAGGGTGAGCGATCTGCCAAACTGGATCAGTTCATAGAGCAAAATTTGATCTGCATCAATGATCTCATTCTTACAGAACTGGTCCCTTCCTTGCGCCTCAAGCGACAAGAGCCTGTGATAGAGTTACTGCAAAAAGTTGCCAATATTCCACTTTCCGTCTCGTGGCATCGAATTATCGACTATCAGGTGACTTTTTTACAAAAGGGGCTGAACCAAATTGGCATACCTGACCTGATTATATTCGATCAAGCTGTTCAATGCGATCTGGCGCTCTACACACTCGATAAACATTTCTTTTTAATGAATGAGCATATTCCCATCAAGTTGGTATAGCCATCTCTCGTGCGAACCATCACAGAAACAATGGATGATGCTTGTTTTTACTGCCATTTATTCTTACTTTTATAGATGCAATGGACCGGATTTGCTGCGCTATAATGAATGTACCCACAAGATTGCGGGACTCAATTCAGGTCGCATTATTTTCGCGGAGTCTTTATGCCCAAAATAATCTCCATCAGCCGCTGGCGGCCGCTGTATGAAATGGCCTCCCAACTGTATGAACTCGCGCCCTGGAATAATATGTACGAGTCGGAAATTTTCGGTATCAAAGATCCTCAATCCAGCACATCCGGCTATGTGAGTATCATGGGAAACAATGGCGAACATTACGCCTTGAATGTCTACCTCGGCCAGGAAGGTTTGACAGGTTTTTTTGATATGCTGTTAGCGTCCCAACACTTGGGGACCATGGGCGTTTTGATGATCCCGCAGCTGCAACTATCCTTCGAAGAGCGCGATTACCTGGAGGAGGATGATTTACAGATCATTCATGAATTGGGTTACAAGGCAAAAGGACGCCAGGCCTGGCCCCTCTTCCGGAGCTATCGTCCGGGGTACGCCCCCTGGTTTTTCGACAATGACGAGATCGAACTGTTCAAGACCTTTTTGCAGCAAGCACTCATCGTGCTGCAAGATCATACGCAAGAAAAAGAATTAATGAAAATTCTGGCGCGGGAAAAAATTCTCATGCGCGTGGCTCGTAAATCAAAGATGGATTATGTGTGGCAGAGCAAAGAGGAGCCCTTGTCAAGGGAAAATAAATCTGAAAAAGTATATTTCTTCCGCCTGGGCGAAGAGCTGGTCGAAACGGTGAAAGCTTTGCCGCGCCGCAGACAGCAATTTTACGTGGACGCACAACTACTGATGACGCCCATTGCAGAGTCCCGGAACGAACGACCCTATTTACCTTGCATGCTTTTAATGGCCGATAAAGCGAGCGAGCTGATTTTGCATTTTGACACCTTTCCCTGCAAAGAGGGTTGGGTTACCTTCGTCGCCGAACTGCCTGAGAGAATCCTTGACGGACTGGTCCAGGCAGGCAGCCGGCCTACCAGTATCCTGGTGAGATCGGTCAAGATATTTGATCTGCTCAAGCCGATCGCGAAAGATCTGCAATTCAACCTCAAGCTGGTAGATGCTATCCATGTGATTGATGATTTTTTGGAGGATTATCACCACCAGTTCGGCATGGATGAAAATGTTATTCCCATGTGAAAAATATGTCGTGTCCAACTAATTTGTGAAACGTTTTGCGCGTATTCGAACTTTATGAAGCAAACGAACAGTCATTTAAAAGATCAGTATCATTCGGTTGACGCCGTCAGGCTGTTAGGATGCATTGTGCATAATCTGTCATCCTATGAAGCCTGCTACAACGCGCTCTCAGGAAGAGTGCGCGATAAAATCGTCTCTTACGTAACGATCAACAACGCCCATACCATGGTCTGCGCAAAACGCAACAAGAGCTTCCGCCAGATCATCAACGGCTCATTTCTCTCGCTGGCCGACGGACGGCCGCTCTCCATCATCGGACGCGCCCTCGGCGCCCAGCACATGCAGCGCATCTTTGGTCCAACTCTGTTCGAGAAAACCATCGACTGGGGGCAAAATGACGGCCTGCGCCACTTTTTCTTCGGCAATACCCCCGAAAACCTCGACAAAATGGCGGAAGTGATTTCACAAAAATTCCCGCAGGCCCGCGTCGCCGGCATGATCTCGCCGCCTTTCCGGCCTTTCACCGAAGCAGAAAATAAAAGTTATCTGCAGGCCATGCAGGACAGCCAGGCAGATATCATTTGGGTCTCGCTGGGCGCCCCCAAGCAGGAGACCTGGATCTACCAACACTATCGCCAACTGGACCATGGCGTTTTTATCGGCATCGGCGCGGGATTCAATTATCTCAACGGCAGCATCAAACATGCACCCGATTGGATGAAACACTTTGCCCTGGAATGGCTCTATCGCCTCTTTCAGGAACCCTTTCGCCTGTTCCGCCGTTATCTTATCAATAATACACTGTTCATCTTTTATGTGATATGGGATGCCCTGGCTCATCCGCAGTCGATTCACTACCGTCCCCAGAAGGCCAAGTCATGACCTACCGGTATCAACGAACCATCTTTTTTCTGCAAATTGTCGCTGACCTGGCGATGATTCTGCTGGCTCTGCATGTCAGTTACGTATTGTGGGAATTATCCACATTCCGGCTGCAGCCGCGAATCCAGCAACCGGATCTGGGGCAATCTCTGCTCATCGCGGTTTTCTTTGTCATTCTCTTCTATATCCAGGATGGCTACGAGCGCAAATCGAGCATCCTGCAGCTGCGTTTGCGCAAGAATCTGGTCAGCGCCATGCTCATGGGATGCGGACTGGTCATCATCTACTCGTTCTTCACCAAAACCATCGCGCTGGGACGGCTGCAGATTTTCTACTTTTTCTTCCTCATGCTCTTCCTGGTTTCCTTTCAACGCTACCTGTTTGACCGGATACATACCTTTTTGCTGCGCCGGGGCATGGGCGCCCGCCGCGTGCTGATTTTCGGCGCCGGCGATACCGGCCGCCGCCTCGCCACGGCACTGGAGAGATATCCCAAAATGGGATACTATCCCCTGGGCTTCGTCGATGATTACAAGCAGCAATATACCAATGGCAATCCCGTACCCATCCTCGGCACGCTTGCTGATCTGGTGTCCATCATCGAGAACCATGCCGCGGAAGAGATTATTATTGCCATTCCTTCCGCACCGCCGAACCGGTTGGAACAGGTCATGCAGCGCTGCGCCGCTGCGGGCATTCCCTACCGCTACGTGCCAACCCTCTACGATACGGCCATCCAACACATCCGCACCGAAGTCATCGATGGCGTGCCGGTATTCGACAAGGCGCATCTGCACTATACTGCTGTGAACGCATTCATGAAGCGTTTATTTGATGTGGTGCTGTCGGCCCTGGTGATCCTGGTGACGCTGCCGCTGGTTGCGGTCATTGGGCTGGCGATCCGGTTGGACAGCCCCGGTCCGGTTTTTTTCCGCCATCAACGCGTCGGCAAAAAAGGGCAGGTGTTTGAAATGTGGAAGTTCCGCACCATGTTTGTGGATACACCGCCCTACGCCGTGCATCCGGACAAACGCGATGATCCCCGCATCACAAGAGCGGGGCGTATGTTGCGGCGCACCAGTTTCGACGAGCTGCCGCAGTTCTGGAATGTGCTGCGCGGCGACATGAGCATTGTCGGGCCGCGGCCGGAAATGCCCTTCATCGTCGAGACCTACACGGAACTGCAGCGCGAGCGCCTCAATGTCCGGCCGGGCATCACGGGATTGTGGCAGGTATCCGCGGACCGCGCCTTGCCCATCCACGAGAACATCGATCACGATCTCTTTTATATTCAAAACCAGTCCATGCTGCTGGATTTGCTCATCCTCGCCAAGACGGTGTGGGTGGCGCTGTTTGGACTGCACGCAAGGTAGAAAAATGGAAATAGGGATATGGGGGAATAGGGAAATAGGAACAGCAGAATCAGTTGGCAGTGGCAGTGGCAGTGGGCAGGTGGCAGAAATCAGAGGGCAGAGGACAGCAGGCAGAGTACAATGTCGCGTCCGAGGTTAGTTCTCATCGGTCTGTCGCCTGTCTTTTGGATCTGATGTAATTCTTGACATTGAACTATTTTCTTCGCATATTTTACCACCTGATGGGCCTGTAATATTTAAGCCCGCATTTCGTATCATCCTTGCGAAGGTTCATACCGACTGTAACAGGGACCTTAGCAAAGGTAAACCTGATACCATGGACCATCGCGCCAATCCATAAATAGCTCGCAACTTTTCTCAGGCTTTAGCGTTTTTTGGGAACAGATATGTCCTGCCGGGCCAAAGAAGTTCATGTTCGCAAACTTACTCGATGGCTTATTCCCATCATCCTCCTCTTTCTGGTGCATCCTCTGCGGACGCAATCTCTGCGGCCTTCTCATTGGACCGGTCCATCCATCGATTTTCTCCAGGCCAGAGGCCTGCTGTGGTCGCTGTCACCATTGACGCGTCCTTATGCGATCGATCAAACGGCTAACCTGGTCGAAAAGGAGGCCGGCAGCAGCAGCGATGCCACCAGGCTCGCCTATGAACACGCGCTCATGCTGAGATCCTTCCTGCGACAGGCCAATCTGCAGCCCGGACAAGCCAGCATCGCCCTCGAATCGTTTAATGGGCTCGACGGCATGGATGACGAATGGCTCTATCATGGCACACAACGCCTGTTCCTGGCCTGCAAACCGGCGCCGTGGCTGGAGATATACAATGCCATTCTCGTCGACAATCGCCTTGACGAGTCACCGCGCTATATCGGCATTCGCCAGAGCGGTTACGCCGGATATACCGAACAGGCCTGTGTGCGCGTGCGCCACAAGGGATTCAGCGCCGGATTCGGCCGCGATTTCCTCCGCATCGGTCCCGGCATTGATGCCGCACTGCTGTTGTCCGACTACCCCCGGCCGCTTGATCAGGTCCAACTTGCTTTTCAAAACAAGTGGCTCTCCTACCGGTTCATGACAGCCACCTTGAATGATACGAACTATCCGGATGACCAAACGCCCGGGCATCAAAACCGCTATTTGACCCTGCATCATCTGCAAATCAGTCCTGTGAAGAATTTGTACATCGGCATTGGCGAAGCCATTTTGTACGGCGGACCGGACAGTGGCCTTGATTTCAATTTTCTCAATCCGTTTTTATCCTACCATGGCGAACAGATGAATGGTCCCAGCGGCGGCAATACCATGGGCTCCGTTCATGTGGCGGCGCTGCTGCACAACAAATATCTGTTCTATACCGATCTGCTCATCGATGATGTGCAGATCGAAAAGAGCGGGCCCGGTGATCTCGAACCCAATGAGTACGGTCTGTTGAGCGGCTTGCGCTGTGCTGATCCCTTTGGCATCAACGGCGCCGATTTTTCGCTCGAATACACGCGCATCACCAACCGCACCTATAACGGCCAGGGCGGCCCCTGGGAGAAATGGCTGCATCGCAATGAATCCATGGGGCATTATCTCGGCAATGATTTCGACCGCCTTTATGTGAGCTGTTCTTATTGGCCGGTATTGAGGTGGCGCAGTCAGGTACAGTTCCAGCACCGGCGCAGGGGAGAGGGGCGCATCGAGAAACCCTTTGATACGCCCTGGGATAATGTCCCCGTGGGCGAGTCCTATTCAGAACCCTTTCCCACCGGAGTGGTCGAGACCCTGAATGAATGGCGTCTGGATCTGACTTTTCAACCCGCATGGTGGCTGCGCGCATTTGCATCCGCGGCACAGCAGGACTTTGAAAACCACCGTAATGTGAAGGGCGCAGATAAGTCAGAATGGTTGTTCAGCTTTGGCATAGACTGGAGTCTGCACCAGAAATTTGACTTTGTAAAAGCAGAATAATCTATTTTGCCAGGATTTATTTCATCCACGCGGTGATGCATCTATTATAATAATTTTTTGCTGGAGCCGATTTCCGGCGGCAGGATACACTTCCTGCCAGCAAATTGCAATTTCATGAATAGACCAGGTTAGTGAATTATCAAATCAGCCCGCAAGGCTGTCAGCAACCAACCAACTGGAGGAGTTATGCTGAATGTCGGTGTGATCGGCGTCGGTTATTGGGGACCCAATATTATTCGTAATTTCGATGGCTGCAGCGAAACCAACATGGTGATGGCGTCAGATTTAAAAGCGGAACGGTTGTCGTTCATTCAAAAAAAACACCCGGCTTTAAAGACCACGACGGATTTCAATGACATCATCAACGATGCCACGATCGATGCGGTGGCCATCTGCACACCGGTCTTCACGCATTACGAGCTGGCCAAGAAAGCTTTGCAGGCCGGCAAACATGTGTTCCTGGAAAAACCCATGACCTCCACCTCGGCGCAGGCGGAGGAGCTGGTGGAACTGGCCGCCAAAAAGAACCTGGTTCTCATGCTCGATCACACTTTTATTTACACCGGCGCTGTGCAGATGATCAAAAAATTCGTTGATGCCGGCGATCTCGGCGACATCTATTATTTTGATTCGGTGCGCATCAACCTCGGCCTGTTCCAGCATGATGTCAATGTGATCTGGGATTTGGCGCCGCACGATATATCGATCATGGATCATCTGTTGCAGCTCAAACCCGAGAGCGTGGTCGCCACCGGCGCCGATCATGTGGGCAAGGGGCTGGAAGATGTCGCCTACATGACGGTCTATTATCCGAACAATGTCATCGGACACATTCATGCCAACTGGCTCTCTCCGGTGAAGATCCGCCAGACGCTGATCGCGGGCACCAAGAAGATGATCGTGTGGGACGACAACATACCCAATGAAAAAATCAAGGTGTATGATACCGGCATCACGGTCAACCGCACCAAGGATGAGATTTACGACACCCTGATCCAGTACCGCACCGGAGACATGTGGGCGCCCAAGGTGCCGATCACCGAAGCGCTGAGTCTGGAAGTGAACCATTTCGCCGATTGCATTAAAAATAACAAAACGCCCATCACCGATGGCGTGGCGGGTTTGAATGTGGTGCGCATTCTCGAAGCCTCGGAAAAATCGATCAAGGCGCGCGGGAAGGAAATTAAGCTCTCCTGACGGCCGCTGGATTGGCCTGACTGCATTCCCACGCAAAGTGTGGGTATGAGTTTTCAAATTGTTTTTCTCTGCGCCTTTGCGTCGCAGCGGGAAAAAGCTTGCTATTTGGAAGCGTAAATATTTGCGCAAGGATCAGTGGATAAATCCCTGTGACTACGATATGAACGAAACATGCGAGCAGGACGAGTAAAATTTGGTTTTGTTAAACACGTTTAATCTTATTAGTTCCGTGTTTTCCGTGGTCATATTGCTTTTATACCAAGTGTCTGTTGTAAAAATTACTGGAGAAGAAAATGCCGGACAAATACTTGAGTATTGCGGACAATGTCAAACTGGGGAAGAACGTCAAGATTTTCAATTTTGTCAATCTCTATGGCTGCGAAATCGGCGATGACACCAAGATTGGCACTTTTGTCGAGATTCAAAAAGGCGCCACAATTGGCAACAACTGCAAGATTTCCAGTCACACGTTCATCTGCGAAGGCGTGCATATCGAGGATAATTGTTTCATCGGTCATAACGTCACCTTCATAAACGACAAATATCCGCGCTCGGTGAATCCTGATGGCAGCATGCAGACCGAAGCGGATTGGGTTTGCGTGCCGACCTATATCCGCAAGGGCGCCTCGGTCGGATCGAGCGCCACGATTCTCTGCGGTATCACCATCGGCGAAAATGCCATTGTCGGTGCAGGGGCTGTGGTGACCAAGGATGTGCCGGCGAACTCCATTGTGGCTGGATGCCCGGCGCGGCTGGTCCGGCGCACGGATGAAAAATAACAGGAAGGGAAGTATCATGAAAAATGGGTTGGTTTTCCTGTTGCTGCTGGCCATCCCGGTGCTGGCGCAGGAGCATGAGACACTCATCGGCGGCAAGATCGAGAGCGGCGGATATGGCGGTCCCATGCTTTCGTTCACTTCGATCAACGGCGAAGCGGCTGTTCTGGTTGGCGGGCGGGGCGGCTGGATCATCAACCATCGATTCGTGCTCGGCGGCGGGGGCTATGGCCTCTCCACCAACCTGCGTGCGGACGTTCAAGGTCCGCAAGGTGAGGAGTTATTTCTCGAGGCCGGGTTTGGCGGCGTGCTGCTGGAATATTATTTCCACCCACAACGGCTGCTGCACTTTTCAACGCAGGTTTTTATCGGCGGCGGGTCCGTGACGTATAGCGATCGCAATCAAAACACGGATGACGATAGAGATGAACCCTACGGCATGGATAATTTTTTCTTTTGCGAACCAGGGGTCACGCTGACGCTGAATGTGACTTCCTTCATGCGCCTGGGCGGCGGTGTCTCCTACCGCTATGTCAACGGGGTTTCCCTGGCACCGCTCAAAAACAGCGATCTCGCCGCTCCTGCGGTCAATGTCTTTCTGAATTTCGGTTCTTTCTAAGGATCTCTTTTATAACTGCTTTTCGATTGGGAACGGCCGAATGCCCAGCAATTCCGCAAAGAAGCGCGGGATGTCTGTGTTTTCGTGAAATCCGGAGAGACGCTGCGCGCCCGGACCATAGCCGTACAAGGGGACCGTGGCGCCAGTGTGGCCGTTGCTGGTCCATTTGATGTCCAGCTTTTGACCGTCAGGGCTGCCCCCGTTGATGGCCAATCCTCCGGTCTCGTGATCCGCGGTAACGATGACCAGGGTGTGCTTGTCTCTGACCGCAAAATCCAGCGCGACTTCCACGGCCTGATCGAACAAAATTGTCTGCCGGGCGGATTCTTCTGTGTCATTATCATGGTTCGCCCAATCGATCTGGCTGCCCTCGATCATGAGAAAAAATCCCTGTCGCTTGCTATTCAGAATCTCGATGGCTTTGCGCGTCATTTCATGAAGTGTTGGCTCCGGACGTTGGGTTGTCATCCCTTCTTCGGCGAAAAGCCCGAGCAATCGCTCTCCACTGGCCCGGTTCAGAGCGGCGAGACTGTCCGCAAAAAAGTAGCCAGCCGCTGTCGCTTCCGCAATTAAATCGCGATCGTCCTTGCGCCGGCTTCCGGCTTGCGATTGCGGCGTGAAAAAAGCACGGCCGCCGCCGAGCAGGACATTGATTTTATTGTCGAGCATGTGCTGGGCAATGACGTCTTCCTCTTTGCGGCTGAGCGTATGGGCAGCGAATCCTGCAGGCGTCGCATGGGTGATGGAGGAGGTAGCTACCAGTCCTGTCATCATGCCGGTCCGTTTGCAGGCTTCCGTGATGGTCATATAGGCTTTTTCATCAGGCATTCGCGAGATCATGCCGTTATTGGTCTTGACGCCGCAGGCCATGGCGCTGCTGGCTGCCGCCGAATCGGTGATGAGGCGATCCGCTGAGGCCGTGCGCACGAATCCGGCGATGGGCATACGATCCATATGCAGTTTGCCCTTTGCCCCGGCGCCACGGATGCGGGCATGGGACATCGTTGCAATACTCATCCCGTCGCCGATGAGGAGGATGATGTTGCGCACCTTTTCATGGTTGACAATTTTGAGTTGCTCCGCGGTGTTGGCCGGTATATAGCCCTCTATTCCTTGCGGCAGGGTCTGAGCAAATATAAAGGGCGCAAAACAAAAAAGTGCAATGCTGATATTTTTAATACGCGAATTCATCTGCGAACACTCCCATTTCATGATTACCCGGATTCGGTGTCATATGCGGTATCAAGATCATCTCGAATCACCCCAGAGGGAATGATTTTATGCGTGATGGTCGGCTTGACGCAGAATCCGCGGATTACCTGTGTAGTCCTAAATTTGTTAAAAATATTTGATAAATGCAATTACTTTAGAGATACACATCAGTTTAACCCGACATTTTGTTTTGCGCATTGCCTTTTCAGTAAATATTGTCTATTGTCACGGTTCAGTTGAAAATGGAATTATAAGGTCGTAAATTAAGGTGGAAAACCTTAAAGGAGACCTTAGTATGAAACGCACCCGATTTAGCCCACAAGAAAAAGTTCGCATTCTCAGAGAGCACTTGGAAAAAAATATTACGGTGCCTGACATTTGTGAAAAATATCGCATCCACCCCAATCAGTTCTACAAATGGAAAAAGGAGCTCTTTGAAAAAGCCGAGGCACTATTTATCGGCAAAACCTCTGTTCGTAAAGAAGGTGAAAAAATTGATAAGCTTGAGCGCGCCCTCAAAGATCGGAATGAAGTCATTGCCGAGCTTTTACAGGAGAACATCAAGCTAAAAAAATCGGTTGGGGAGATTTAACCGGCCGCTGGGTCTCCCTGGATCGTCGCAATGAAGTTGTTGAATACATCAAGTATTGGCAAAGTCGAACCGGCCATAAAATTAAAGAGATGCTGGGATGGCTTTCTTTAAGCTCAAGTAAATATTATGATTGGGTTCATCGACAAGAGAAAGCAAATCAGCATAATGCCGCTCTTGCCAAAACCAACTGGTTATTGGCATGGGAAATCGCCGCTATTATTGCTTACCGCTCATTGCACCTGGATGAAGGCTATCGGCGGCTCTGCTATATGATGCTGGATGAGAATATCGTAGCTGTCAGTCCATCATCGGTATACCGCGTCCTTAAAAAAGCCGGCCTCTTGTCAACGCCATGGCGGCATCAGAAGAGCAAGGGTAGTGGCTTTAGCCAGCCACTAAAGGCCCATCAGCATTGGCACTTGGATGTCTCCTATATCAATTTCAAAGGCACCTTTATCTATCTGGTGGCTCTTTTAGATGGCTACTCAAGGTATATTGTACATTATGAGTTACGGTTTTCGGTTGAAGCCCTGGATATTGAAATCCTGCTGGAAAGGGCACGGCTCAAATACCCGGGAGTCAATCCGGTTCTCATTACCGATAATGGGCCTGTATTTATTGCCAAAGATTTCAAGGGCTATCTACAGGAAGTTGGCATTACCCATCGCCGGACACGATTTTTTTACCCCCAATCCAATGGTAAGGTAGAAAGACTTTTCGAGACGGTAAAAAATGAAGCGATCAGACGACAAAGCTATATTAACATCGAAGACCTTGAAAAACAATTAGCTGAGTATGTCGCCTACTATAATCAACGCCGACTCCACTCCAGCTTGGGGTATGTGACGCCTGAAGATATGCTGGAAGGCCGTCAGCAAACAATATTTGCAGAAAGAAAAGCAAAACTGGTTACTGCGCGTGAAAACCGCCTGAGGCAAAGAAAACAGGAGGAACGCCTAATAGTATCTTCCTTTGGCCAGGTACAATACGTGTAGCGAGGAATAAAATCAAGGCCGAGCCCCGCCGACTTTGCGGGGCGAGACGAAGTTTGCCTTGATTTTATCCGCAGCGGAGCGTACATTTGAAAGCCAAGGGAAGATCTACCACAAAATCATCCACCTTATTCTTACACCTCAAAATTCCATTTCACGCTGAACCAAGACACTATGTTAACCTGAATTTTTCACCGCCGAGGTCGCAGAGGTTCGCAAAGACAAGAAAAACTTAAAAGTGGCATCGATAACAACTTGAGTGACTGAGATGAAATTCGATGCAACACTATCTCGATAATCATAATAAAAATAGCCCGGCGGCCTCGGCGCGCTCGGCGGTTTATGAATAGAACAGGCTAGACGCATGAAATGGTCTCGATGCACAAGCCCCGCTCCGGGTGCCGTCCCGGCCCACTGGATCAGGTATGCATTTCTCTTGCTGCTGCTGTACCCCATCGGTCCGGCCCGGCCGGGTGGGATGGATACGGATCCACTCCAGACGGCCATACGAGCGGTTGATATCGACTCCCTGCTGGTGACGGTCCGGGAATTGTCCGGGGAGGTCGCCACTATGGTGGATGGTCAAAGTGTGGTGATCCAGTCCAGACACCGTTCTCAGCCGGGCAATCACCTGGCCGCACTCTATCTTGCACAGCGGTTAAAAGCCTATGGTCTCAATCCGCAGATCGACGCGTATGGAAGCAGCGGCGAAAATGTCGTGGCGCTGCAGCGCGGCACGCTCTATCCCAATCGCACCTTCATTATTTGCGCCCATTACGATGCCATGCCAGCCGGACTTTTATCCTATGGCGCGGACGACAACGCCAGCGGTGTTGCGGGCGTCCTGGAATGCGCGCGATTGCTCTCTGCCTTGTCACTCCCCTATAGCGTGATCTATGCATTTTGGGATGAGGAGGAGGCGGGACTCTGGGGCAGCCGGAATTATGCGTTTGCCGCTGCCGTGCGCGGCGATTCGATACAGGGTGTGATTAATTTGGATATGATCGCGTACGACGGCAACAAGGACAGGGTGGCCAATGTACACGTCCGGCCGATCGCCGAGTCCATAGCGGTCGGCGAGCGGCTCTTGGATATCAATGCCAATTACCAGATCGGCTTGATGCTGACGCTGGTGAATCCCGGCAGCAGCGCCAGCGATCATGCTTCATTTTGGGAAAATTCCTGCAGCGCTGCCATGCTCATCGAAGATATGAGCCGAATCAAGGGTGCCAATGATTTCAATCCTTATTATCATAGTATATCTGATCGCATACAAGTCGATGGGGCGATGGTTTTTGATCTGGCCTACTTTCGCCAATGTGTTCAGGTGAGCATTGGCAGTTTGCTGAGTTATGCGCTCGATGCCGGCCCCAGTAATCCTGTCCCCCTGGCCCTGGAGCCGGAACTTCCTGTTCGCACCACGCTTTCATGGCGTCCATCGCAGCGGGCCCAATACTATTGGGTGCAAATGGCCACGAATCCTTTTTTCACCCAGGTCGTCTTTGAAAACCGATCGGTCACGGACACCAGCTGGGTGCCGCCGCGACTCGGATATCATTCTCTTTACAACTGGCGCGTCAAGGCCTGCAATCAGACGGGCAGCAGTTCATGGTCGCCGGGGCAAGAGTTTTCTGCAACCGGTCCGAGCCAATATTCACTGCCGCTGCACGCCGGCTGGAACCTGGTCTCGGCGCCCGTGGCTGCGGATGATTCCGCTCTGACTTTTCTTTTAGGAGATTCGTCTGCGGCAAAATTTATATTGCGGGATGGAGATGGTCATATCTATGCGCCTGCCCTCGCTTTGGCGCAGCGCACAGTCTGGAACAGCGGCGAGGGGTATTGGATTCACACCAGCCAAGGGGGGCGCCTCGATTTTAGCGGGTATGAGATCAATACAGCACCCGCGCCCTTGGCCTTGTCGCCGGGCTGGCACATTCTGCCTTATTGGCACAGGGACAGCCTGGCAGTCGATGAGGCGCTGCAAAGTATATCGCATCATCTCATCCTTTTAAAAGATGAATCGGGCCGGGTCTTTTGGCCGGCGCAAGGCATTGACCAGATCGGCTATCTCGAAACGGGCAAAGCGTATCAAGCCTATGTTGCCGCTCAAGATACACTGTGCCTGCCTGTGAATCAACTTGCACTGGGCGAGTCCATCCGTGAAATAGAGAGGACAGGCTGTTCCCATTACCAGCCCATTGCCCATACCGGTGCCAATGCCATTATACTCTTTGATGCACCGGATTTACAAAACGGGGATGAAGTGGCTGTCTGGGCTGGAGGGCGGTTATCAGTTGGAGCCGGGATCGTGCATCAGGGCAAAGCCTTACTGGTAATCTGGGGTGACGACATCTCCACACCCGGCGTTGTGGATGGTGCTTTGATGGGAGAACCGTTGCATTTTACGGTGTGGAAACAGTCGACTCTGAGGGAACAAGCCGTTCTGCTGGATCACGTGTACAATGGCTTGACCGGGGCGGCGCTGTCGCCAGCCATCACCTTTGCAGCAGATGCGGTCTGGCATGCGCAGTTGCCGGCTGCTCAGGAAATACCGCATTCATTCAATCTGGCGCAGAATTATCCCAATCCCTTCAACCTTGCAACCTTGCTTGTATATCAAGTGCCGCAAACGAGCCCCATCAAGCTGGCCATCTATAATGCACTCGGCCAGGAGATGACTGTTCTGGCTGAGGGAGAACAGAGACCCGGTTTTTACCCGGTGCAGTTTGATGCGTCCGGTTGGGCCAGCGGAATCTATTGGGCGATGCTGCATCATCCCCACGGCCGCCAGACCGTCAAAATGCTGCTGGTGCGTTAACCCAGCGCCACATCGAGCAGCATCATGGTGGCAAACCCCAACATGGCGCCCATGGTGGCTGAATGGGTGTCTTTGCTCTGCTGTGCCTCGGGGATGAGTTCTTCGATGACCACATAAATCATGGCGCCCGCCGCAAAAGCCAGAGCATAGGGCAGGATCGGTTTGATGTAAATAACCGCTACCGCACCGAGCACGCCGGCGATGGGTTCCACCACACCGGATGCCTGCCCCATCCAGAAACTCCGGAAACGACTCAGCCCCTCGCGCCGCAGCGGCACCGAAACCGCGGCGCCTTCGGGAAAGTTCTGCAGGCCAATGCCCAGAGCCAATGCCATGGCGCCCGCCAATGAAGCAGAAGGGATGTCCGCGGCGATGGCACCAAATGCAACGCCCACGGCCAAACCCTCGGGGATATTATGCAGCGTGATGGCGAGCACCAGCAGGATGCTGCGGCGCCAGTGCGTATGGATGCCTTCCGCCTCGGCGATCGGAAGTCCCAGATGCAGATGCGGCATGATATGATCCACCGCCCACAAAAAGAGACCGCCAAGCATGAAACCAATTACAGCCGGCATCCAGCCCGGCAGACCCTCGCTTTCGGCCATTTCGATGGCTGGCGCGAGCAGTGACCAGAAGCTGGCCGCGATCATGACGCCCGCGGCAAACCCCAGCATGCTGTCGAGAACCTGGCGCTTGATGGTTTTGAAAAAAAAGACCATGGCAGCGCCCAGCGCGGTCATGAACCAGGTGAACAACGTGGCGATGAGCGCTTGCATAATCGGGTTAAGGGAAATGAACCAGTCCATAGATCTTGTTGTCCTTTTTTTACCACTTGCTGTTGGTCATGTACTCATGCATACTGCGGGCTGCAATGCGGCCGTGCCCCATGGCGAGAATCACGGTCGCTGCACCCAGTACGATGTCTCCACCCGCCCAGACGCCTTCCTTGGATGTCTTGCCGGTAGCGGGATCTGTGATGATGCCACCCCATTTTTCGGTTTTAAGGTCTGCGGTTTCCCGGGGGATCAGGGGATTGGGACTGTTGCCGATGGCCACGACTACGGTATCCACCGGCAGGGTGAATTCGGAACCCGGTATGACCACAGGCCGGCGCCGTCCGGAGGCATCGGCTTCGCCCAATTCCATGCGCACCAATCCCAGTCCTTTTACCCAGCCCTTGTCGTCCTGGTGAATTTTCACCGGATTGACCAGCAGATGGAATTCGACGCCTTCTTGCCTGGCATGTTCGATCTCCTCATGGCGGGCGGGCATTTCGGCCTCGGAGCGGCGATAAACGATGATCGACTTGTGCGCGCCCAGGCGCAGGGCGGAGCGCGCCGAGTCCATGGCCACATTGCCGCCGCCCACGGTGGCCACAGTTTCACCGCTGAACAGCGGCGTGTCATTGGCGGGAAAATCATAGGCTTTCATGAGGTTGGCGCGCGTGAGAAATTCATTGGCGGAGTAGACCCCGAGCGCGTTCTCGCCGGGTATCTTTAAAAAACTCGGCAGCCCGGCGCCGGTGCCGATGAAGACGGCGTCGTATTCCTGCAAAAGTTCATCGATGCTTTTTATTTTGCCGATGACGTAATCATAGCGGAAAACAACACCGCGTCTTTGCAGATAGTCCACTTCATAATTGACGATTTCCTTGGGAAGCCGGAACTCGGGGATGCCGTAGGTGAGCACGCCGCCCGGCTTGTGAAGAGCCTCAAAGACGGTGACTTCGTGGCCGAGTCCGATCAAATCGCCGGCGACGGTCAGGCCCGCGGGGCCGCTGCCGACCACTGCAGCGCGTTTGCCCGTTTTGGTCGCCACCTTCGGCATCGTCATTTCCTGGTTGAGACGCCCCCAATCGGCCACAAAGCGCTCCAGCTTGCCGATGCCCACGGACGCATGCCGATCCTTCAATACTTTGCCAACCGTACAAAAAAGCTGGCACTGTTCTTCCTGGGGACAAACGCGGCCGCAGACGGCGGGGAGGACGTTTGTCTCTTTGACAATGGCCAGGGCCGCCGCAAAATCGCCCTCCGCTACTTTCTGAATGAATCCGGGTATTTCGACCGCCACCGGACAACCCTGCATGCAATCCTTTTTCCGGCATTGCAGACAGCGCTGCGCTTCCAGAATGGCTTGTTCAGGCGTAAATCCAAAGGGCACTTCGCGCTGGTTATTTATGCGTTCCCCGGGGGGCTGTTCGGGCATTTTTTGCGGCGGAATCGCCATCCGTTCCCTGGTGTTCATGCGAATTATCCTTGTTCTTTCGGGGCCGCTTTTTCCCGATGATACCGTTCCATGGCGCGGCATTCGTGCGCCTTGTACATGTTAAGCCGCTGCATCATCTCATCCCAGACCACGTGATGGGCATCAAATTCCGGGCCATCGACACAGACGAATTTGGTCTCGCCGCCGACGGTTACCCTGCAGCCGCCGCACATGCCGGTGCCATCGACCATGATCGAGTTCAGGCTCGCCAGCGTCGGGATGATAAACGGTCGCGTGACTTCGGCTACGCTTTTCATCATAATGGCCGGGCCGATGGCCACTACCATGTCGATGTGGACGCCGTTGCCGATCAGCTCCTTGAGGGCTGTGGTCACCAAACCGCTGCGGCCATGGCTGCCGTCGTCGGTGGTGACGATGAGCTCGTCGGCCAGTGACCGCATCTCCTGCTCGAGGATGAGCAGATCTTTATTGCGCGCGCCAAGGATGGTGATGATATGATTTCCGGCCGCCTTCATGGCCTGGGTGATGGGGTAGAGGGGGGCGATGCCAATGCCGCCGCCGATGGTGACGACGGTTCCATAGTTATCAATATGGGTGGGCGTGCCCAAAGGTCCGGCGATGGAATTGAGTTGATCGCCAACCTGCATCTCCGCCATCTGGTTGGTGGTCTTGCCGACACTCTGTACGATGAGCGTGATGGTGCCCTTTGCTGCATCCGCATCAGCGATGGTCAGCGGGATGCGCTCACCGTTTTCGCAAACGCGGATGAGCACGAATTGCCCCGCCTTGCGTTTGGCGGCGATTTCAGGTGCATGCACTCTATAGCGAATGACCATGGGCGCGAGGTGTTCTTTATGAACGATTTCGTATAGTTTCATATTTTCCCCGGCATGCTTATTGGGTTTGAAGTATCGCCTGTAGATCCTGCGGAGGTATGGTCAACAGACCAACACCGGGCAGCCGTTTGGTCAACAGAAGCCAATTTTCATCCTCGGCGAATATCTGCCTGAAGATCGCAAGGGATTCTGCGATGCGTCCGGCATTGGCCAAGGAGATGGCGGTCCAGTAACGCATTTCCAGATTGGCGGGATTAAGTTTTTGCGCACTGCCGTAATATTCCAGGGCGCCATCAACGTCGTTGCGTTCCATGGCGAGATCGCCCCGGTTCATGAAATCATAAGCACGATGGAGCTGCAGCAGGCGTTTTAACTCCTGGATGGGTTGCGGATGATCCTCGATGCGCAGGTCAATCAGACGGTCCTCCCAGACCTTGCCCGTGGAAGCGGGCCGCACGATGAGCAGGGCCGCGGATTGCTGACCGCGGATATCGCCTTTTTCCGCCTGCGCTGCTTCCAGCGCCATGACCAAACGCTCGGCCAGGGGGCCCTGGCTCGTTTGCATGGAATGCGCCATGGCCGGCCACACGGTTTCCCGCAGCATCATGTTGGCTTGAACGGAGAACTGGTCGCCCATAATATGGCCGGCCGCGGGAATGCAGCGCACGCCCGTGTGCGCCGCCACACGACCCCGGGCATCGACAATAGCCACCTGACGCAGCTCCCGGCCTTCATCATCCGCCAGGAGCAGCTGCAGCACTTCCGCAGCGCTCTTGCCAGATTTCAACAGCTCCAGGCCGCGCGGTCCGAAGGAGGCGTTCACCATGGATTGCGTGGCAATGGCGCCGACGCCCGCTTCAGCCCAGGATACGATGGCGCCCACGGAGAACCAATGGGATTGCACGGCAACGCCCATCTCACCGGTGTCTGGATCACGGGCGACAATGGAAAAAGTATGGACGGGACGATTCGATGTGGTGATGTCTTGGGCAAGGGTGGAAAAACATAGCAGCAAGATCAGGGATAGAATTCTGCGCATAAAGGGTACTCCGGCTGATGGGTTGTGACGTTTGCGATTGCCGCAAAGGGATGTTCCGGAATGGCTTGCTTTTAATATACTCAGCCGGGGATATAAAATAAAGGGATATTTTATCAAGTTGGAGGCAATGGTACATTTTATTGTATGCTCGTCCCATGGTTCAACCAGGGGACGAGTCTCTCAAGGGGATTCAACCCCTGCGTGGTTTTATGTCTATCACCTTCAAATGTCATTCACAAGGAATTTTTGAGCAAATGCGCAATCGAGCCAGCGTTTGCTCCGATCCCTGCGCAGACGCGAATCATTGCCGCCATTATTAAAAGGTCCTTGCAGGATGACATGATTTGAGATTTTTTGTCCCCTATCCGCGGCCGGTCTCTTGCGTCAGTCCGGCGATGCCGGCCACAAAAAGATGGTTCCACCATGACAGGTGGGGGGATGGCCGGCAAGCGTTAGTGGTCCCCTATCCGCGGCCGGTCTCTTGCGTCAGTCCGGCGATGCCGGCCAATGCGTCGGCAGTCAGCCGCTGTGGCGCCAGTCGCCAGCGCCAGTTGCCGCTGTCTGTGCCGGGACGGTTCATGCGTGCGCGTTCATCCAGTCCCAGCAGATCCTGCACCGGGATGATGGCAATCGCGGCGCGCGATCTTTGCGCCAGTTCCATCAAGCGCCAGTGCACATTGCCCTCATGGATTTCGTGGTTGGCATAGCGGGCGAGATTGTCTTTTTCATGCTGAGAAGCATCAACGCGGAACCAGCCACACGCGGTGTTGTTATCGTGGGTGCCGGTATAGACAATGCAATTCTCTTCATAGTTGTGCGGCAGATAGGGATTGCCTTCGAGATTGTCATTGAACGCAAAGAGGAGCACCTTCATGCCCGGCATATTGAGGGTTTTGAGCGCGTGGCGGACATCATCGGTGATGATGCCGAGGTCTTCCGCGACCACATTCATCTTGGGAACTGCTTTGTTGAGCTGCGCGAAAAAGTCATAGATGGGCACTTCCACCCAGCGGCCATGGATGGCCGTGGGCTCGGTGGCCGGCACTTCCCAGTAGGCCACCAGGCCGCGAAAGTGATCGATGCGCACCAGATCGAATAATTTGAGATTCTGGCGGATGCGGCCTATCCACCAGGCATAACCGTCCTGCGCCATGGCTTCCCAATCGTAGATGGGATTGCCCCAACGTTGTCCCGTGGCGCTGAAATAATCCGGCGGCACCCCCGACACCACATAGGGGCGTTTGCTTTCATCCAGTTTGAATTGTCCGGGATGCAACCAGACATCGGAACTGTCAAAGTCGACATAAATGGGCAGATCGCCAAAGATTTGCACACCCTTCTGATTGGCGTACGCTTTGATGTCCTTCCACTGTTGATAGGCCTGGTACTGGAGAAACTTGGCAAAGTGTATCTCATCAGAGAGCTCTTTTTGTGCTTGTTGCAGTGTTTTTGCATCACGGTCGCGGAATTTAACCGGCCATTCGCTCCAGGCTTCTTCATCGAACCGTTCTTTGAGGGCGACAAACAGCGAGTATTCATCCAGCCAGTCGGCGTTTTCAGATGCAAAATCAGTGTAACGGACATCTTTTTTACCGCGCCAAGCGGCAAAGGCTTTTTTAAAGAGCAATTTTTTATAGGTAATCACCACTGGAAAATCGACATACTCATCCGGAAAAGCAGGTTGGTCCGTCAAATCCGCCTCTTCGAGCAGGCCCTGCTTTTGCAAAAGTTGCGGCGAGATGAGCCAGGGATTGATGGCAAAGGCGCTGCTGCTCAGATAGGGAGAGTTATCATAGGCGGGATCGGTCGGATTGAGCGGCAGTATCTGCCAATAATGCTGCCGGCCGGCGGCCAATTGATCGATAAAATTTATCGCCTCCGGTCCGAGGTCGCCAATGCCAAATGGAGATGGCAGAGAGGTGACATGAAGTAATAAACCGCTGCCCCTTTGATAGTTCATCGCTCGTCCTTCTGTTTTAAGGTGAGATCAGCCGAAATTGAGGTGTTACCTAACAATATACCAATAAATGAGTTAGTAATCAAGCGCAAAAACATTTCTTGTGGTTGTGTGATCTGTCTTTTTTTCGAAAATCTTGTTTTTCAAACATCTTTACCCTATATTGTTGACAGCTGCGCTACGGCAGCGGAGGGTGTTGGCTGTGTCCCGGAAAAGAGGTGATGGTATGAGAAAATATCGCGACAAGTCGCCGGAAGAGATCATAAAGATGGTGACCATGGAAATGATCGATCGCGGCATCAAATTGGGGCGCAAAAAAGGGCGCACCCTCTACATCAGCAAAACCTCGGGCGGTAAGGGCGTGGATATCAATACCCTGGATGCGCGCACAGAATCCGGACGCGCCAACCTCGAGGCATTTCTGACGCCCGTCAAACGCCATTATACGTTTTCCGGTCTGGGCGAACCGGAGGAGAAGAACGCCATCAACTGGCGCGTGCTCAACGTGCCAACCGGGCGCCGTATTCTGCTGGTGTTTCAGGTGGCATTTTCCATGCTGCTCAAGGGCTCGCCGTTCAAAAACAAATTCTTTCGCTGGATGGGCGTACACATCGGCCGCAACACCGAAATCATGCTCTTTGTCTGGCTCGATCATTTCCGGCCGGAACTCATCTTCATCGGTGATCATACCCTGATCGGCGCTTTTTCCCGCGTCACCGTTCATGCCTATGAAGGCTGTGGACGTTTCCGCTATGGCCTCGTGGAGATCGGCTCCCACTGCACCATCGGGGCGGGAACGGGCATGGGGGTCATCAAAGTGGAAGATGAGGTTCGCACCCTGCCCGGCACTACGCTATCACCCTATCTGCTGCGGGTGCGCAAGGGATCCGTGGTTGGCTGGAATCCCCCATCCGTACAGCGAGCAGAAGAAGCGGATTCCAAAGATACATCCACCGTTCAATAAAGGATTGGCATCATGAATCATGTTTCTCAGTTCACACAGCGATGGCGCTGCCTGATTACTACTATTTCAGCGTTCCTGTTTTTTTCCCCCGCTGCAGCCCGCTCTTCCACGCAGGTCGTTTTCACCTCTTCCAATCTGCCGATTGTCATCATCGATACCGGGGGTAAAGCCATCCCCGATTTGATGCGCATCTCCGCGGACATGAAAGTCATTTACAACGGCCGCGGTAAACGCAATAATTTGACAGATGTACCCAATAACTATAACGGCAAAATCGATATCGAATTGCGCGGCAGTTCATCGATCAGCTATCCGAAAAAAGGCTATCGCATCGAAACCGTGGATTCTTCGGGAGACAACCTCAACGCCATGCTCCTGGGCATGCCCAAAGAGAATGACTGGATTCTCTACGGACCCTATAACGATCAATCCTGCATTCGCAATAATCTGGCTTATGGCTTGTCGCGCGACATGGGGCGCTATGCGCCGCGCGCGGTTTTCTGTGAACTGGTGCTCAACGGCGACTATCGCGGCCTCTACGTGATGCTGGAAAAAATCAAGCAGGATAAAAATCGGGTCAACGTGACGGAAATGAAATCATCGGACATCAGCGGCGATGCGGTCACCGGCGGCTATGTCATCAAATACGACAAGATCGAGGGAGAAAACATCGCCGGCTGGTGGTCCAACCAGGGGCTCTATTACCAATACCATGAACCCAAGGAAGAGGATATCGTTCCCGAGCAGAAGGTGTATATCCGGGATTTCATCAACGACTTTGAGTCTGCGCTGCTGATTCATGATCCCACTGATTCGACCCTTGGTTTTCCCAGATACATCGATACCTATTCTTATGTTGATCATTTCATCCTCAGTGAATTCTGCAAGAATATCGATGCCTACCGCATCAGCACGTATATGTTCAAGGACCGCGACAGCAAAGGCGGCAAGATGCATGCAGGTCCCATATGGGATTTTGATCGTACCTTCGGCATGACCTGGTATCCCGAGGATAGTTATCGCTACGATTACTGGGAGATCGACCATGATTATTACCGACCGGATGATTCGCCCAAGGTGCCGTTTTATTGGGAACGATTGGGGCACAATCGTTTTTTCAGCCGCCTGGTGAAAACCCGTTGGCAGGAACTCCGGCTGACTCTCCTCAGCGAGGAGAGTCTCTTCACACGCATCGATCTGTTGGTCGATTCGACCGCTGAAGCGCGTCAGCGCAATTTTGAGCGCTGGCCCGAAACCGCTGCCGCACACAGCTATGAAGTCGAAATTCAACTGCTCAAGGAGTGGATACAAAATCGCATTCAGTGGATCGAAAACCATCTCGATCTGCTGGCGGATGTGCAGCAGGACGCAGCGGGCGCTATCCCGGAAAAACTGCAACTCGCACACAATTATCCCAATCCCTTCAACGAGCGTACGACGCTTGCTTTTTATCTGCCCATTCCCGGTCAGGTTACTCTGACTGTGTATAACATATTGGGCATGGGGGTCACAAGCGTGACCCTGAAAAATCTCAGCGAAGGTCATCATACCTGGACCTGGAATGCATCCGGATTGCCGAGCGGGGTTTATTTCTATCAGCTGCAGATGGGAGCGTTGAGCGCCGGCGGCAAGATGATGCTGCTCAGATAAGGAAAATTTACCTAAGCTGAATTATTCACCGCGGAGAACGCAGAGTCGCGCAAAGAGAAGAAAAACATAATAATAGCATTGATAGCAACTATTATGACTGAGATGAAATTCAAATCAATATTTTTTCGAAAATCTCCACAAATAGAGCTCAGCCGCCTCGGCGCACTCGGCGGTTTATGAATTGAACAGGCTAAACGACAACAATATTTTTTGTCTTGATTCTTTTGCAAAAAATAGCTAATCTAAAAAATTCAAAATAAAATTGCGAGGAGTCCTATGAGTGCTGACAAGAATCTCGAAATCCCTGGCATTTCCCGCCGGACCTTTTTGAACAGTACCGCCGCGGCCACCGCCGCGCTCTCTTTTTTCCCGGGACAAGTGTTTGCCGAGAAGCGGAAATTATCCCCCAATGATAAACTCAACATCGCGGCTATTGGTGTGGGCGGCAAAGGCTCATCCGATATCGTCGATGCCTCCACGGAAAACATCGTGGCCCTGTGTGATGTCGACGACGACCAGTATGTCGATCTCTTCGCCCACGCCAAGGAAAACAAACCCGAAGTTATTCCCATGCTCGAGAAGGCCAAACGCTACAAAGATTTTCGCATCATGTTGCAGGAAAATGAAAAGAATATTGATGCGGTGCTGGTCAGCACTCCGGATCATACGCACGCCGTGGCGGCCATGATGGCCATGAAAATGAAGAAACATGTATGGGTGCAGAAACCTCTGACAAAAACCATCTATGAAGCGCGCATGCTGGCGCAGGAAGCCGCCAAACAAGGCGTCATCACGCAGATGGGGAATCAGGGACATGCGTCCGAAGATGCGCGTCTGATGAACGAGTGGATCTGGGATGGCGCCATCGGCAACATCCGCGAGGTG
>CAUJEL010000135.1 GCA_963169875.1 Candidatus Zhuqueibacterota bacterium
ATCAAAAGCGAGGAACCCGATATTCTCCTCACCGATTTGAAACTCAAAGACGGGACGGGTCTGGAGCTGCTTGATTTTGTTCAGGAACACAAGCCGTACATTCCCGTCATCATCATGACCGCCTATGGCTCCATCGAATCCACACGCACCGCCCTGCGCAGCGGAGCGTATGATTATCTCTCCAAGCCGTTCAGCCTGGCTGACCTGAAGCGGACGCTGGGCAAGCTCAGAGAAATTTTGGAATTGAAAAGAGAAAACGAACAGCTTAAAAGTCTGCTCAACAAGGAGGATCTGGATGCCGTCGTCATTGGCAACAGCCCCTCCTTTCGCCAGGTGCTGGATTTGGTGCAGCAGGTGGCACCCTCGCGCAGCACGGTTTTGCTGACCGGCGAGACCGGCACCGGCAAAGAGGTCATCGCCTCGACAATCCACCGCTCCAGTCCGCGCAAACACAAGCCGTTCGTAAAAATAAACTGCGGCGCCATTCCGGAGAACCTCCTCGAAGCGGAACTATTCGGCTATGAACGCGGCGCGTTCACAGGCGCCATGAAACAAAAATTGGGCAAGGTGGAACTGGCGCATGAAGGAACGTTGTTCCTGGATGAAATCGGCGATCTTGCGTCCCCCATGCAGGTCAAACTGCTCCGCGTTCTGCAAAACGGCGAGTTCGAGCGCCTCGGCGGCACCTCCACACACCGCGTCGACGTCCGGCTCATCGCTGCCACCAACCTCGATCTTGAACAAAGAGTCGCACAGAACGTTTTTCGTGAAGATCTCTACTACCGCCTTAACGTCATCACCATAAAAATACCACCCTTGCGCGATCGCCCCGAAGACATACGGCAGCTTGCCTATTACTTTATGGAAAAATATAATCAGATTAATGATAAACGCATCGAGAACATCGATGAAGAAGTTCTCAATCAGATGCTGGTTTACCCGTGGCGCGGCAATGTGCGCGAACTCGAAAACATGATGGAACGTGCGGTGGTTCTGGCCAAGAGCAAGGAGCTGAAAATGGGGCAGTTTCCAGCCCTGGTGGCCGGGATGCAAGGGTTCGCACTGGGCCTGGGCCCCCTGGCCGGCATGTCTCTGGCGGAAATTGAAAAATTAGCCATTCAGCAGACGCTGAGATACCACAATTTCGACAAACAGAAAACCGCCATGACCCTGCAAATCGGGCTGGCCACACTGTATCGCAAGATAAAAGAGTACCAAATTGATGAGATTTGAGGCTTGCAGGTGAAACCTCCGCTGATTTATCATTTTAAGAAGTGACATTGCAGGCGGTTTCAGGCAATTTCTCAAATTGATAATTGTTTGTTTAGAGAACGCTGCAATTTTATCATATCGAAAAAAACAGGGACGAAAGATCTTTTTTTCACTTGATATTTGCATTATTTATTTATATTATTTATAATAATTTATAAATTATCATGTTCTTTGGCACTGTTCTTGTTTAGAAACTGTCCATAAAGAGTAAACCGTGCTTTCCCAGACGGTTGCAGGCTATGCAATCTCGACAGGTTGTTCAGACGATGAAATTACATATACGCGACATGGTCTCCAAAGATCGGGAAGCTCTGTATGAGATGATGCAGAAAACCGGTGTTTTCACCATGCAGGCGCTCAGTCTGGCCATGGAGTTGATCGATCATTTTCTCTTCGATAATGAGCAACAGGAGTACCAGGTTGTCATCGGCGAAGAGGACAATCAGGAGGTCATTGCTTTTGCCTGTTTCGGGCCGACAGCAGGAACCGAGGGAACTTGCAAGCTGCACCTGCTGGTGGTGACGCCCGCCTGGCAGCACCGGGGAATCGGCAGAGAGCTGCTTGATTATACGGAAAAACGCATCCATGATCAGGGTGGCCGCATGATCGTCATTGAAATCTCTTCTCAGGAAGAGTATGCGATCTTTGTCCGTTTCTTCAGCAAACAGGGGTACAAATCCGTAGGCCGCATCAAATCCTATTACCGTTCCGGTGAGGATATGCTTTTCCTGGTAAAATATCTATAATCCCCCTCCTTGCCTTTGAAATTCGCACGCCTGCCTATCCCTTCAGCATGGAGACGCATGCCCTGTCCGCTTTTCCGCAGCCAATGATTCAAGAACATGCCAGCCTGAGTGCATCCGCACACCGGTATTTCAAATCAACAGAGGATCGTAATGGTCAGTGAACCAACCCTGTTTTTTGTCTTCATCCTCATGATTTTGCTCTTTTTGACGCTCGATCTGATGGTCTTTCATCGCAAAAATAAAGAAGTGCGCGTAAAAGAAGCCCTGTTGTGGAGTCTTTTCTGGATTCTTTTGGCATTTGCCTTCAATATTCTGGTCTACTATTTGTATGGTTCAGAAAAAGCGCTCAGTTTTCTCACAGGCTATCTCATCGAGAAGGCGCTGAGTGTCGATAATCTCTTTGTTTTCATCATGATTTTTCAATTCTTCGGCATCAAACAGGCGTATCAGCATAAGGTGCTCTTCTGGGGTATTCTTGGCGCCTTGCTCATGCGCGCCCTTTTCATCGCCATGGGTATAACCCTGATTTCCAAATTTCACTGGATCATCTATCTCTTCGGCGGTTTTCTCATTTTCACCGGTTACAAAATGATCTCAAAAAACAACGAGAATGTGCATCCGGAACGCAATGTCATCCTCAGACTCTTCACGCGCTTTTTCCCGGTCAGCAACAAGTTGGATGAGAGCCGCTTCTTCGTGCGCGAAGACAACCGCCGCAAAGCCACGGCGCTCTTCGTGGTGCTGCTCGTGGTCGAGACCACCGATGTCATTTTCGCCATGGATTCCATCCCCGCCATCCTGGCCATCACAACTGATCCCTTCATCGTCTACACCTCCAACGTCTTCGCCATCCTCGGGCTGCGCTCCATCTATTTCGCCCTGGCCGGGGTCATGCAGCTGTTTCACTATCTTCACTATGGACTATCCGCCATCCTCATTTTTGTCGGTTTAAAGATGATAATCAGTGAATTTTACAAATTCCCGGTTTTTGCGGCGCTGGGTCTGGTGGCGGGCATTCTGATCATATCCATCATTGCTTCGATCCTTTTTCCACCAAAAGATGAAAATATAAAACGGATCTAACCTGAGTTATTCACCGCCGAGAACGCAGAGACGCGAAAAGAAAAGAAAAACATTAAAATAGCATCGGTAGCAACTTTTATGACTGAAATGAAATTCAAGTCAGAACTTTTTGGTAATTCCAACAACAACAGCTCGGCGGCTTTGGCGCGCTCGGCGGTTTATGAATAGAACCAGCTAACAAGCAGAAGAGGTTACTGTGGCCACATTACATGGAAAATCATACACCCGGCAGGAGCTCTTGCAGCGTGCCGGTGATATCGCGCAAATCGCTTCGGTCCGGCCTGTGGAGCTGGTCAATGGCAACGAACGCGGCGTGCGCGCCCTGGAATTCAAAACCGGTTCCGGCTTCACTTTTACCCTGCTGCAGGACAGGGCTCTGGACATTTTCGATGCCAGTTACAAGGGCTGTGCCCTGCACTGGCAATCCCCCGCGGGCGCCGTGGCGCCGGCCTTTCACGATCCCCACGATATTGGCTATCTCTACTCCATGGCGGGCGGACTGTTGAACACCTGCGGCCTGACCCATGTGGGTCCGCCGGAAATTGACGAAGAGCTGAACGAAGAGTTGGGCATGAATGGCCGCATCGGCGCCATGCCGGCAAAGAATGTCGGTTTTGGCGCTGAATGGGAGGAGGACGAATATGTGCTCTGGGCCACAGCGGAAGTGCGCGAGACCAGTCTCTTCGGTCCCAACCTGCTGCTGCGGCGCAGCCTGTACACGCGACTCGGGCAATCCCGGTTGTGGATCAAGGATGTGATCGAAAACCAGGGTTTTGAAGCGGCGCCGTTGATGCTTCTCTATCAGTGCAACATCGGTTTTCCCGTGGTTGATGAAGGCGCTGAACTGCGCGCGGTCATCAACAGCGTTGAACCGCGCGACAAAGAGGCTGATCCGTACGTGGAGACGTTCGAACAAGTCGATGCACCAACCGCTCATTTCGACGAGCAGGTCTTTTATGTGGATCACGATCCCGATGCCAAGGGCATGGTCAATGTCGCCCTGGTCAATCCCGCCCATGATGATGGCACCGGACTGGGCGTCTATCTTTGCTACCCCAAGTCGGAGATGTCCTTTTACACGCACTGGAAAATGATGGGGCAGGGCACCTATCTGGTCGGCATGGCGCCCGGCAACTGTCTGCCGGAAGGACGCAGCAGCGCCCGTAAAAATGACCGCTTAAAGTTCATCGACCCCGGTGAGTCGGTCACCATGCACCTCGAAATCGGCGTGCTCGGCAATCAGCAGGATATGGCCGCCTTTGAAGCGCGCTTGCAGGAACCACAGCCGGAACCAGGATTGTGACTTTTATAAAAACCGTGCCTGGTACGCGCCAGGCACGATGCCATTCAAGGCCTTTTTGCCGGCCCGTCCCATCAATTAATTATTCGTCGCGATCATACTCCTCGCCGCAGATTTATGCCTGGCATGGATGAGCCCGTTTCATGCAGGAACTCTTTCCCGTCGCTTGCGTATGAATTACATGGATATACGGAATAGCCCTTCGTGCCGCACTGTTTGATACAGTGTATCGGGCGTTGAAAAATGTCCCGAATGTAAGATGTTGCGACAGTTTTCTGCAGCAAGGGGGTTTAAAAATATATGTGCAGGGCATTGCGTAAAAATCGCCCACGCTTCAAGTTCATGCAGGAGTCATTATGAAAAGATCATTCCTTTTGACCATCACCGGCCTCTTGTTCGCTGCCTGGATGGCGCCCGCGCAAGCGCAGTATTTTGGCAAGAATAAAGTCCAGTATGGTCATTTCAACTGGCACTATCTGCAGTCCGAGCACTTTGATGTCTACTTCACCGACGGCGGCGATAAAATCGCCGCCTATGTCGCCCAGACAGCGGAGGAGAGCTACCGCTCGCTGCAAAAATCCTTTCGCTATTCGCTGGTGGATCGCATCAAGATCATTCTCCACAACAGCCACAACGATTTCCAGCAGACCAATGTGGACCTCTCGGTCCCTGAGGAATCGGTGGGCGGATTCACCGAATTCTTCAAGAACCGCGTCGTCATCCCCTATGATGGCGAATGGGAGAAATTCCGTCACGTCATCCATCACGAATTAACCCATGCGGTCATGCTGCAGATGCTATATGGCTCCGGCGTGCAGTCGATCATCACCGGTCTGACGCAATTGTCCCTGCCGCTGTGGTTCATCGAAGGCCTCGCTGAATACGAAAGCCGTGGCTGGGACATCGAAAGCGACATGTACATGCGCGACGCCACCGTGAACGGCTATGTACCGGACATACCCTTTCTCTATGGATTTCTCGCCTATAAGGGCGGACAGTCGGTGTGGAATTACATCACCGAACGCTATGGCACGGAAAAAGCCGGCGAGCTGATCGGCAAAGTCAAGGTGACGAAAAATTTCGAACGCGGTCTGAAACAGGCGATCGGGCTGGAAGAAAAAGATCTCACCAAGCGCTGGCACCGCTATCTCAAACGCAAATACTGGCCGGATGTGGAAAATCGCAAAGAGCCTGAAGAGATCGCCAAACGTCTCACCGAACATCTCAAGGATGGCAGCTTTGTCAACACCAGTCCCATTCTCAGCAATCGCGGCGACAAACTGGTCTTCAAATCGGACAAGAGCGATTACTTTGATATCTATTTAATGAGCGCCATCGATGGCAAGGTCATCCGCCGCCTGGTGAAGGGCCAGCGCGCCGGAAATCTCGAAGAGCTGCAGTGGCTCAAAGGACCGGGCATGAGCTGGAGCCCCGATGACAAACGCGTCGTCTTCACCGCCGCGGCCGCCGGCCGGGACGCCATCTATATTGTCAACGTGAAAAAAGGCAAAATCGAACAGGATTTCAAACTGGATTTGGATGGCATCTATAATCCTGCCTGGAGCCCCAAGGGGGATGAAATAGCCTTCTCCGGACTGAAAAATGGCCAGAGCGATATTTATGTCTTTAATTTGAAAAGCAAACAACTGCGCAAATTAACCGATGATATTTTCAGCGAGGTTGAACCCTCGTGGTCGCCCGATGGAGAGCGGCTGCTCTTCGCCAGTGACCGCGGCGCCTGGGATGCGAACAATCTGCCCGAAGGATTTTCAACCCACGCCTATAGCATGAAAAATTTCGATATCTATGAAATCAGAGCCACTGGCGACAGTTTGCAGAGTGTTGTATCCTCGCCGTTCATCGAACGCGTGCCGGTCTATGCGCCCGATGGCAAGACCATCGCCTTTTCCAGCGACCGCCAGGGCGTCAGCAATATCTGGCTTAAAAATCTGACCAGTCAGGAAGAATGGCCCATCACCAATGTGCTCACCGGCGCTTTCCAGCCGAGCTGGGGCGGCGTCGCCGAACGCATGGTCTTTGTCTCTTTTTATTATGCGGGATACGACCTCTATCTGCTCAAAAATCCATTGGACATAAAGCCGGGCGATGTCACCGTTCCGGAGACCAAATATGTGCAGCAGCTGCGCCAAGGCACCAAAGAGACCTTTGAAGAGGAGGAGTTGGCCGAAACAGAGTTCAAGTCGCCGGAAGTAGAGGAGGAAACGCGGCAGTATCGCAACTTTGTCTTCGATGATAAATTCGCCCAGGGTGAAATCAGCCAGGCAAATCTGGCAACCAGGGTTTTTCTCGATTCGACCGAATACGCCCTTCCGACCGGCGAATTCAAGGTGAATAAATACAAAGTCAAGCTGACCCCGGACCTCGTTTACGGCGCCGTGGGTTACAGCCAATTCTTCGGCACCCAGGGCATGACCAACATCATGCTCTCGGACGTCCTGGGCGATCACCGTCTCAATGTCGCCCTGGGATTGTTCGGCGACTTTCGCAATGCGGATTATGCGCTGACCTATTTTTACCTGCCGAAAAAGCTGGATGTCGGCGCAGGCATGTTCCACAATGCCTATTATTATTATTCGGACTATACCGGCTGGGTGCGCGACCGCAATTACGGCCTCAGCATGTTGTTGAGCAGGCCGTTCAACCGCTTCGAACGCATCGACTATGGCCTCAGCGCCATGGGCATCAACCGCTCGTATCTCGAAATACCGGATGATGACGTCGACTATTTGATCGATGTCGGATACCTCTCGCCCCGGGATCGTTTCTTCCTGCTCAACAGCCTCTCCTATACCCGGGACACCAGCGTCTGGGGTTATACCGGCCCCATCAACGGCACCGGCATGTCCCTGGGCATCACCTACAGCCCGGGTATCGGCAAATCGGGCATCGATTTCGCCACCGTGCGCATGGACTGGCGCCATTACAGCCGCCTGGCGCGCGATTACACCTTTGCCACCCGCTTTGCCGGCGGCTTCAGCGAGGGCAAAAACAAACAAAAGTTTTTCCTGGGTGGTCTGCCCAACTGGCTCAACCGCGAATTCTTCGGCGGCATCCGCGTGCAGCACATCGAAGACATTTACTTTGCCTCCTTCGAAATGCCGTTGCGCGGCGCGGGCTATTATGCCCTCGAGGGCAATCGCTTCATTCTCACCAATTTCGAATTTCGCTTCCCTCTGGTGCGGCGTCTGTCCATGGGATTCCCGCTGCCGCTGGAGTTGGGCAATATCGGTGGCGCCCTGTTCACGGACCTGGGACTGGCGTGGGATAGCGGTGAAAAGGTAAAACCGTTTGTCAAGAGCCCCAATGGCCTCATTCAGACCAGAGACATCTTTGCCAGCATGGGATTTGGCGCGCGCATCAATCTCGGCATCTTTTTGTTGCGCATGGATTTGGCGTGGCCGACCAATTTCTACAGCACAGCCAAATCACCCCAGGTTTTATGGTCCCTGGGCGCGGATTTCTAGACGGGAGCCCTTGTGTCCAAAGATACCTTTCTGCAGCGTTTGCAAGAAACCGTCCTGGTGGGCGATGGCGCCATGGGCACCATGATTTACAGCCGCGGTGTATTCATCAACCGTTGTTTTGATGAATTGAATTTGTCCAATCCCGATCTGGTGTTGGATATTCACAAGGCCTATGTCCACGCCAAAGCCGATATCATCGAGACCAACACCTATGGGGCCAACCGCATCAAATTGAAGGCGCACGGGTTTGAGGAGCAGGTTGGACTGATCAACCGCCGCGGCGCCGAGCTGGCGCGTCAGGCGGCGGGCCCCGAGATTTTTGTGGCCGGTTCCATGGGCCCCACCGGCATGCGCATCGCGCCCATCGGCACGCTCGCTCAGGATCAAGTCCTGGATCTTTATCGTGAGCAGGCCCAGGGTCTTGTTGAGGGCGGTGTCGATCTCTTCATCCTCGAGACGTTCAGTGATCTCAACGAAATAGCCCTGGCCGTACGCGGTGTGCGTCAGATTTCAACCCTCCCCATCATTGCGCAGATGACCTATACGGAGGAGGGCAAAACCACACTGGGTGTCGAACCCGAGACGGTGGTGGAGCTGCTCCTGGCTGAAGGTGCCAGTGTCATTGGCGCCAATTGTTCGGTCGGACCTCAGGCCATGCTGGAAGTGATCGCACGACTGGCAAAAGCGGGGGCGCCGTACATCTCCGCGCAGCCCAATGCCGGCAACCCGCGCGTGTATGAAGGCCGCGTGCTGTACATGTCCACGCCCGAGTACCACGCCGAGTTCGCGCGGCGGTTCATCACGGCCGGCGCCAACATCGTCGGGGGGTGCTGCGGAACAACCCCGGAGCACATCAAGGCGATTGCAGCGTCTGTGCGCGCCATGCAGCCCCGCAAAACAGCGAGCAGCGTCGTTTTCAAGAGCGCCGAAGAGATCACCGTGCAGCCGCTTCCCCGCCAAGAAAAATCCGCGCTGGCGGCCCGGCTCGGTAAAAAATTCGTCGTCTCGGTGGAGGTTCTGTCGCCGCGCGGCATCGACGTGCAATCGGTTTTATCCGGCGTGCGCAAACTGGTGGGATTCGGTATCGATGCGGTCAACATACCCGATGGGCCACGCGCTTCATCGCGGATGTCGCCCATGGCCATGGCGCAGCTCATCGAACGTTCTTCGCCGGTGGAGACCATTCTGCACTACTGTTGCCGCGACCGCAACCTGCTCGGCATGCAATCGGATCTGCTGGGAAATTATGCCCTCGGATTGCGCAATATTCTGATTATTACCGGGGATCCGCCCAAATTGGGCGATTATCCCGAGGCGACCGCTGTCTTTGATGTCGATTCGATTGGATTGACGCGCATCGTCAGAGGCCTCAATCATGGCCATGATGTGGCCGGAAATCCGATCGGCGCGCCCACCGGCTGGCACATCGGCGTCGGCGCCAATCCGGGTGCCATCGATCTCGACATGGAAGTGGAGCGTTTGCTGCAAAAAGTGGAAGCGGGCGCGGAATACATTCTCACCCAACCCGTGTTCGATGTGAAGAAGCTGGAGCATTTTTTCAGGCGCATCGAGACGGTGCAAATCCCCGTGTTGGCCGGGATCATGCCGCTGGTCAGTTACCGGACGGTGGAATTCCTCAACAACGAAGTGCCCGGTGTCGAGGTGCCAGACAGCATCGCCCGGCAGCTGGCCGCTGCTGCGGACGCGGAAGAAGCCAAGACCACGGGCATTCACATCGCCCAGCAGGCCATCCAGGAGAGCCGGCAATTCAATCAAGTCAAAGGACTCTACCTGATGCCGCCTTTCACCAAAGACAAGTATGATGTGGCCATTCACGTGCTGGAAGTCATTCGCTAACCATAGGATTCAAGATATATGCGTAAACATTTCTATTGGATCGTCCTGACAGTAACACTCGGTGTCAGTTCCGTGTTCGCCCAACTGGGCATGCAGCGCCCCGGGCGTGGCATGTTCGCCAGGGATTTATTCAACTACCGCATCCTCAATTTCGCCGATCTCGAGGACCGCACCAGGAGTCTGGCGCAAGTCCATGTTCAACTGGTGAACGATGTCCTGACCTTTGTCAAGGCCGATGATGGCAGCTATTCCGCCAAATACGAACTTGAAATGATATTTTACAATGAAAAAAATGAAGTGGCTGGTTATGTCATGCAACGTGACACGGTCACGGTGAAGCAATTCAGCGAGACCAATCAGCGCAGCAATCCGGTGCGCAAGAAAATGGCTTTTTCTCTGCCGCCCGGCAAATACCAGTACGTACTCAAACTGCAAAGCAGCGATGGCCAGGTTCTCATCGAGGACCGCAACAGCGTAAAGCTGACCGATTTTTCGCCCGCCAGCCTGCAAATGAGTAATCTGATCCTGGCAGATGAAGTCAATTGTGAAGACGGCAGCTTCCTGGTGAATTTGCGCAACGCCTTTGATCAGCAGAAATCAGATTTCGGGTTTCTCTTCGAGCTCTACGCCCCGCAGGATGCGGACTCCATACGGCTGCAGGTGGAAGTGCGCGATCTGTTCGGCACCACGCTGTTTGCGCAGAATCAAACCAGGGCCGCGCAAACAATCCTTGGCGCTTGTTACACTCTGAAAGACGCCATCAAAAAGCCTGGACAATATGTTGTACGGGTACAGGCGGCCACCGGTTCGCGGACTATCAAATCCGAGGAAAATTTCGCGGTATACTGGGGGGATGTCTCTTCACAACTCAGCAGCCTCGATCTCGCCATTGAGCAGCTGGCGTTGATCGCCAAGGGCAGCACCATCCGTGAAATGCGCGCAGCCAGCGCGGACGAACGCGAAAAAATCTATGAAACCTTTTGGCAAAAGCGTGATCCCAATCCCGCCACGGCGGAGAACGAGCTGAAGGAGGAATTTTTCTTCCGCATCGACCTGGCGAACCGGCAGTTTGCCGAAGCAGCGGTGAACCGGGAAGGGTGGCGCACGGATCGCGGCCGCATCCTCATCCAGTATGGTCAGCCGGACGATATTGAGAGACAGTCCGCCGAGATGTATTCGCCCGCTGTGGAAATCTGGTCCTACAGCAAGCAGCACCGGCGCTTTATCTTCGTGGATCGCAGCGGCAACGGCGAATACCGTTTGGTAAAAAATGAATAAAATCGCCATTATTTGCTTGATATGAACAAGCGCTTTTTTGTATATTGGAAAGTAAATCAAGCCATAAATGAGGAGTTGATTGGGCATGAAATTGTGGCATCGCAGTAAAGGGGAAAATTTCGGCAAGACTTTATTGGCATGGCGTCATCAATCCACCGGCCGCTTTGTCAACAAGATTGGCAGCTGGCTGTTGGGCGGTTTTGTCATGGGCATCCTGGCGTCGATTTTACTGAATACCATGGGCTTGCCCGATTCGGGAAAATATGCCGGCCGCATCGTCTTTTTTCTGGTGTTCTTTTTCGGCGTCGTCAGCGCCTTTTTCAGAAACGTCGTATACGGATTACACTATCGCATCACGGAAAAAGCGCTGATTCACATTCAACCGTTCTGCGGTTTGGAAAAACTGCTGCAGCCCAATGCCGAAGGTGTACGTCTGCGCTGGGACCGCGTGGTCTATCTGACCTGGGAAGAGATCAAAGCGGTGCAGGATGCGGAAGGCTCTATCACGCTTAACCTCAAGAGCGACGATGCGGTTCAGCTGCAGGTCGCACCTGTGCGTTCCTTGAGCGTGGTATCCGGCGGCAACGCTTTGGAAGAAAGAACGCACGCCAGGGGCCTCTTCGGGCACGATCCGGTCTTTGACAAAGAAGCCGTCAAACTGATCGTGCAGCGCATTCGCGAGATCAAAAAACAGGCCACCGGCAAATAGTTGATTTGCGCTGTTGGCAGGCGCCACGTTCCACACCCGTCAGCCATACTCCGGCGCACTTGGAATAACGAAGGGACCATAAAATGCCTTCTCGTATAACTCCACTCGATGTATCCGCCTATGCCAGCCACGACATTTACCGCATGGGTGAACAAATATATGAAAATGGCTGGGTGCGCCATCGTTTTCAGACCAATTACGGCCTGCAAGCCACGGTTCGCAGCAAAGGAAATTATCGCGTCGAGATGGTGGTCGATGGCGAGCAGCTCTTCGGACGTTGTTCTTGTCCTGTGGGCAGCACCCATTGCGAACACCAGATTGCGCTGCTGTTGACCTGGCTGAACGAGCCGCAGACGTTCATCAGCTATCAGGATCTGCGCCGCGCCATACGCCTCAAAGAAAAGAATACGCTGGTGGATATCCTCGTCAATCTGGTGGAGGTCTTTCCGGAGTTGAGTCAATTTTTCATCACCGCCGGCGACAAGAATGAAAATGAAGCCATCCAGGAAGAGGTGGCCAACATATTTGATTTTCCGCAGGCGCAGAAAATCGATCCGCAGCAGATTGTCGAAGCCTGCCAGCTCCTCTTTGTCCGTTCAAAAATTCTCCGCAATGACGGCCTCTGGGATCAAGCCCGCACGGTCTATTATGAGATCCTCAACCGCTGTCTAGCCCTGATCGATCGTTTGCAGACCAGCAAGCCGTTCCGGGAAAATTTCATCGCCGAGATCGCGGATGATTATGAAGATCTGGCCTTGAACCATCCCGATTTTGATGCGATCCGGGAAGTGATCGCCGGCGAAGTTACCGTCATAATGGAACATGAATCCGCGGAGGCGGAGGGCGTGTTTCTGGATTTGTTGCAGCAGAAATTGAAATGATTTTTAAGGGCGCCCTCTCCACAGGGCGATTTATCTGCCAAACCCATACCCAAGATGTGCCCCAGCAAAAACAGGTGGAGGTCACCCGTCATACTTTTCTCGTTCCCAAGTTGCGGTTCGGGAACGAATGTCCATCCTTGCAAGGATTATCAACCTTCGCAGGGTTTCATAATTATCATTCAGGAGGTTATACATGAAAACAAAGATGATCGCTGCTGTGGTGGCACTTGGGCTGCTGTTGAGTATCTGCGGAGCGCAAGCGGACGTCTTTATGAAACAAAAAGAACACACCGATGCCATCTCCATGATGGGGCAAACACAACCGGCCAGAGATGAAATCTCCACGACCTGGCTCACAACCGATAAAGTACGTCATGATGCGGGCAAGACCTCGGTCATCATGCTGCTGGAACAGAGCATGCTCTACATCCTGCAACACGACAAAAAGTCCTACATGGCCATGCCGTTAAAATTTGACCTCAAAGCAACTGAACAGCCAAAAAACGATATGGGCATGACCTTTGCCGTCACCCCCAGTAATGAGAACAAAAAAATCAACACCTGGAACTGCAAAAAATATGAGATGAAGATGACCATGGGCGGCATGGGCATGTCAGTGACGACTGAAATCTGGGCCACGGAAGATCTCAAGATAGATCAGGTTATATACAGCAAATTCGCCAGCGCCGCCATGGGTGCCAATCCGATGCTTGCATCGATGATGGACAAGATGGTCAGCGAAATGAAAAAGATCAAAGGCGTTCAGGTCCTATCCACCACCACAACGCAGATGATGGGCCAATCGATGAAATCGTCATCCGAATTGTTAGAGTTCAAGGAAGGCACCGCGCCGGCCGGCATCTTCAAATTGCCGGATGGCTATAAAAAAGAATCCTTCATGGGCATGGAATGAGTTCACGTCCCTGCGGCGCCCGTTTCATAAAGATTTCAGCCACGGGCAATGATTTTATCCTGTTGGACAATCGCCACGGCGGCTGGGATGCAAAACGGGACGCGGACTATTTCACTTCACTCTGCAGGCGCCGGCTACGTGTCGGCGCCGACGGGGTCATTCTGCTGGAAAAGAGCACAACCGCCGACCTGCGTTATGTGCACATCAACAGCGACGGCAGTCTGGCGGAGATGTGCGGCAATGGATCGCGCGCCATCGCCTGGTATGCGCGCCAGCTCGGACTCGGCAGCGATGGGCTCGTAACCTTCGAAATCATGGAAAAACACTACAGCGCCCGCGTAGACGGACGCCATGTCACCACCACCTTCGTCCCTCCCGGCCCCGCAAATCTGGATTTAAATATTCTCACGGAAGAATTTCTGCAAACAGGCGGTTTCATCAACACCGGCGTGCCCCATTTTGTCATCTTCGTCAACGATTTGGCGAAAACAGATGTGGCGGGCCTGGGCGCATTTTACCGCCGGCATCCCGCTTTCCCGCGCGGCGCCAACATCGACTTTGTCGCAGTGGATTCCCCTCATTCGCTCCATGTGCGCACCTTTGAACGGGGCGTGGAGGCGGAAACCCTGGCCTGTGGCACCGGCGCGGTCGCTTCTGCCGTGATCAGCCACCTGCGCCAGGGCGTGGCATCACCGGTGGACATCCATTTCCCGGGCGGCGATGTGACGGTGGGCTTTAGTGACGATTTCAGCCGCGTCACCCTGGCCGGAACCGTCACGCCGGTCTATGAGGGCCAATTGATCGAGCAGGTGAAGTGACTCTGCACAGCTGTTTTCTGCTTGCTTTTTTCCCCGGAACCATCTATAATAAAACCATTCAAACCAATAGCGATCTTTTTCCTTGAGGAGAACCTCCCCCATGACAGATGGGGGTAGCTGCCGGCAGATCAGACCGGTTAACGCAGATGAGATATTCTGAGCCTGTTGCGGGTCAACTCTAAAAACAAGCATTTATGATAACCTGACTTGAGCGATTGGTGCACAAACGGCAACCTTGCGAAGGTTGGGAACCTTCGCAAGGTCAAGGCAATGGCTCAGTTTAGGTATAAATTGCCGCAAAGCGCCCTATTGGATGCATTCATATCCATTCCCGCGGCATTGCACAGCACCCAGCCACGAGGTCATTCATGAAAACGTCCCTGTTCCTGCTGTTTTTTGCCATTACCATCATTCAGGCACAAGAGCTGCCGTATCAGAACCCCGACTTGCCCATCCCGGTGCGCGTGCACGACCTGCTGCAGCGCATGACCCTCGAGGAAAAAGTCGCGCAGATGCAGCACAGCGCCGCGGCCATCCCGCGCCTCGGCATCCCCGAATACAACTGGTGGAACGAGTGTTTGCACGGTGTCGCCCGCGCCGGCGTCGCCACGGTTTTTCCGCAGGCCATCGCACTGGGGGCCACCTGGGACGAGGCGCTCATCCACCGCGTCGCCAGCGTCATCAGCGATGAAGCCCGCGCCAAACACCACGAATTCGCCCGTCAGGGCCAGCGCGGCATGTATCAGGGACTCACCTTCTGGTCGCCCAATATCAACATTTTCCGCGATCCACGCTGGGGCCGCGGCCAGGAGACCTATGGCGAAGATCCCTGGCTCAGCGGCCGCCTCGGCGCTGCCTTTGTCCGCGGTCTGCAGGGCGATGATCCGAAATATTTTAAAACCATCTCCACCCCCAAACATTACGCCGTGCACAGCGGCCCCGAACCCTCGCGCCATACTTTCGATGCCCTGGCTGCGCAACAGGATCTGCGCGGCACCTATTTGCCCGCTTTCGAAACTTGTGTCCGCGACGCCGGCGCCTTCTCCATCATGTGCGCCTACAACCGCTATGAGGGCGAACCCTGCTGCAGCAGCACCTATCTGATGACCGATATATTACGCAAGCAATGGGGCTTTTCCGGGTATGTCGTCTCCGACTGCGGCGCCATCGCCGACATCTACGCCGGCCATAAGGTGGAGCCGGATGCGGCGGCGGCCTCGGCCCGGGCCGTGCGCGCCGGATGCGACCTGAGCTGCGGCGAGGAATATGGCGCCCTCGTGGATGCGGCGGAAAAAGGCTTGATCTCTGCAGCGGAGATCGACACCGCCGTGGCCCGGCTCTTCACCGCGCGATTCCGCCTTGGCATGTTCGACCCGCCCGAACGCGTGCCCTACGCGCAAATCCCCTACAGCGTCAACGACGCCCCGGCGCACGATCAGCTCGCCCTCGAGACGACCCGGGCCTCCATGGTGCTCCTGAAAAATAATCCGCCTGTTCTGCCGCTGGCCAAAAACCTGAAAAAAGTGGCGGTGATCGGACCCAATGCCGATAACGTCGAACTCCTCCTCGGAAACTATAACGGCCAACCCTCCCATCCGGTCACGCCGCTGCAAGGAATTCGTGAAAAGCTGGGGGCAGATGCGGAAGTCGTGTTCGCCGAAGGCTCTGCGCTTTGCGAAGGCATCCCGGCCGTGCAAATCATTCCCGCTGATGTACTTTGGACCGCGAAAGACCGCAAACAGCCCGGTCTCCGCGCCGAGTTCTACAACAACATGGAATTGAATGGCGAACCCGCCCTGGTGCGCACAGACAGGACTATCAATTTCACCTGGGATGAGAATGCCCCGGCGCCGGGCATCCAGAGGGATGGATTCTCGGCGCGCTGGAGCGGTTTCATGGTACCACGGTGTTCGGGTTTGCATCAGATCGGTGTCACCAGCGACGACGGCTTCCGGCTATTCCTCGATGACGAACTCGTGGCCGAGGATTGGAGCCGCCATGGCCCCTATGCGCACGTCAAGCCGCTGCAGCTCACCGCCGGGAAAATGTATAAAATCCGCGTCGAGTATTTTGAAAGCCGCTGGGGCGCGACCATGCAGCTGGTGTGGCAGGAACCGGACCAGGATTTGACCGCAGAGGCGGTGCAAATCGCCCAATCCGCTGAAGCGGTCATTTTGTGTCTGGGATTGTCGCCGCGCCTGGAGGGCGAAGAGATGAACGTCCAGGTGCCCGGTTTCAGCGGCGGCGACCGCACCAGCCTCGATCTGCCCAAACCCCAGCAAGTTTTGCTGGAAAAGATTATGGCGCTGAATAAGCCTACGGTCCTGGTGCTGCTCAACGGCAGTGCCTTGTCGGTCAATTGGGCGGCTGAACAGGTGCCCGCCATCGTCGAAGCCTGGTACCCGGGGCAGCGCGCCGGCACAGCCCTGGCGGATATCCTTTTCGGCGATTACAATCCCGCCGGCCGGCTCCCGGTCACTTTTTATAAATCCTTGGAACAACTGCCGCCCTTTGAGGATTACCGCATGGCCGGCCGCACCTACCGCTACTTTGACGGCGAGGTGCTCTTCCCCTTTGGACATGGCCTCTCATACACAACATTTGCCTACCGTGATCTGCAGCTGCCCGACAGCATCCAAGCCGGTCGCGACGTGCCTGTGCAGGTAAAAGTCACCAACAGCGGCGCCAGGGACGGTGACGAAGTGGTGCAGTTGTACGTAGCTGATGTGGAGGCATCGGTTTCCGTGCCGCTGCGCAGCCTGCAGGGCTGCAAACGCGTGCATCTCAAGGCGGGGGAAACGCAGACCGTCGCTTTCTCCTTAACGCCCCGGCAGCTGGCGATCATTAAAGACCATGGTCAGCGCGTGGAGGAGCCCGGCCTGTTCAATATCTGGGTGGGTGGCAAGCAGCCGGGATTCCCGGGGGTGGCGGATAATCCAAACACCATGGTGTTGCCGGCGAAATTTCAGATCACCGGCGAAGAATGGCCCGTTCCTTGAGGAGGATGATTCAAGTGCACGCAAAAACCGACTCTGGCCAGCGCCACGGTTGTCTGGAACACCATAATAAACAAGCACAAATACCTTATATCAAAAATTTGCCCTTGCATCTCTGGGTATTTTTCTTTAGTTTGATTGACGAATACAATCCTGATCCGGCGTCAACAATCGGCGTAATCCTGATGTAATTCACCCATGAGGTGCGGGCATGCAATCGTTGCGGGCAAGTTGACACAGAATTCGGGTTCAATTCCACAAGCTGATAAAATCAGTAGAATCAATGACCAGGGAAGACATTTATCTCATTTTGAATGGACCGGTGACATGCCCCTGAAAGCCAGAAAAACATCCCCAAAAGGGCTCATTTCCATTGTCGTGCCCATGTTCAACGAGGCGGAATCGCTGCAGCAGTTTTATGAACGGCTGCTGGCGCAGCTCGTCACATTGCCCCATGACTATGAAATCATTTTTGTGGATGACGGCAGCAGCGACGCCACCGCGGCGCTGCTGGAAAAAATCGCTGCCGCAAATCCCCGCGTCCAGGCCATCAGCTTTTCGCGCAATTTCGGCCATCAGATGGCTCTGACCGCCGGACTGCATCACACCCGCGGCGACGCGGTCATCGTCATGGACGGCGACTTGCAGCACCCGCCTGAACTGATCGGCACCCTGCTGGCGCGCTGGCAGGAAGGCAATGAAGTCGTCTACACGGTGCGCGAAGATGCGGCGGATACGTCTCTGTTCAAACGCGTCACCTCCCATTTTTTCTACGCGATCATCAACAAACTGACCAGGGTGCAGATCCGCCCCAATGCCGCCGATTTCCGCCTCATGGACCGCAAAGCGGTCGATGTCATGAACCAGTGTCCGGAGCGGTTCCGGTTTCTGCGCGGCCTGACCAGCTGGATAGGCTTTCAACAGACATCGGTGACCTTCAAGGCCGAACCCCGTTTCGCCGGCACATCGAAATACTCCATCCGCAAGATGGCCGCCTTCGGACTGGATGCCGTCACCTCATTTTCCATTACGCCCCTGCGCCTGGTCTTTTACCTCGGCTGGATGACCTCTTTTGTGAGTTTTCTCTATATATTGTATGCCCTGTACATCAAGCTCTTCACCGACCGCGCCATCGCCGGCTGGACTTCGGTCATCATCCTGATCCTCTTCCTCGGCGGCATTCAGCTCCTCTTCATGGGCATCATCGGCGAATATATCGGCCGCATCTACGAAGAGATCAAGGGCCGGCCGCCTTATATCATCAAAAAACATGTCAATAAAAAATGACCCAATCGGATGGAAGAAAGATGTCTGAAAAATTGCAGACCATACCCGTGAAGACCGTTGACAGGGGATCGCTCCTCCTTTTGCTCCTCGTCACCTTTGTTTTCATCATGGGCTACTATAACATTTATTATGTGCCGGATTCCGATTTCTTTGATTATTCGCTGCGCGGCGCTGACCTGCTCAAAGGCGAGGAGTTATCCAATTACAAAAGGCTCCCTCTGTACTCCATCGCCATGACCGGACTGGGCCGTTTCATGCCGGGGCCCTTTGCCGATCTCCAGGCCGCCCAGGTCATCAATCTGACCTTTTTGCTGCTCTCCGTGGTTTTCCTCTATCTCTTCACCAGACAATATATTAAAGAATTCGCGTTACTGCTGCTGCTCGCGTATGTGCTCAATTTTATCACCCCCAATCTGACCATCCAGCCCCGCACCGAGCTGCCGGCTGTGGTCTTTGCGCTCATGGCGTTTTATTACCTCCGCCGCGCGCCCTGGGCCGCCTGCGCAGCCGCGTTTCTGGGCGCCCTGCTGCGCTACGAATCAATCCTTATCATCCCCATCCTCTTCTTCATGGAGATCGCCCACACCAGAAAATGGATCAAGCCGTTTGTGCATGCACTGCTGGCGGGATCGGGGATTCTCTACTGGATCATCCTCAATTATGTCAAGACGGGAAAGATCAATCCTTATCACATGCATTTCGCCAATGATTCGCCGCCCGCGGGCTATGAGTTCATCGAGCGCGTCATTGAGAATCTCTACAGCTTTCTGGCGCCATCCCTCTTCCCCGTCATGACAGCCCTGACGCTGCTCTTCCTGATCGCGGGTTTCTACCTGCTCATCGCACAGGATAAAATCATCGGCTGGGGATTGCTGGCGTTTTATGTGCAGTTCACCGCCATCAATCTGATTTTTTTCTCGCCCACCCATGCGCATACCTTCATGGCGCAGTGGATCTATCTGCTATGCATCTTGATCGTGCTGCGCAAAGCCTTTGACCGGTTTCTGCAAAAAAGATCATTATCCAGTGTAACCGCAATTCCTGTCCGCGAATTTATGAAACTCTTCATCGCGATCTTTATCATCTCATGTTTACTGCAAATAATCGCCCATGTCGCGCTGAACAAAGACTTTTCCATCTACATGATTCTGTTTGACGCTGTTTTCGCCGGCAGTCTGGCCCTGATTCTGAGCGCGGTAAAACCCTTCCGCACAGCCCTCGCGGCTGGCGCCTTGCTGGCGGCGCTGATCTCCGTCTTTGTCCTCAAGCAGATCAATTACAACGATTATCTGATGTCCACGGTGAAATACAACAAGGCGGATTTGCGCGCCATCGGCGAGTGGTACGATGCCAACGCCAGCGGCGCGAAAATGGCGGTGACGGAAAAGCTGGTGGCGGCCTATTATGTGGCCCCGCAACACCGCGCGCAACTGATCAATCTCAACGAACTGGATATCGCAGGGAAAGAGCAGCTCTGGAGCAAGATGAGGGCTGAAGGCATTGACTATGTCGCCTGGGACACCTCCCACGGCGGCCGCAAAAAAGGCAGCTACGGCCACAAGCGCATGCGCGCGGATTTGATCGAGGATTTGGCCGCAGGAAAATCGACGGCGCATTTTTCTTATGTTGCGACTGTGGGATATGGGCCCAGGATCGCTCATATTTTTCGGATTCAGTAAGTTACGGATAGAAAACAGGTTTGCCCAATAACCAACTCAAACTCATATTTGAGTAAAACATTTGATATTCTAAAATGTGAGAAACGGCACCACATGGAAATAAAAATGATCACAAAAATAAAAAAGGGTGCAAATCGTTCAGATTTCCACTTTTGGCAATCCCAGCCATTCGAAAAAAGACTGGAAACTCTGGAATGCATCAGACAAGAATTCATAGGCTGGAAATATGCTCATAAACCAGGATTTCAAAGAGTTTTTACAATCATTAAACGCAAATAAGGTCGAGTACCTTATTATTGGCGGGTATGCCGTTGCCTTTCATGGTCATCCCCGCTATACAAAAGATATTGATATTTGGATAAATCCGACAAACCCAAACATCAATAATCTTCTTCAAGCCTTGAAGGATTTCGGCTTTGCATCCCCGGAGTTGAAGATAGACGACTTTCTTGATCCGGATCAGATCATTCAATTGGGGTACCCTCCCAATAGAATTGATTTGCTGACCAATCTGGCCGGGGTTGATTTTAAGACCTGCTACAGCAGTAAAATTGAGGTATCTATCGAAGGAATTTCTGTTATTTTCATCGATCTGGAAAATCTGAAAAAAAATAAAAAAGCGACCGGGCGTCATCAAGACCTGGCTGATTTGGAAAATTTGGAATGATTTATGATAGCAAGTGAGCATATAGGAGCAGTCATGAAAACGCTACAGGGGTGCGCGAAACGTTTGCTGCTTTTTGCGGCTGTGCTTTCTTTCGAAATGCTCTCTGCCTCCAATCCCCTGGCGGCAGACAAACCGGTCGCCACCTTTTCGATCGCCGCCCGGGACTCGGTGTCCGGCGAACTGGGCGTGGCCGTGGCGTCGCGGTTTTTCGCGGTCGGCGCCGTGGTGCCATGGGCCCGCGCGGATGTGGGCGCCGTGGCCACCCAATCCTTCATGAACACCACCTTCGGCCCGCGCGGACTCGAGCTGCTGGCGCAGGGCGTCCATCCTGCGGAGGCACTGCAGATCATGCTGCGCAGCGATGACGATCCGCTGCGGCGCCAGGTCGGCATCGTCGCCGCCGATGGCCAATCCGCCACCTACACCGGCGCCAATTGCCTCGCCTGGGCGGGTGGACGCTCCGGCAGAAATTACGCCATCCAGGGCAACATCCTCACCGGCGAAAGTGTGGTGGTGGCCACGGAACGCGCTTTCCTGCAAACCAGGGGGACTCTGGCGGACCGGCTTTACGCGGCCCTGGCCGCCGGCGATGCCGAGGGCGGCGACAGCCGCGGCAAACAGTCAGCCGCCCTGATCGTCGTCAAGGCGGGCGCCGGATACGGCGGCTATACCGACCGCGCCATCGACATCCGCGTCGACGATCATCCAGAGCCCTTTCTGGAATTGAAACGGCTGCTGGATTACGCGCAGATGAATTACGCCTGGAACGAGGCCTGGACCCTGTTCACGCAAAAACAGGCGGAAAAAGCCATCGCACCGCTGTTGCGCGCCTTGAAAATCGCCCCCGAAAATCCGGAACTCCTTTACGATGCCTGCGTGATCTATACCGCGGCGGCACAACCACAGCAGGGCCTGGCCTATTTGCACAAAGCCATCGCCCTCAATCCCAAGCTGGCGAAACAAGCGGCCGTGGATGGCGACCTGCACAGCCTGCGCGATCTGGATGACTTCAAAAAGCTGATCCGTTAAACCCACACCTGTCATCCAGTAGGGAACTTGTCGTAAATACGCCCCGGTTGTCCGTCCATTACTGCGACCGCGATGACGCGTATTAGTACCGTAGATGCAATAAGATGCTTACAGCATTACAGAACCGCTAATAAAGCCCCCCATGTCCTCTGTGCCTCTGTGACCCAGTGGTTCATCTTTTTCACCTCCGAGGCACCGAGGCACAGAGAATCACTGAACAAATCCGCATAGAGGAGAGAATCGGATAAGACAAGGCATCCACCGCGCTCATCCACCTGGCATTTCAGGCAGCGTTCCAGGGCCAGGGGTTCCAGTCAGGGCCAGACATCTTCTTCCCGCCGCATTTTTTACCTGAATATTGTTACTTTTACCAAAATTTTGCGTTTCTTATAGGTGATTGATCATGTGACTTAATTTTATTAACAATGAGAGAGGTCCTCATGCGTCACTTCATTACGCTTTTCCTGCTTTCGCTGGCCGTCATCTCCTCCGCGCAAGATAAAAATCTGCAAGATATTTATTCGGAAATCACCACCAAAATCAACTCCGCCCTGCTGACCCGGCAATCCGCATGGGAAGTCTCCGGATTTTCCTCTTTTAATTATTGTAAAACCGGCTACAAAGAGGGTGAGACGCTACGTCAGTTCACGCTGCACATCGAACCCGTGCTCGCCTATTTCATCGTGGACGATCTCGCCTTGGGCATGAATTTGCTCTATGCCTATGATAAAACCGAGCGGGATTCAGGCAACGATGCTGCTGCCCTGCAACAGACATTTATAGGCCCTATCGCCAAATACTATTTCGGCGACGATAACGTCCGTCCCTTTCTCCTGAGCGACTATCTTTTTGGTATGGGTGATCAATTCGAGGGCCGCGAGCTGGGCGCCGGCGCCGGCATCATGTTTCATATATCCGGTAATCTTGGCTTGAACCTGCAAGCGAAATACAGCTTCATTTGGTCAGATGATAAAACGATTGACCATCAAAGCAAAATCATGGCGGGAATTGGACTGTCTAATTATATTTTTTAGTCCTTTTTTGCCAGCCCTATCAAGCCTGAAGCGCCGGGCTGCACTGATGACCTTGTGGTGTAATGACAAGATTTGGAGATCCAATGAGGCAAATACTATTACTTTTGGCTATTTTTTTAGCGTTCATAACCGCTGCCTGCGACAAGTCCAGCACCAGTCCCGTAAAAAAAGAGCCCCCGGCGCCGACGCTGTATGACTCCCCCCTGGCTACGATCCTCGATTCGCTGCGCTATGCAAACGATCTGCCCGCTTTGGCCGGCGCCATCGTCTCGGATACAAGCATCATCGATGCCCAGGCTGTCGGCTGCCGGCGCTGGTGCGGCCAGGCCAACGTGACCAACGACGATCTATTCCACCTCGGCTCGGATACCAAAGCGTTAACCGCGGTTCTGATCGGCGTACTCATCGACGATGGCCTGCTGACTTGGGATAGCACATTGCCGGTCATTTTTCCCGAATATAGCCAGACCATGCGCAGCGAATACAAATCGGTCACCGTACGCGATATACTCTGTCATGGCGGCGGGCTGGTTGGCGATCCGACGCTCACGCTGAAGAAAACCAACTTGATCGAACAACGCCAAGAGGTCACAGCCTGGGCATTGCAGCAAGCACCCACCAATGCGAAGGGGACATTCAACTATAGCAACACAGGTTATATCATGGCGGCAGCCATGGTTGACAAACTGACCAGCCGCAGCTATGAGGATCTCCTTTTTGAGCGGGTATTGCATCCACTCGGCATAACCAGCGCCGGTTTCGGCCCCATGGGCACCCCCGGCCGCGAAGATCAACCCCTGCAGCACACCGCCCGTTATCTGGCCGTCGAACCGGGGCCGAGTGCGGACAATCCCCCCATCTACAACTCTGCCGGGCGGCTGCATATGTCCATCGGCGATTGGGCGCGCTACATCCACTGGGTCCTGGCCTGTGAAGCCGGTCACCCCACCCTGGTCCGCTCCGAAACCGCGCAAATACTCACCACCGGCGTGACGGCCATGCCCGGCGAGGGCGTTTATGCCATGGGCTGGGCGATCGTGGACCGTCCCTGGGCCAACGGCAAGGCCATCACCCACAGCGGCAGCAACACCATGAATCTCGCCGTCGCCTGGCTGGCGCCCAACCGCACATTTGCGGTGATTGCCGCAACCAATATCTATGCGGATAAAACAGCAGCCGCCATGGATATCGTCATCTGGAGGCTGATCTCCACGTATCTACAGCCCTAAATCCCACTTTGCACGCGTCTGCTGACGTTGAGCACGGCTGATCTCTTCCTGCTGCAGCCTTGTGCCGTGGCCCCTCCTTTAAACGCTTATCGTCCGTTTCATCAGAAACGAGAACGCCGTCTGGTCTTATTTGATCAGCAGCATCTTGTGCGTCGCCGTGAACGAGCCCTCGCCTTCCGCCAGCGGTTTCGCCTCGATGCGGTAAAAGTACATGCCTGAAGGCATCCCGCGCCCCGTCTCATTTGTTGCATCCCAGAGGACGCGATGCGCGCCCGCCTGCTTGCGTTCATCGACCAACACACGCATGCACTGCCCCGTCACATCATAGACGGTCAGCCGCACCCTGGCCGCACGCGGCAGATCGTAGGAAATGGTGGTGCGGGGATTGAAGGGATTGGGATAATTGGCGTGCAGGGCGAACTGCTGCGGCGCCTCTGCGGGCTTTTGCGCGACCGACGTCGATAGCGGCACCGAAAATACAGACGTATTGCCATCCGCATCCGTGGCCGTGGCGGTGATGAACTTGCTGATCACAGAACCGGACCAGGTGAACTGTCCGGACGCATCCGCGGTCACCGTCGCTTCATAATACCTGCCTTCCTCATCTGCGCCGGAGTAGATTTCCACCGTGGCAAAGGGCGCGGCGGTGCCCATCACCGGATTATTGCCGGTCAGCAGCGGCGGCTGGATATCGGCGTTGGCCTGATCCTGTATTAAAATACCCTGCATTTCATTCCCATAAATCTGGTTTCTGGTGATCGTATTATTCGCCGTACTGGGATTATACAGCAGTATGCCATTGGTCGGATGATAGGCGATGATGTTGTTGGGGCCGATTTGCTGATGATGGGCGCCATTATGAATTCGGATACCCACATAACGGTTAGGCAAAGGCTGGATGCCGGTGATGTCGGTGCCTATATAATTCCCGGTAATTTGATTGTACTGAACATCGGACCCTTCGATGCTGATCCCGGTAGGATTGGCAGCGATGATATTGCGATCCGCCTCGGTCTCTCCACCCACGACATTGTGACTGGGACCTCCGGAAAAGTAGATCCCTACGGTTTTGTTGCCCAAAGCCAGGGTTCCTGTGGCATCGGTGCCGATCAGGTTGCCGATGACCCGGTTGCTGTCGGCCTTGTCGCCAAAGAAATTGATGCCAATGCTGGTGCCGCTGATGACATTGCCCGGACCAATGGTGTTAGCGGAACAGGTCACACTGATATTGTAGGACTTGTTGCCAAGGGTGTCCGTCCCCGACGCAGTAAGTCCGATGTAATTGCCAATCACCGCGTTGCCACGAGCCAGGCCGCTGATCCCGATGCCGATGTTCGACAAGCCTGAAATCACATTGCGCTGCCCGGGCGCCGGTCCGCCAATGATATTGCCATGGCCTTCCTGAATGAAAATCCCGCCGCCGGAACGCGGCGTTCGTTCCCGGCCCGTCGCATCGATGCCGATATAGCAGCCGCTGATTTCACACTCAGTCCCAAAGATATACAGTTGTGCGTAATCAAAATTATGGATGGCCATTCCGCGGACTGCCAGATGGTCCCCGGAGAGGCCGATCCCGGCAGAGGAATAGGGGCAATCGCTGCCGTCCATGGCAATTTCGGGACCTGAGGGATTGCTATCAAATCCCAGGAAAGCGGCCTGCGAGTGGCCATCGATGAGTAGTCCGCTTTGTGAAATATAATACCCTTCCAAAGGACGGATGGTCCAGACGCCTGTTTCCGCATCATAGCCGGCGTCGGTGAGCGGAATCTGAAAGACGACCGTGTCGGAGCCGGCATGAAACTGTGCTTCGAGTAATGCCTGACGCAGCGAACCCGGCCCATCATTGTTGGTGTTGGTCACCACATAACTGGTTGTGGTCGAAACGGGAACGGAAAACGGTGATGTATTGCCGGCCGCATCGGTGGCCGTGGCCGTCACATAAGCGCCGTTGGCCGGGCCATTCCAGGAGAATTGACCGCTGCCATCTGCTGTCACCGTACCCAGCCAGGTTTCGCCCTGGGCATCGCGGCCGCAGAAAATCTCCACCGTGGCATGGGCCGCCGCCATGCCGCTGACCGGCTGCAACGTCGCCACGATTGGGGCGGGCATGTCGAGATTGCCGCCCAACAGGAGGATGCCGCCATTCACATTGCCATAAATGCTGTTCTGGGTGATCCGGTTCGAAGAGGACCATAAAATCCGGATGCCCGCGTCTGCATTGAAGGCGATGAGGTTCCCGGGTCCGAGGATGTTATCATGCGCCTCGCTGATGTTATGACTGACAAAAATGCCATCGAGCAAATTACCCAGATTCAGCGTGCCGTCGCGGTTGGTGCCGATGATATTGCTTGCAACCGTCGTGCTGCGCGCATCATCCAGAAGAATGCCCTCCCTGCCGTTGCCGCCGATCACATTTCCGTGCGCTGTGGTTGCGCCGCCAATCACGGTATGCACCGCACTGTTCACGGAGACACCGATATCACGGTTGCCGATCACGGCCGCACCGCTGACATCGACACCGATATGGTTGCCGATGATTTGATTATATTCACTCTCTGCATCATAAATCTGAATGCCGTACTGATTGCCGCAAATATAGTTGCGCTCTTCATCGATGCTGCCGCCGACGATGGTGTGCGACGCGCCCTGACTGATCATGATGCCAAACCCGTGATTGCCCCAGTTGAGCGTCCCGGACGGATCCAGACCGATATAATTGCCGATCACCCTGTTGCTGTCGCATTTGGAGATGCGTATCCCATGATTGCTGTTGCCGGCAATGAGGTTGCCCGGGCCGATCGTATTACTGTTACACTTATCGTACAAGGTAACACCGGTCGAGTTGGCCAGGGTGTCGCTGCCGGCGCTGTTGACGCCAATATAGTTGTTTCGTATCATATTGTGGCACGCGCCATTGAACAGCTCGATGGCATCCCAGGTTAGTCCCGAGACGATATTGCGCTGGCCTGGCAAGGCGCCGCCGATCTCGTTGTAATCACCTTTTTCAATGGAAATGCCAATGCCCCCCAGCCGCTCGCTGTGCAGGCCGGTGTAATCGGTGCCAATATAGCAGCTGTAAACGTGATTTTCATGTCCCGTCATGTAAATCTGCACCGTGTTGAATCCTCGGATGGTCAATCCGGTGACCACATTTCGCGAACTGCCAAGGGTCAATCCCTGTGCTGTCGACAGGGTTCCCTGAAGCACAATGACCGGATGGGCCGAAGTGAGTCCGAGATATTTTTTTTGCGTGGTGCCATCGATGATGGTCTCATCATCCGTGATCTGGAGATCGGGAGATTCTACCCGGATGGTCCACATGCCCGTCCCAGGATCATAGCCGGGATCCGACACCGGGATGTTAAAGTGAATGAGATCGCGTTCGGCATGCATATTGGCATCATGGATGGCCTGGCGCAATGAACCCGGCCCGATATTATTTGTATTGGTGACCAGAATGGCTTCGGGAATTGTATCGGGTTCAGCGGCGGTGGCCAGCACCAGATCGCCCATGCTCTCGGCCGCCTCCCAGACGAATCCGTACGGCCATTCGCCCGGATAGCCAGAGTGCTCGAAATAGTGATTGCCCGGATCGCTGATCCACAGGGAGGCGCCCAGGGTGGCGCCAGCTTTTGCCTTGATGGGGCTGATTTTGAAATCCAGACTCATTTCATATTGGACATGACCGCTCAAGGTGGTTATCGCCTTGACAATGCCGGTGGCGGCCCTGGCGGCATCCGCGCCGAGGGAGGCAGGATAGGCTCCCCAGGCGCCCGCGAACAGGGCATTGGCTGTCGAAATCTGCAGAAATCCCTCCTTGCTGGGACTTGCGGCATCCCACCGGCCGCTATGATCGAGATCAAAGGCCAGATTGAAGGTGTTGGCAGGATCAACGGCCACATCATTGGGATCATCCACCGCAAGGTAAAGGTGGGTTGAATCATTTTTTACATAGAGCTGCACAGGTTGTGGCACAAATGGACAGGTGATCTCTATCATCGCCGCGTCGCTCCATTCAGCGGCGTTGATGACGCCGTCGATGGCGGGCGCCGACGTATTCCATGTACTGCGCAGCACGTGGCCCGAGTCGGAAGGCGTCGCCCGAACCCAGGCGGACGGTCCCTGGCTGTCGGGATCGTCGGCCTCAATGCGGTAAAGATAGGTTTGACCATTGATGGCTGTGAAATCGATATAGTCGCGCATGGTATAACCAGCCGCACCGCGCGCCGACAGATCGACCGTGGCGATCTGGGTGATGGGCGCGCCGAGTCCGGTGCTGCGCCATATTTTATAGATCTTGGTTCGTTCTTTGCCGTAAAGATGATCCCACGATAGCGGCACGCGGTTATAAAAACCGCTGCCCGCGACCACATTATTGGGGACGCGGAGTCCGCGCCAGTTGCCGTAGACATCCGGGTTGCCGTTACGATCATCCTGCCAGACCGCCAATAGCAATCCCCTGCCGCTGATAGCCAGCGAGCCAAAGGTTTGCTGCCCCGGCGACTCGTTCACGACAAGGTGCTCCCCCACTTGCGCGCCAGCCGCGGTGAACATTTTCACATAGATATTGCTGTCACCTGTCTTTTCGCTTTCCCAAAGCACCGCATAGCCGGATCCGGGGCTGATGCCTACATCAGGACGCTGGTGCGGGCCGACGGGCTCGACGACCCCCAGGGCGCTGAGTATAAAATCGCCTTTGATGGTATTCCTGCTGGCGTCATACAGATGCCCATAGACGTCCGAGGGCGAGCCATAACTCCAGCAAACAAAAAAGTGTCCGTTTGGCTGCAGGGCGATGGCGGGATCCCTGGGAAAAAGAGTTCCGCCGGGATGACTGCTCACTTTGAAATTGCCTCCGACTGAAGCGCCCGTGCTGTCGTAAACATGCGCAAAGATATAATACTGTGGCGGCGATTGATGGACATCACGCCCATCCTCCCAGACGATGACGAAACTGCCGTTGCGGCGTATGGCTACATCGGGCCGGTCTTGGGGTCCCGCGGTTTGAGAAGGAACCACAAAATTGCCACCCACCCTTTCACCCGCGCGATCGAAGCGCTGCGCGAATACATCACCTGCCATATCCGTACGGCGTCCCACCCAGGTGACGACAAACTCACCGCTGCCGTTCATGGCCACCCGGGGACTGGCCGTTGCGCTGCTGACGTGCGCCCTGTCGTTCACCTTTATCCATGACGTCAGAGCGACGGCATTGGCGCCGTAAATGCGAGCGTAGACATTGGCGGAGTCTTTTTTCTCCGTCCACACGACCACAAAATGGCCGAGATCGTCGATGGCAATATCCGGGGTCAATTGATCGCTGTTGGCGTCAAAGGGTGCCACAGCGAAATTTTTCTGCACCGGGATGCCGCGCTGGCCAAAACGCTGGCCATAGACACGCGGTTTTCCAGTACGGTTATCCTGCCAGCAACTGACTGCATAGTTGTTGGCGCTGATCGCGACGCGCGGTGCATATTGAACGGCTGTCCCGATATCGTCGTTGATGCGGCCATCCGCGGCCGCGCTTTGATTCGCAAGAGAAAGGGTGCCCTGATCGGCGAATACAAACAGCGGGATGGCCAGAATAACAAGAATTACAACAGCAACGGGTACTAACACGTCTTTCTTCGGGAAACGCCCCATGTTGTCCTCCATTGAAAAGGATGAGTACCTATATGCATGTATCTGTTCGTTCTGCCCGGCCGGAAGGAAGGATGGTATCGGTGAGATTGTGGCAGGGATTCTATCCTGTTCTATTCATAAACCGCCGAGCGCGCCGAGGCCGCCGAGCTAATTTTATTATGATGATCGAACTAGTTTAGATTCAAATTTCATCTCAGTCATAAAAGTTGTTATCGATGCCATTTTTTGTTTTTCTTTACTTTGCGTACCTCTGCGTCCTCAGCGGTGAATAATTCAGGCTATATTTTAAAATACATTATTTTCTGTAAAAAAAACAAAAAAAATCAGCTTTTTTGATGTATTTCACATCCGGCGCGGACGCTATTGATTGATTCGTACTCCTGAAAAGGCCTGTCTGCACTGCCAAAGCAATCGTATTCGCGCCCAAAAACTTGATCCGGGTTGATCGCCATTCCTCCGAAAGCAGCAGCGGCCAGCGCGCCCTGTGCTGCCGGCGTTGGCCGCTGCTGCTCGCGGATTTCACCCCTTAAAAATCAAACTGGTTGCGCATCATGCGCAGCATGTTGTCGTGATGCACCGGATCCTGCATGGGCTTTTTATGACACACGGCGCAATCCTTGTCCGAGCCAATGGGATTTGAAGTGCCCATATACTGGCGCGGCTGCAGATTGTCGCGATACAGGCCCACCGGGTTATCCGCCGGATAGAGCGCATGCGTGGCGCTGTGACACGCTTCGCAGCGGATGCCCGCATTATCCGTGCGCACCCGGTATAAATCCGCAAATCCCGGCGTCCACTTGTTAAAGCTGGCAATATCTTGCGGCGCATTGAAATCAACGTGACAGTTAAGACAGTCCGGCTGTTGCAGCCAGGGCGTGCGCGCATGCACCTCCGCTACAGATGCCACCTGATCCGATCGGAGATGACGCAACAGACGCCGGGCGCCCGGTTTGGCCTCCTCGCTGCGCAGCAGTCCCATGGCGTGTTCCTCGAGGGTGCCATGGCATTCGGCGCAGGTGACGCCGATCTCCTTGTGAAAATCGCGGGCGCACCGGGTCGCGCCATCGGGCTTGGCCGGATGGCACGAGGCGCAGGCTTCGGCGCCCTCCAGGTGCACATAGTTGGCATGCCAGCCATGCATGGCCGCGGAAAAATTCAAGCGCACGCCATCCCCGGGGGCATTCACCGCCGGATCGGCGTGGCAGCTTTGACACAGAACCGGCTTGCCCTGTTTCGCGCTCTGCAGAAGCGCCGTACGGCTGTTGCGGTCGTGCGCTGACAGAATGTTCATCGCGGTCTCATCGGAAACCCCGGCGACCCCTTTTTTCCAACCGCCGCCGTGACAGGAGCGGCAACCCATTTCCGAAGAAACCGGCGCCACAACCATGGTAGTGGCCAAAACCCGGCCGCTGACGGCCTCTTGTGCCTGCAGCGTGAATTTGGGATAGGCATTGAAAGAGCCATCCCCGGCATACGGCGCAACCGGGATCTGTTCGGCGACAAAACTGGCAAACTCATCTTTGAACGCCATCCCGCCGCTCATTCCATTTCCCGCCAGGCCGACATTGGGCGCCAGTTCGACGCCAAAAGTAGTTTTAGCGTAATCCCAGAAAGGCATTTGACTGGCGGGATTTTCAAAACCTGGTTCCACTGCATAATGCAGGGTGACGCCCTCCGTCACCAGGGCCGGCGGATCGCCGCGGCGGATGAGCTGCGCGTGCAGCGAATTGGCGGGCGGCAAAATCACAAACCAGGCATCACAATCGGTCATGCAGTGCATGCCGAGATCATTCCAGGCCAGCAGGATATATTCATCCGTGCGGCGGTCAAAGGCGGGGATGTTCTCGGTTCTTTTCTCCGGCAACGCCGGACTGCCGTTACTCTCTGCCTCTTTTTTATGCAACCCCTGAACGATATAAGCGGCCAGCGCTTCGCGCTCATCGGATGTGCCCACAATTCGGGGCATGTAGCTGTTGATTTTGCCCTGACCGTGCAAAAAGGAGATCATGCCCTGATCCGGAAAACTGGCCGTGCGCGGCAGGATGTCGTTGCGCACCCCGCCCACGGTGTGACAGGGCAGACATTGGATTTCAAAAAGCGTCTTGCCGGCTTGCATCTTGTTCCCGTCCGCCACTTCGTGATGCTGCGTCCACTTGGCATGGGCCAGCACCCCTTCCTCGTTGAGCCGCGCCTCATCCGCCACCAGAATGGAGGTGCTGTACATGTAATCGCTGATGATGTACGGCTTGCGCGCGATCTCGCGCAGATATTCAAATCCGCCGTAAAAACCCAGACCGATGAAGACCAGAAGGATTGCCAGCGCTTGCTGCAACCGTCGCGGCGATTTCAGCAGATAGTACAGCGCCAGCAGGAAAATGCCAACAACCGCAGCGGCGCCGATTTGCACAAACGGCGCGCTCTGCGGGTTGAGAGAGAACGCCACGTCGCGCGTTTCGACGGGGATGCTGTAATAGTACCAGATGCCGGTCACCGCCATCCACGGCAGGGCCAGCAGCAGCCAGCGGCTGCAGTAGCGCAGAATCGTAGTCCGCGTTTCGCTGTCGGGCAAACGCACGGCCGTGAAAATGCCAAAAAGCCCGGCGATCATGACGGCCACACCGGTGCGGAAAAAGGTGGAGGCAAAATAGGTCGGATTGAGAAACCCATGCCAGAAATTGCCCGTTTGCAGCCATTGGCCCGGCGTCAGCATGAAGGCCAGTATGCCGTTGATGACCACCAGGCTGAGCCAGGCGAACAGGGCGTAAAAGAAGGCGATGCGGAGGCGGTCCGTGCGCTGCAAATTTTGAAAATGATAGTGATAAATCAACAAGGCGATGATCTCGCCGAGGAAGAAAACCCATTCAATCGCCCAGCCAAAGACAAAGGTGTGTATCAGGGCGGACGTCGCCGCCGGCTGCACCAGGGCGATGACGAACCAGATGCCGACACCGGTGATGCCGCCAAAGACCATGGTGAGCAGCAGGAAAAACCAGGTGTGCTTGCGCACATAAAGATGTATATCGGGATTATTTCCGCGGAATCCTTTCCAATCCATCAACCAGATGAAGATGCCGCCGCCAACAGCCAGATGCGATATGTAAGCGTGCAGAACGGCGATCAGGGCGATCATCGAACTGCCGCCAAACCAGGTCAGTTCCCAAATCGGATAGTTCATGATTTTTCCCTCCTCTCTGCCGCAGCCACCATGATGCGCACCATATACCAGACCACTCCCAAACCAGCCGCCAGGATAATCAGAAAAAGGATCATGACATCGTATTGCGGTTTGAGCGTCAGTTCAGAGACTTTAAAAAACCGGCTGATGTAGAGATCGCGCACCGCCAGACGGCTGAGGGCCATGACCAGCATCAGAGCCAGCAGATGATAAAAGGTGGGCCAGAACTTGTCCCGAAACGCCATGATCAGAGCTCCCGCTGCAAGAGCCAGACCGAGCACCAGGAGGATGGTGTAGTAGAGATTGCGTCCCATGAAAGCCAGCATGAATTCGCGCGGCAGGGCGAGTAGAAACCAGATTCCGATGACCACCTGCACCGAGGTGGCGACGGCAAAGACGCGCAGACCTTTTTTGACGGCTCCGTCCGCCTCCGTACGGCCCTTTTTGCCGCGAAATTGCCACATCAGGCTGCTGAACAGTCCGGCGACGGCGATGGAGGCCAATACGAAATGCAGGTAGCGGGGCCACAGCGCGGGATCGGAAAGATTAAGAATCGTCCCCCCGCGCTGCACAAAATAGGCATCCCATTTCTCGGGCTGCAGCATCAGGGTCATGTTGTTGGTGTAGATGAAGCCAGTATAAAGGAAAATGCAGACCGCGAGGCCAATAGCGCTGCGGCCGAGCCAGCGCACGCCCGTGTGCGCGTGCACATAGGTGCTGTAATAGGCGATGATGAGCAGGGGGATGATGAGAAGCCAGTAAAAAGCCATGAGCACCGAACTGGCATAGATGAGATGACCATAGAGCACCTGCAGAAAAAGCAGGGGCGCGATACCGAAGGTGACGCCCAAGGCCACTGCGGATGGTATTTTTTTCACCAGCACGGCGACCACACAGTCCTCCTTCGGCTTGCGGCTGAACAGGGCCAGCAGCGATCCGCCGAGGACTAGGTTGATGAACAGGATGTGCACAATAAAGAGCAGTACGCCGAGGATTTCAAATACCGGCCAGGGCGCCGGAATGGTTTCGGGATTGGGGACAAGAGGCATGGTATCCATGCATGAACCTCCTTTCCATCGGGGTGAGGAATTCAACAAATCGGGCGTGATTGTTTGCGTTCGTCTTCAGGCTGGAGGCGAAGAGCTCACTTCTTCGCAAACAGATGCAAGTCATTGCCCTGGCCACTGCCTTGCAGCGGCCAGGGCAATTTCCCGCCTGCAGCTGAAAATAGCCAAAGAAAAAAACAGAATCAAGCAAATAGTATAATTGCATATGCGGATGTGAATCTGTTTTATTCATAAAGCGCTGAGCGCGCCGAGCCGTTTTTATGAGGACGATCGAAAATTTTTTGATTGGAATTCCATCTCAGTCATCAAAGCGGCTATCGATGACAGTTTTATGTTTTTCTTTTCTTTGCGTACCCCTGCGCCCCCTGGTGGTGAAAAATACCGGTGAAGTCATGCCATATTCATGGCAGAAACAGGCCTGCCAAGCGCTTGATCAAAGGAGGGATTTTTCCCTGATCCGCTGCAATTGGTTCGCAAACAGAAGGGCCAGCGCTTCGCTGTTGCGCTCGAGATCGAACAGCTGTTCGACTGCACTGCGACCGTTTTTCCCCAAGGCGTTTCGCAAGCGCGTATTAGAGAGCAGCTCCTGCAGGGCATCCGCCAGACCTTCATAATCAGCCGGCTCGAGCATATAGCCGTTGACACGGTGCTGCAGGACTTCGGGAATGGCGGAAATATTCGTGGACACCACCGGCAGTCCCATGGCCATGGCCTCCAGCATCACATTGGGGATGCCATCCCGGTCCCCTTTCTCATCGATGATGCAGGGAAGTACAAAAACAGCCGCTTGTTCGTAAAAGGAGCGCATCTGACTGTTTGGCACGGTTCCGAAGAATTTCATCACATCTTTGAGATGGTTGACCGTGCTCTGCAACTCCAGATGGGCGCGTTCCGGACCATCACCGGCGATCCAGCATTGGAATTTTACGCCGCGCTCTTTGAGAATGCTGCAGGATTTCAGCAGCACAGCCCCGCCCTTTTTCTTGACCAGCCGTCCCACCAGCAGAACAATCGGGTTCTCGGACGTCTTGCGCTTTCCGGTCATGGTGAATTTGGGCAAATCCAGGCCGTGATAGAGCACGTGTACCTTGTCCGGCTCGGCGTGATAGTGTTCCCGCAGATACTGGCCATTATACCCCGTGCAGGTGATGATAAATTCCGCCTGATCAATTTTTTCAGCCATCAAGGTCTGTTCCACGAACAGATCAACCGCATGCGTGGTGAAACTGAAAGGAATACGCGTCATCCGCGAGATGATCAGGGCAAACGTCGTCGCCGCATCGGCAAAATGGGCATGCAGCAGATCATAGCGCTCGTCTATCATCACGCGCGCAAAGGGGACAGCGAGGAAAAAGTGCAGCAGCGGATTTTGCCGCTCATCCTGACTCGCATTTTTTCTGCCGCGTAAAACCGCCCGGAAAAGCTGCCAGAAGGCGCGCACATAGGAAACCTTTTGTTTGACGACGCAGTAGCGGAGGACTCCCAGATAGCGCAGGGGAAAATGGAAAAAGAAATAGGCGTGCGCGTTCAACAGGGTTTTAAAAACCGTGAGCGCTGAAAGAAACCGGGTGTTTTGCAATAGATCATCAACCTCGAGATTTGCTTCCTGGCCCTGGGCTTTGAACAGGGCGTACAAATCTATCTCCATGTCGCGTTGCTGCAGCGCGCGAATTTCATTGATGATAAAGGTCTCGGAAAGTTTGGGAAAAACATTGAGAATATAGGCGATGCGTAGCGCAGATTTATCAGACATATTAATTCTCATGGATTGGGGGTAACGGCTGTTTGACGCCGTGAAAAAAACCAGCGGTAAAAACAACCAGTCCTGGCAATATCAGCCAGTAGAGCAGTACGAACTTGATGAAATTCTCCGGACTCCAGCGCAGCAGCCGCAGGCTGATGGCGCCGGTTCTGAGAATGGGAATGAAAATGCCCAGCAGCGGAAACTTTAGCAAATTGGAGCCGGATATGGTGAGGATTTTACGTGTCTGCGCGGAACCGATCCCCAGATTATATTGATTGCGAAAAAATTTGCGCCAGCCGGTACGATTGCGATGAATCATGCGAATCCGGGGATCGAGATAAACCGGAATACCGGCTTGCGCGATCTTGCGGCTGAAAATCGAATCGCTCCCCTTGATGGTGGCGAGAAAAAGACCATACTGATCAAACAGATCCCTGCGGTAAGAGATATTGCACGTCGGCAGCACGCTGACCTGGCGCAGGCGCCTGCCAAGAAAACTGTTGAATTCCAGCAGAAATTCCGCCGTGCCCACCGGATGCCAGGGCGTGCCATTTCCGACCGGACCACCCGCCACGCGCTGCCCGGCGTGTTGATTCTCGATCATATTCTGCAGCCAATCCGGGTCCACGATGCAATCGCAGTCGGTGAACGCCAGAATCTCACCCTGCGCAATCTTGATGGCTGCATTCCGGGCCGCTCCCGGGAAGGTGCGCTGCTGCAAACGCAACAGCACGATCTGCGGATAACGCCCGGCGAGCCACTCCCCGGTGCCATCGTCCGAACTATCGACGACAATAATTTCATAGTTGAATTCCGTCTTCTGCGCCAGCACCGAATCGAGACAATCGCCGATCATGGAACGCATATTATAAGAGGGAATAATCACAGAAGCGATTATTTCAGCCAATGCATCCCCCCTGCCATTCCGTGATCATGACAGATCGAGGCGTGCTTGCCGCCACGTTTGCTGTCCTTCATACTTTACTCTCCTGCACATCTGATTTTCAGGCTTGGTCATAGCGCTGATCGTGCGGTCCACATCGAGGGCCATCCCCATAGTGCCATTCATATTTGATGAATAAATTAGACATTCAGGACGCGAAAATCAAGCATAAATTATCACTTCAACCAGGCGATTGGCTTAGCCTTGCGAAGGTTTAAAACCCTCGCAAGGCTGTCAAAAAAATATGAGTTGCAAACCAATTCTTTTAATCCTATTTTCCATTAAACAGGGGAACGGGCATACCGCGGCTGGCGCGGCAGCCTCACCTGCCACATTCACGTTTGTCACCCCGTGGCGTATACAAAAGCCATGCAAGAATCCATCGGAGAATGACCATGATGAGGATGCACGGCGGTCTGCGCAGCATCATCAACGCGCCCGACGAAAAACCGACCATAACCTGGCCCCTGCTGAAACGCGTGTTTCATTACGCCAAACCGTACCGCTGGCTGATCCTGGGCATATTGCTCCTGATCCTGACGCACACAGGCCTGATGCTGCTCTCCCCGCTCATTTTGCGCGATCTGCTCGACAACACCATCCCATCGGCCGATCGCGGGCGGTTACTATGGACCGCCCTGGCCCTGGTGCTGCTGCCGGTCGCAAACGGCCTCATCAACGTCCTGCAGCGCCGCCTCAATGTGCGGGTGGGTGAAGGCATCATCCACGATTTGCGCCTGGTTACCTACAGCAGCCTGCAGCGCATGTCGCTGCGGTTTTTCACCAACACCAAAGTGGGCGAGCTGATGAGCCGCCTCAACAACGATGTGGTCGGCGCGCAGAATGCCATCAGCAGCACCATCATCGGCATCATTACACAGATATTCCAAAGCGCGGCTATTTTATCGGTCCTGCTATCCCTGGAATGGCGTTTGACCCTCATCAGCGTCCTCATTCTGCCACTGTTCATCCTGGCGGCACGGCTGCTCGGCAACCGGCTGCGCGATATGGCGCGCCGGCAAATGGAAGCCAATGCGCAGATGAACGCCATGATGAACGAAACCCTCAACATCGGCGGCGCCCTGCTGGTGAAACTCTTCGGCCGCCGCCAGCTGGAAGTCGATCGTTTTGACGAACGCGCCGTAGAAGTGCGCGACCTCGGTGTGCAGCGGGCAGTCATCGGTTCAGTTTTCATGGCCATCATCGGACTGATCAGCGGCGTCGGCACCGCGCTGGTGTATGGTCTGGGCGGCCTTTTCGTGATCCAGGGTCTTTTCACGGTGGGCACCATTGTGGCCTTTGGCGCCTACCTCGGCCATCTATACGGCGCCTTGCAGGGCCTCGCCAACGCACCGGTGGAATTTGCCACCTCCATGGTCAGTTTCGAGCGCGTCTTTGAGGTGATCGACCTGCCCGCGGATATCGATGAAAAGCCTCAAGCCAGGAAACTCGGCAATAGCCGCGGCGAGATCCTATTCGAGGATGTCTATTTCAGCTATGATTCAGGCGACGACCATCTCCTCAGCGACGTGCGCCGCTACGGCAGCATGGATGATGTAACCGCGGTGCTCTCTGGCAAAAAAGCCGCCGCTGCTGAAGAAGAGCCCCCCTCGCGCACCCAGGCGCGCAAAAATGCGCTGGAGCAAATCACCTTCCGCGCGGATCCCGGACAGATCGTGGCCCTGGTCGGACCCAGCGGTTCGGGCAAAACCACCCTCACTTATCTCATCCCCCGGCTGTATGATCCAACCTCCGGCGTGGTGCGCCTCGATGGACACGACTTGCGCGATCTGGCGCTGGAATCCCTGTCAGCCCAGATCGGCATGGTGACCCAGGAGACCTATCTGTTCCACGACAGCATCCGCACCAATCTGCAATACGCCCGGCTGGATGCGACGCCAAAAGAACTGGAAGCCGCCTGCCGCATCGCCAACATCCATGACTTTGTCCAAGCGCTGCCGGATGGCTATGATACCATCGTCGGCGAACGCGGCTTTCGCCTCAGCGGCGGGGAGAAGCAGCGCATCGCGCTGGCGCGCGTGATCCTCAAAAATCCGCGCATTCTCATCCTCGACGAAGCCACCAGCAGCCTGGACAGCGAATCCGAAGCCCTGATTCAGGATGCACTGGAAAAAGTGATGGCCGACCGCACCAATATCGTCATCGCACACCGTCTCAGCACCATCCTGGCGGCGGATCAGATCCTCGTCCTGAACCGCGGCCGCATCGAGGAACAAGGCACGCACGACTGGCTGCTGCAGCAGGGCGGCCTCTACGCCTTGCTCTATCAGACGCAGTTTGAAAAGTCCAATAACACCTCCGGCGTCTAGGCGACGTGTTATTTCCTCTTCATTTTGTGATGGATGTCAAAAAAAGCCACCTGCATGCGGGCTATATTAAATCATGACTCAGGGGACCCATATCCTGAAACACCGCTGGAAGTATTTCATTATGCCACCGGCAACCGCCCCCTGGCTGGGGTCATCCTGTTATTCCGTAACCCCACTTGTCCTCTTAACATTTCCACACACAGCCTGACTAAATCTGGACACTCATTTTGCCAGTCTCTTACAAAAAGGAGATGACGATGATGAACCACCGCTGCATTTCATCCCGCCGTGCTGCTTTTTTCATGCTTCTCCTCAGCCTTCTGTCTCTGACAGCATGGTGCATTGCTGAAGATCGCAAAATCAACGATGACACCGGCGCCGTGACGCAGAAAAATCCCGCCATGGCAGCCAGCTACAACGGTTATGGCATCGCCTGCTGGGAGGATTATCGCAACGGCAATGCGGACATCTATGGCCAGGTCTTCAATCAGAAAGGGCAATTGGTCGGTGCCAATTTCATGCTCAATGATGCGCCAGGCAGCGGTGTACAGGTGCGTCCGGCTGTGGCCGTGAACAGCCGCGGCCAGTTCGTCGTGGTCTGGGAGGACAGCGGCGATGGCGGCGACGTGGTCCTCTACGCGCGCTGGTTCGCCGCCAACATGAAACCGCTCGGCGACCGCGTCCGCATCAATTCCGTCGACGCCCGCGGCAGATTGCATGCAGCGGTGGCCATGGACTATAATGGTAATGCCGTGGTGTGCTGGGCTGACGGCCGCGAACGCGAGACCCTGGAAATCTACATGCAGCGCTACGACCATCAAGGCCGTCCCATTGGCGGCAACCGCCGCGTCAATGATGCCATAAGCGGCATTCAGCAATTTCCCGCCGTTGCCATGAATGCGCACGGCGAGTTCGTCATTACTTGGACGGATGGCCGCACTGCGCCTGGTTACGGGATTTATGGCCAGCGCTTCTCCGCGTTCGGTACCCCGCTGGGCACAAACCGTCTGTTGAGCCCCGGCAGCGAACAATATAATGCGCCGGCTATTCCTTCCGTGGCTTTGCAGAAAAATGGCGATTTCATGACAGCCTGGCATTATGGGTCGCCACCGCAGGTGTACGGCTGCTTCATTTCCAATGCGGACTCTACGGCCAATAAAACGTTTTGTCTGGACAATGCCGGCGGCGGTGCGACGTTCATCGCCGGATTGAATCCGTGCGTCTATCCACGCCTCGAAAACGGATTTGTGATCTCTTTCGCAGCCTCTCCCAGTTTTGCCGGCAGCCACGTCTATACGCAGTCATTCGATCCACAGGGCAATCCGGAAGTGGATCCCATTCAGTGTAGTGAATCCGCCGGCAGCAAAGGGCTCAACTGCCTGGTCATCGGCTGGCAGGGCCTGTTCACGGTCATCTGGGAACAGACCACCGGCACCGACAAGGATATTTATGGCCAGTGCCGTGGCGCGCAGATTCCGATGAATGTCACCGCCGGCACCCAATTTAACAGCCGCGTGCCCATCAGCTGGGATCCGCCCTTTGGCATGGAGAGCGCCAAAAAATATTCCATCCACCGCAGCACCGACATGAATGGCCCCTTTTCGCCGCTGGCCTCCATCAACCTGACGGATCGCGGCGCAGCCGGCGCGCTCATGCGCGATTATCTCGACGCCGCCATCACACCCGGGACGACCTATTACTATCGGGTGACTTGCGATGAAACCGGCGCGGACGGTCCCTCCCAGATTGTCAAAGCGACGCCCATGCCGGGCAGCCAAAGCCATACACTCCATTCAGCCTGGACTGACCGGGCGCCCACCATCGATGGCGTCATCAAGGAGGCGGAATGGAACGATGCGCGCAAAATCAACATCGCCGTGCCCTGCAGCGACCATCCCGTGGAACTCTATGTAAAAAATAACGGCACAAAACTGTTCATCGCAGCGGATGATCCTTTGGACACCATTATCGATCCCGTCAATCAGCTCTGCATGCTCTCGGATCTGGATTACAACCATCTATGGCCGGCAGGGCCGTCCAGCAATGAAGGTTTGTTATATATAAACTCGACAGGCGCCCGTTTCATAGGCTATTATGGAACCTACCCTGATCATCTGGGCGCCAATGGCGCCGCCTTGGCGGCGAATGTGACCTCGCTAATTACCACCAACAGCGGTCATGTGCAGTACGAAGCAGCCATAACCATTGCCCACACGGCCGGCCAGGAGATCGGCTTTGCGGCATGGGTCCAGGATCCGGGCAGCATCTACGCCATGCACTATGGCTGGGCGGGCGAATGGCCCTATGGTCATCTCTGGGAATGCGCCAGCGCGCTGGGCAAATTGATTTTTGCCGGCCCGCAGGCAGCACCGGGCAAATATATCGTGTCCAATACCAACGACAGCGGTCCCGGTTCCCTGCGCCAGGCCATGGAGGATGCGGACAGCCATGCCGGTCCGGACAGCGTCCTGTTCAACATCCCCGCCAGCGATCCCAATTATGATGCTGCCAGCGGCGTCTGGACCATCAAACCGGTTTCGGTATTACGCCTCACCAACCAGGCTACGGTTGTAGACGGCACCTCGCAAGCGCGTTTCATCGGCACAGACACCAATCCGCTCGGACCGGAAATTGCCATCGATGGTTCTGAATCACCCAATCCTTATGGCATCACCATCTCCGGCTCGCATAATCATGTCAAGGGTCTTTGCGTCTATAGCTTTACGCAAACGCTCTTTTCAATCTCGGACGACAGCAACCGCGTCACCGGCTGCTATGTGGGCACTGATGCTACCGGCATGCGCCGCATGGACAAACAAGGCTATGGTATCACGGTCATGTACTGCGGTTTCAATATCATCGGCGGGATGGGACGGGACCGCAACGTAATCAGCGGTCTCCAAGCGAATGGTATCTTTCTCGGTCCAGGCGCGAATGATAACCAGGTTGTTGGCAATTATATCGGTATCAACAGCGCCGGCAGTGACACCATCAAAAATGCAAATGGTATTCTCATCTCGGCCACAAGCAGTCACAATACCCTTGGGCCCGGGAATGTGGTGAGCGGGAACAAAAACTATGGCATCATTTTAGTCTCTGCGACCTGCGACAGCAACCGCGTCATCGGCAATTTCATCGGCACGGATGCGAATGGCGTGGTGGCCTTGGGCAATGGCGCGCATGGGATTTATATCGAAGAAGCGGGGTTTAACGTCATCGGCGGCGATGAGGCCCATGAACGCAATATCATCTCAGGAAACAACGCAAATGGCGTCTATATCGTGCGGGGCTCCGCCCAGGGCAACGTGATTCAGGGCAACTATATCGGCGTCAATGCCTCCGGCAATGCCACACTGCCCAACGGAACGCACGGCATCTATTTGATTCATGGCGCTGACCACACGCAGATCGGTGGAGAAAATCCGGGAGAGGGCAACACTATTTCCGGCAATGTCGGCGAAGGCATCATGCTGGAAAGCAGCAACGCCAACCAGGTCCGTGGCAATTTTATCGGCACCGACTCAGCGGGCGAACTTGATTTGGGGAATGGCGGCAACGGCCTCTTTTTCTATGGGACTTCCTGCAATAATATCATTGGCAGCAACAATGTCATCGCCTATAATCAGCAAAATGGCATTATGGTACAGAGCGGCAACGCGGATTATAACCAGATCACGCAGAATCGCATCTATCAGAACGCTGGCGGCGGCATCCGGCTGGGCAGCGGCGCCAATCAGGACGTCCCTGCTCCGCACCTTACAGAAATGAACCCGCTGCGCGGAGAGTCCTTCCCTTATGCGACCGTTGAAATTTACGCCACCAGCGGCTCGCAAGCGGACACCTATGAAGGTACCACCATTGCAGGCTCTGACGGCCGTTTCAGTTGGAATGGCAGCGTCTCCGGCCATTTTGTCACCGCCACGGCCACGGATGCGGCGTATAACACCTCCGCACTGTCACAGCCTCTCGAGACTGCCATCGCGGAAAAACCCATCACCCAACCGTTGGCATTCAAACTGGAACAGAATTATCCCAATCCGTTCAACCCGAGTACGCAAATTCGCTTCTGTGTCCAGGAGCGCTGCCGGGTGCAGTTGACGCTTTACGATCTCATGGGCCGGCAGATCGCCACACTGGCCGATCAGCTCTACGCACCCGGCTGGCATGTGAAGAGCGTCGCCCTGAGTGCGTATGCTTCGGGCGTCTATTTTTATCGCATCCGCATGAAAGATTTTAATGAGTGCAAGAAGATGATATTGGTCAAATAAGGAAAATTTTCCGGTAGGTATTGGTGAAATTCCGGCTATTTCGTATAATTATTTTATGAAGTAGCCGGAAATAAATAGTGCAAACTTACCGGAGGATTTAAACTGACAGGTAATGTGATGTTGCTGAGGTTAAAAAAACCGAGAAAATCATCGTTTATCAACTGCCTGCTATGCCATTTTCAGAGCGCCAAGCCGTATCCGGCTCTTTCGTCGCTTTGACCGGAAAAAAATTAGTCATAAGCTGATCCTCAAAACGTCCAAACCTAAAACCCTCTGAATTTCAGCACGTCGACGCATCCATACGTCTATACGTCTTTATTTCGTATAGCCCTTTTCGAAATATTCTTTTTCGGCGCCCACCGTTTCGATGTCGTATTTTTTCGAGTCTATCACGCTTCTGGCAGAGAGTATGCCCATTTCGAGGGCGTGGTCCTGGTTGTTGTAACGGAAAAGGCCTGACCTGCCGGCCAAGATGAGGTTCTCGTATCCGGCAAGGTGCATTTTTAGCGGATCGAGGTTAGATCTGTAATCGACGTCGTAAACCGGGTAGGCGTATTTTTCCCTGTGGACGAAGGAACCGGATATCTCTGCCTTTTTCAGACCGAATATCTTCTCCAGGTGAGGGAGCGCGGCGTTTACGAGCTCTTCCCTGGAAGCGTTCCAGACGTTGTCGTTCTCCCAGCAGAAAAACTCTATGAGGAGGGACGTCTTGCCCGGAGGGCAAAGATCCGCGCTGAAGTTCCCCGGTTCCATGATCCGGCCGAAGGGTATTTTCCTGTCCGGGAAATATATCCACTGGTCGCTGAAAACCTTCGGCCTGTCCAGGGACAAGAACAGGGAGACGTGGGACCTGAAAATGAGCTTCGCGGCCGCCTTTACGGCTTCGTGTTCGACGCCGAGCCCCAGCATGTTCACCAGTTCTGTGATGGGTATGGTTGAGATCACCTTTTCCGCTTCCACCTCGAATTCCCCGTCGCCGCCCCGGCAGAGAACCTTCGTTATCTTTTTTCCATCATGGTAAAATTTGCGTGGTTCGCAACCCAGGAATATCTTTCCGCAATTTCCTTTTTCTATCCTGGCCATTATGGCATCATAGATCATTGAGGAGCCGTACCTGGGATAATAGAACTGGTCCACGAGCGTTTTCGGGGCATTCCTGTCCTTGAAGACCATTTTTTTGACCACGTCCACGAGGGACAGGTCCTTTATGCGCTGGCTGGCCCAGTCCGGGGAAATACTGGAGCAGGGCAGGCCCCAGATCTTTTCCGTGTAGTTCAGCATATTGAGCTCGGCCAGGCTCCTTCCGAAATCCGAGACAATTTTCTCCTCGAAGGAGGCCGGCTCTCTCCTGCCGGGGAGGGCTTTGAGCCTTTCCCAGAAATAATCCCGCAGGATATTGACGCTGTACGCGAACCCGACGTTTTTGAGCGCGTCCTTAATCTCCACCGGATATATGAGGAAGCGGCCTCTTACGTGGAACCTGGTGAACCTGTTCACCTTTATCCAGTCCTCACCCAGAAGGTCCGCTATGAGATCGTAGAGGTAGCGGTTCTTGCTGAAGAACCTGTGGGGTCCGATGTCGGTTTTGAACCCGCCGAAGGAAATGGTCCTGGAAAGACCGCCCACAGCCTGATTTTTTTCCACCAGGATAAAAGGGATTCCGGCTTTGTTGAGCTCAAGGCATGCGGCCAAGCCGCTTGGGCCGGCGCCGAGTATCAGAACTTTGGTTTTCATCCAGAAACCTCATTTATCGCAGTACCATTGAAATCCTCGCGGCTAATACTTAAAGGCCACATGTGTGATGGTGTCTACTGTTAGGAACTGACAGGAAAACTGATGAAAACTTGTTATTGCTGGGGTTTACAAAAATCGGGGAAATCATGATCCGGCAAGCGCCCGATGCCGCGCCATTTCTCCTTTTTCTGCACGCTGAGCCTTCTCCGTCCCCCCCCGTACCGTTTCTTCCTGCCAAAAAATTAGTCAATAGAAACCTGCAATGCAAGCAAATTTTCTTATAAAGTCCCGCCTCATCCTGCCATACGGGGATGCGTTCTTGACAATCAGATGCAGCCTATTGATGCGCCGACCGGGAGATCATCTCATCAAACTCACTCACCTCTTTGAGAGTTGTGGTTGCCTAAAACCGTATTTAAAATAATCAAAATCGTTCGCTTGAAGGCAGGCCGCACAGAAGGCGGCCTGCCTCATACGCAACTCCTCAGATCTTATTTCAGCAGCAACATATGCCCGGACCGTTCGAGCTCTCCGGCGCGCAGGCGATAAAAATACAATCCGCTCGCCATAGCGCTGCTATCCCACACCACCCGGTGCTCGCCGGCGTTCTGAGCTCCATTCACTAAATTTGCCACCTCCCGGCCCCGGACATCATACACCGTCAGGCTTACGTATCCATCCTCGGGCAGCTGATAGGCAATGGTCGTTTGCGCATTGAACGGATTCGGATAATTATATGCCTTGAATTCCTCCAGCACCTGCGCCAGGGACAAACCATCCTGCTCCCCAGCTGGACGCGCGCCCTTTTTATCTCCGTTATCGACTCCAAACTCTACCATCTGACGCCAACCACCGCTGGTCCATTTCGGTTCATGGATCAGGAGCTTGACGTAGCGGGCTTTGACCCTGGCATTCAGACGATAGTATCCTGTCAGGTTGTTATCGCGCACCTTGATCGTGCCGGCGGAGATAAAATCTTCCGTCTTGGTGCCGCTCTGCGACACCAGCACCTCCACGCGGCTGGCCTGGCGCTCCGGATGCTGGTTATCATCCGTGCCATTGTCTTTTATGATTCTCACATACTCAAATTCATAACATCCCATGTCCGCAAACCGGAACATGCCCCAGGCGGTTCCATCCATAATATCCCCCTCCGGCTTGGTCGTCACAGTCCCGTCCCAACCCTGGAGATCGCCGTCCACCGCGTTATCCCAGCCCTGTCCCGGATGCGTCGGACTCCCCTTCACGAACACCAGTTTATTGCCCAGCTTCTGTCCCTCCACATAACTCGCCTGTCCCATCTCCAGGATCGAACAAGCCGTCGAAAAATCGCGCCGGAAAAAAGCATCCAGGGCATTTTCGATCACATCTTCGGGCAACGGCAACTTGCAGCCATTGTACAAACGCTCAGCGAATGTCAAACCCATGTCACTGAGGCCTCGCGCGCAAGGCCGACCGCCCTTCCAGGCCATGCCCAAGTCCCGCGTCAGCTTGTAATAGAAATCCTTATACATTTCGGATATATGCACGTGGCTGCCGCGGTTAAAATCGTTCCAGCTGTGTATCAACAGCATCTCCGCATCCTGCGCCCGCGCCATGTCCCACGTCTGACGGTAAACCTCGCCTCCCTGACGATCCATCCAGTGGCCGTTGCCTGCCACCCACTGACGTGCGTCATAGCCGGGCCAGACGCCAGCCACCACCTGTTCCAGGACCATGGTTTGCGCAGCCGCATAAAAGTCTTCCAGATAATCCTCGCCCCACTCCATGCCCCCCACATCATCCCAGTGGATCTCCGCTGCCTCGTGATACGGATAGATCCCCTCCACCAGGCCGGACAAATAACCACTCTCTTTGTCCCAGTTCCACACCAGCTCGACATCAGCCGGCATGATCCGGTCCCGCTCCGCATCGAATACCACCGCATCCAGCCTGTGTGCCGGACTGTAGACATACAACGGCCGCGGATACTCAGGCCAATCCATCAGTGGCAGGCCCTCGCGGCCATGATAGTAGGCCGGATGCATCAGCACCGAATCGGCCAGAAAACGCAGGTTGTCCGGCAATGAACCCGCCGCATTCTCATCATAAGCCACAATGAGTCGGAAATCGAATCCCTGGTTGCCGTATTCCTGGTACAGCGCTTCGGCTGCATCCAGCAGGCCTTTGACCACGCCCTGCTCATAACTCGCCGGACCATACCATGGCACCACAAACGCGTCGATCTCGGCGCTCCAGGCGGCGATGATGTGGTGTTTCCACACATCAGCGTCCTGGGCGTGGTACAGCGCCGGACGATTCACTTCGTTCACAGCGGCATAGTCCGCATAGAGATCGAATTTCGCCGTGTCAGATATGCCGCCGTGATTCTCCGTGGACCAGTTGCGCAACCGATCCGATGACAGGGAATCCTTGTAAGAGGCCGCGTACCAGGCCAGAACCGGCTTGCCGCAGCTGAGTTCAACATTGCGGGCGAAGCCGAAATCCACATAGACGATGTTGTCGCCGCCGCTTATGGTGACTTCCCAGTGATTATGGCCGCTGGTCATATAAAAACCCGTCGGCAGCGTCGTGGAATCGACCGCCACATAAAAAGTGCCAGCCGGGATGGTTTTGAACAGATATTTGCCATTGGCATCGGTGCGGACTTTGGAGACGGGATAGCCAAGATCATTATACAGACGCAGAATCACATTGGGCAAGGGTGGTTCATCCGGATCCTGTTCGCCGTCCTTGTCAACATCATGCCAGAGATAGTCGCCGATGGAGGCCAAAATTTCCGGTGGATAAATGACGCCTCTAATTGGATTGCCGTTGAGATCCTGGCCAAGTACATCTTGAAAAAATTTCCAAAAATTAAAATTGCTCAAATCTACACCATGCAACAAAACTGTATATATTCCGGCAGGGAGTTCATCAGCGTGATAGTCCATCAGACTGCGGTCAAAGGGCGCCGTGTCGATGCGGAACCGTTCCCATTCTTGATTACCCGAAGGATTTGCGTTGACGTAATGGTTGCCGTTCGGATCTACTATTTCATAAAAGATAGAAGGAGGTCTTAAAATGAGCGGAGATGAATGATCATCATTAGGATTGCTGGTCGTATTCCCGTAGCCAATGGCAACACCTTCATTGCGCATGCCAGTAGTTGGCGACCAGGGTGGAAAAGAGTCATTGGGTGTATCTGGATCATCCGTGTCTCTGATTGTCCCCGTATAATTGCCATAATCGAAATCGCCATCCCATATTTCCAAATACACGACTGGTTTGGGAAGGTAGAGATAAATTTTCCATTCCCCATCATAATTAGTAGGAGTAAGTGTGGGATAATTGGGATAGATAATGACTCTGTCTTTTACAGATCCCAACATGCCGTTAAAGCCGAGAATCGAATCGGTCAGATGCAGATAACCCTTGACGCGAATTTTAAAATTATTTGTGTTACCAGGATTGTTGGGCACGAGACTTTGCACGACCAGACGATAACAATAATTTCCATTGATCATGCGTGCAATAGCAGGTTGTGGTATCTTGATGTCGTACCAGGCATTATCAGGCATACTGTCTCCCGGCCACTCCCCAAGGAAGGTCATGCCTGTCCCATTTCCAGAAGCATCCGCGTAGACCTTAAACGTAATCGAATAGGGTGGCATACTGTAATGATCACTATCCCAGCAGCCATTTCCCCAATTCCCAAAATGATCCCCATCAAAGATGCCGATTTCCGCCTCAGGAAGTCCCTGGGCGACCTCGAAACTGATTTGTAAATCCTGACCCGTAATGCTGCTCAGATTGCCACCCGCCATAATGAGCATCTTGCCATCGGTCACATTGCCCGTAGGCAGATAGGCATAGGACTGGGCGTCAATCGTATTCCAGTTCGCCGCAATAAATAGACACAGCAACGCACACCGTAGCATTCTCATGGCCGATCTCCTCCTCATGAGAAATCTTGGTACCACTTAATTATTTCTTCCGGGATGCAGACAGGGAACCCGGCCGTCTCACTCACATAGATGGGAATTTAGCAACTGTAACGCAAAAAGTATACCAAAATTACGATTAGCATCTCAAAGAAAAGCGCACTCTAAGCTATTGTAATAAAATATATTACAATTTCCCGTACGCCCGGAATCATGGTCTATTGACGAGATGATGACAAAATGTAGTTCCAGGTGTAACTTTTTTGCGACAAATTCACCACCTGGCGCAATAACCACCCAGTTGGCTTTATTGTCCACACTCTTTTAAGAGCGCTTCTGAGGTTCTGCAGCTTCAGTGCTTTGTGCCAGACTGCAGCACCAATAAAAAAAGCCAGAGGAATATTCCTCTGGCTTTTCGGGTATCAGCAAGTCCGACAGGGGCTATTTGAGCATCACCAGCCGCTTGACTTCCGTAAATGAGCCCGCCTGCAGCCGGTAAAAGTACAATCCGGAAGTGACAGGTTGGCCGCTGTTGTCGTAGCCATCCCAAATCACCCGATGGCTGCCCGCCTCAGCGGGACTGTTCGCCAGCGTTTTAATCAGCCGTCCTTTTACGTCATATATGTCCAACCTGACCTGGTTGCCGGCCGAACCGGCGGGTACCAGATAGGCAATGGTGGTCGTGGCGTTGAAGGGATTGGGATAATTTTGTGATAGCGTAAATTGATCAGGCACCGGCTCCAGTTCGGTCAATTCCTCGACGGACAACGGCGCCTTGGTCAGCCGCGCCACCGCGTTCATGGCAACCGGACGCTCACAGGCGTACCACAACGGATCCGCATCATCGGGATCAACACTTTTGCCGAGGCGGCCGTTATTGAGCAGCGGCGTGGCATCGTTAGCCACTTGCCCCGCGCCTTCATCAAAGGTGTAATAAGCCACCAGGCCCGGCGTGTCGAATTTCAGCCGCATGAACATATTGTCGGTGATCTCTTCCAGGGTGCGCGGGATATTCCAGATGCGCAGTTCATCGATGAGGCCGGAGTAGTGATATTCATAGATGGTGCCATGCAGTGCGCCGCCGATGATCAAATCGCCGAGGAGATTGCGCGGCGCGGTCTTGACGTCCTGTGTCGACTCCAGTTCGCCATTGATATACATTTTGGCGCTGACGCCGTCATAGGTGGCAGCCACATGCACCCAGGCATCCGTGGAAAGCAGCGACGTAGTGGGTCCAAACACATTGCTCCAGCGCGAGCCGCCGGGAATGGCCGTTCGCATGGAGCCGCTGAGGCGGCCGGTATCGCCATAGAAGGTCAGGCTGTACTCATCGAACGTGCCTTTTTCGATAAGGCGCCCCCATCCCTGGCTCAATTTGTCCGTCCGCATCCAGAATTCAATGGTCATGGATTTGCTGACGTTCAGACTCGCATGGTTGGGCACCTGCACCAGATCATCGACGCCGTCGAACATCAGGGCATAGTTTTCGGGCAAATCGGTGATCTCGAAAACCGCATCATTCAGATCAACCGGGATGCCGCTCAGGGTTTCCACGACTTTGATGAAACACTTTTTCGAAGGTGCATCCGGAATGACCCAGGCATACTCACCCTCGACCGGAAGGCCCGTCGCAACCGGCGTCCAGGTGAGACCGCTGTCGTTGGAGAAGAACAGATCAACGGAGGTGCCGAAATACTGCGAATTCCAGCGGATCATCTCCGTCTGTCCCACTTCCCAGATCTCGCCGCCGTTGGGCGCGGTTATGGTGATGCCGGGGAACTCGTCAGCGGGCCGGACGATGGCAAAGAGCGAATCGCTGACATCGGCCGGGGAACCGGTTGCGGCATCCGCCACCTTGATGAGACACGAATCCGACAGGGTTTTGGGGATCACCCAGTGGAACTTGCCGATATCGGGGATGTTATCGGCGATCTGCAGCCAGTTGGCACCGTTGTCATAGCTGCAAAAGACCGAGACATTGCCGTTGTACCAGCCGCTGGTCCAGGTGATTTCGGTCGTATCCCTGGCCACCAGCGTCTCCCCGCCATTGGGCGCGGTCACGGTGATCTGCGGCGGCGGATTGGTGATCGAGAAAACCTGAAAATTTTCATCCATGGGACAGGTGGTGCCCGTCTCATAGATGCGCACTTTGGCATGGTCGACCAGCGTATCGGGCACCTGCCACATCAGGCTGCCGTCATTTTCAGCTTGTTTTTGAATGGATGAAAATGTGGCGCCAGCATCCAGCGAATATTCCAGATTGACAAAAGCCCCCACATTCCGGGATTCCCATTTTATTTCATAGAGGCTGCTGCGCACGAGGTTCACCGGATTATCAGCGACCATCGGCTGGGTAATCTGAATCCATTTATTGGGCTCCGGCTGGTAAAAATTGGGGCGCGGATCATTGGTGATCGCGACGCGGTCCACGTGCGCAAAGCGCTCGCGGCCACGCAGATGCAGGGTATGCGCGCCCGCGGTGATGGCAAAAGCCGCCGGCACCGCACTGCCGCGGCTCGACATCGCCTGGGTCCAGTGCCAGCGAATGTCGGCCGGGACTTCGAGCACAAATTCGGGACCGTCATCGATGCGGACAAAGATAGAGTTGCGCGTTTCGCCGTAGCCCAGCATGCGCGCCCAGATGAAATAGGTCCCGGCATTGGCCACATTGATCGGGATGGAACCGGTGCCTTCGCCGCCGCCGGTGTTTTTGCTCGAATAGATGAATTGACAGCCAAAGGCTTTGCCGTTGACGCCGGCGAACATGTTCTTGCTCAGCGCCGCCAGCTCAGCCTCGTATTCAGTGACAACCGGCACAAAACCGGCACCGGTCCAGGCGATGGGATTATCGCTGGCGTCGAATTGCGCGGCATCCCCCGCCTTGTTAACCCGATACCTGGCCGTGGTCGTTTCAATGATGGGCACCAGATCATTTTGGCTGCCGATGGCATTGGCGGGATTGGCCAGATTGAGGGCGATGGGCTGCCAGGTGGCGCCGCCGTCCGGACTGCGATAGAGATCGACATTGGTGATCAGGGGATTGACCGACCACTGCAAATTGACATTGGTGGCCCAGGTGTAGGTGCCGCTGTTGGGCTGCAGCAGATTGTAGCCGATCGGCGCCGTGGAAACCACCCAGGCCGCATTGGTCGCGCTGACATTGCCATGCAGACCATTGGCAGACTCGGTGGCGAGGGCGCCGCTGCCGTCATTCAATTTCCACAAGAACTTTAAACTGCTTTCGCTGCCGGCCATGGGCACACCGCGATTATTACTGATCTGTGAAGCGGAGCGACGAATCGACCAGACGCGCACCTCATCGATGAGCCCGTTAAAAAATCCGGAATTGGCCCAGGATACGCCGATGTTAAAATTCCGGTCAGTGTTGGCCGGATTAAGCAATCCAAACGCGGCGTTGGTGGCTGAGCCCGCCTGAACACCATCAATATACAAAACAGCTGCATAACTCGCACCCGACGGCTGCACCGCCACCGCCACATGGTGCCAGGCGTTGAGATTGGATACATTGATTACACTGGCGACGGCCACGCTGCCAGAACCCAGAGGATATGCCAGGAACCACAGCCTGAACGCTCCGTAACTGGCATTGGGAGCAATGTACAGGGCAAAATACCCTTGCCGGTCGACAATACGCCACGATCCAGAGGGCAGGGTTGCGCCTTCCCATTTGATCCAGGCTTCGATGGTATAGTTTGTATTCACGGTATTTAAAGCCGCATTGTAGGGGACTATCACCGAATTGCCAGGTCCAGCACCCGCAAAATCGATGCAATGCCCGGCATCGCCCACAGCCTGAACCGCTGCCGGCAACATGAGAACAATCGCGATGATCACTGACAATAACACTCTTTTCATAACTGCTCCGAATTTGGTTGTGTAGGATGGCACACGCCTTTGCACAATACGTAGCAATGCATTTTGCTGAACAGCTCACCTCCACAAATTAGGTTTTTATTCATACAAAAAAGCCATCAAAATATATTCTGATGAAGAAAAGAAGATAGGATTGGATGGGAATAGCGTTTTTTTGCAGCGCATTCAATACCATGAGGCATGCTAATTTTTCGTTACAGGCCGTTTCCAGGGCATAGAGGCTACTTCTGATAGGCTGCCAGGCAGATGAAACGAAGCTTTTTGCGTAAAGGATCAACCCCTGTCAATTTTATTAAATATACGCCATCTTTTTTGGAAAATCAATAAAAAAATGACAGTATTCATGTGCGTTAACATCATATTTTTCTTGCTTTCATGGCTAATAACCTGTATATTTTTTAATCAATAGATACAAGTATCTACAGAGAAGACTTGTCATTCATCTTCGCGTGGACTTTTTTTTCCTGGGAACCGAATCATGCTCAGATCATTGCGTCACCTTTTCACAATCACCTGTTTATTAATCGCCCCCGCTTTTTCGTACGATGCCGTCTTGTTCGACGGCAAAAATGCCGCCGAACCCTACCGGCTCGCAGCCATGACCCTGGCCGGCATCGTCAATCGCGGCGGCGCCACCCTGTACCTCGCCAACGTGCGCGAAGCCTGGAGCTACGCCTCCACCGACGAGCAGTGGGAGACGATCTACCGCGAACGCGGTCAGGTCCATTTCGAGCGCATCACCGATTTCAGCCAGTTGGTCAACCGCTATCGCGACCGCATCCAGGGCGTCATCACCTACGAACAGCGGCGCTGGGGCAATTTCAGCGGACAGTCGTTCTTCTGGCAAGGCGAATACGCGGCCCTCATCGGCGGACTCACAAACTGCCTGCCGCTGCCCGAAACCACGGCCCGCGCCCTCGGCTTCACCCTGTCCGATTCCGTCCTGATTGAAGATGCGTTCGACGGCGACACCGCCGTCCGCGTGCCCGCCCGGCTCGAGGCGAAAAACCTGCCCTGGAACGACACCAGCCTGGACGAAGAAAAACGCTATCTGACGCTGGCCGATTGGGGTCTGCGCACGCTGCTGCCGCTGTGCAATCCGAACCAGTGCTACGTCCGTGAGATCACCGATTTCACCATTCTGCAACGCATGTTTCAGCTCAATCTGGCGGGCAATCCGCCGGGCGGCGTCAATTTTTACGCCCTGCCCACAGCCCGGGCCGATCTCCTCGACCGCCTCTTCACCTTCATGCACGATGTAAATCCGCAACGCCTCTTTCATGTCTACGGCTGGATCGATCCCGAACCCCTGGTGCAATGGATCGCCACCTTTGGCGGCGCCTTTCACGAAACGCTGCAAAACAATATCTCGTGGCACGCCACCTTTCCCGTTGAACAACGCCCGCTCATCCCGCCGGCGCAGGTGACGCCGGAGCAGGTGCAACTGGAAAATAAATATTATGTGCTTTTCATCGGCTCCGAGGGCGATGCCTCCAACTGGGCGCTCACTTTCCAGGCCGGCGCCTGGCTCTCGCCCAAACGCGGCAGCGTGCCCATCAGCTGGGGCTGGAACCTGCATCTCTTCGACCTCTGCCCCTTCATCGCACAATATTATTACGACACCGCCACCCCAAACGATGGCTTTGTCAGCGTCATGTCGCCTCTGGGCTACGTCTACCCCGATCTCTGGGACGAAGATGTCTGGGCCGACGCCGTCAGCGGGGCGCGGCATCTGATGGCGCGCTTCGGCATCCACGATTTTTACGCCTATAAGCATTATGCGCCCAACGGCCATCTCTTCTTCCGCGGCGTCGACATTTATAACAGCTTTGACTTTCCCCGCCTCGGCCGCTACCTCAGCGATGTCAATGCGGAATTGACCCTGCTCTTCGATCCGCAGTTGGCCACCCAGCGCGTCTATACCCAGTATGGCGCGATGATGTATAACCACGTCAACGACGGCACCTTCTATGGCGACAGCGGCGACCTCAACGCCATGGCGCAGCGCATCCTCAACAGCCTCAAAGGCAAATCAAAACCCAATTTCCTCCTCGCCGGCTATCAGCGCTTCTTCCGCGACGACTATGGCAGCTGGCCGGCCGGCACCGCGGATATCTCCGTGGAACGTCTGGAGCAGGTGGTGCAAAAACTGCAGGCCGATCCCGGCATGGGCGTGGATATCGAGGTGGTCACCGTGGAAAAATTTTCAGCGCTGCTGCGTAAAAGATACAACTGGAGTACCGTCGCCGCGGGATCCGGCCATACGGTAATTGACTGCAACCTGCTCACGGGGTATCCCAATCCGTTCAACGGCCGCGCACACGTGGCCTTCAAGCTGCAGAAATCAGAACGCGTGCGTTTGACTGTTCATAATCTGCGCGGTGAGGAGATGGCTGCGCTGATCGACGGCATCATCCAGGCGGGATCGCATTCGTACGCGCTGGAAGCAGGAACCTGGCCCAGCGGCATCTATCTGGTCCGGCTGACTTCCCCCACGCTGAACAAAACGTTGAAACTCAGCCTCATCCGCTGAAGGAGTGCTTATGGAAAAACGTGCCGACGCCCTGGATGCCTTGCGCGGATTCGCGATCATCGCCATGATCCTCTCCGGCAGCATCCCCTTTTCGGGTGCGGCCGCGCTCCCCGGCTGGATGTATCACGCCCAGCTGCCGCCGCCCGATCACATTTTCAATCCAAAAATCCCGGGCATCACCTGGGTCGATCTGGTCTTCCCCTTTTTCCTCTTCTCCATGGGCGCGGCTTTTCCGTTCGCGCTGCGCAGGCGCCTGGCCGCCGGGGCGTCACTGGGGAAGTTGATGCTGCAATCGCTGCAGCGCGGCTTTACACTGGTTCTGTTTGCCCTGCTGCTGCAGCACACCAAACCGTTCGCCCTGAGCGCCACGCCCGGCTGGCCGCAGTGGAGCATCGGGCTGGCCGGATTCGCCCTCCTGTTCATCCTCTTTTTCCGCTATCCCAAAACCTGGCGCGCTCCCTGGATACTGGCCGCCAAAACCATCGCCCTCGCCGTCGCCTGGCTGCTCATCTCCCAACTCGACTACAGCAAAGGGCATGGGTTCCAGATCGGCCGCAGCGATATCATCATCATCGTGCTCGCCAATGTGGCTTTCTTCGGTTCCGTCATCTGGCTGCTGACCCGGGAGAATCTCACCGGCCGGCTGGCGGTTCTCGGTTTCCTGTTGGCCTTTCGCATCACCCATGGCATCGAGGGCAGCTGGACCGCCTGGGTGTGGAACGCCTCGCCGCTGCCGCAGGTTTACACGTTCTATTTCCTGCAGTATCTCTTCATTGTCCTGCCCGGCACCATCGCCGGCGACCTCTACCATCGCTGGATGCACGCCGCTGAAGCCACGGCGCACCCCGAGAAGAAAAAAGTCATGGGGCCGCTGCTCCTGCTCTGCGCCGCTTTGATCCTCTGGAATCTCTATGGACTCTACACGCGGCAGCTGCTTCTCAATCTCTTCGGCACACTGACGCTGGCCGGCACCCTGATATGGCTGCTGAGGAATCCAGCCAACTCCTATCAACGGCTGCTAAAAGATCTGTGTCATTGGGGTTTGTTATGGCTGCTGCTGGGCCTTTGTTTTGAAGCTTTCGAAGGGGGCATCAAAAAAGATCCTTCCACGCTGAGCTATTATCTGGTCACGGCCGGTCTGGCGCACGTGGCCTTGTGCGCCTTCTCCATAGTGTTTGAATATTTTCAGTCGAAAAAGGGATTTGGGCTCTTATTGGACAATGGCAAAAATCCGATGATCGCCTACGTCTCCGCCAGCAATCTGGTACAGCCGCTGCTGGGATTGACCTCGCTCGGCCTGGTTTTAAACCATCTGCTCATCAATCCCTGGCTGGGATTTCTCAAAGGCGTCATCCTGACCCTGCTGGCCGCCTGGGCGACCAGCCTGTTAACGCGTAAAAACATTTTTTGGCGCAGCTGAATCGGTCTGCCACACTTAACCCTTGATTTCAAGGCGGAATTTGTGTACACTATTTCACCGCGCAATTGGCAGCATTCACGGACCTAAATTGCACGATTCGTAGTCACAGAGAAGACGTGCGAAAATCTTTAGCCTTTGCAAGGATAAAATCATAACTCTACAAGTTTGAAAAACTTACCGCCAAGAGATAAAAAAACGATAACCGCCGAGTACGCCAAGGTCGCCGAGTTGGTTTTGTTGGGATTAGAGAACAAGTTTTGATTTGAATTTTATCACAGTCGTGAAAATTGCGATCGATGCTATTGTTATATTTTTTCTTTGCGTATCTCAGCGTCCTTGGCGGTGAATAGTTCAGGCCAAACTCTTATAAATTATTGGACCCATGATCGATCATGCGGACCGGCTCTGCAAAAATAATTGAAAGCGATATTTGCATCAGTGGCGGCGGCTTAGGCGGCTGCGCCGCGGCCCTGCGCGCGGCCGCATGGGGCTGCCGGGTCGCCCTGTTCGAGCCATGCGACTGGATCGGCGGTCAGGTCACCAGCCAGGGCGTCTCGGCACTGGATGAACACCGCTGGATTGAACAATTCGGCGCCACGGCCAATTACTACCGCTTCCGTGAGCTGATCCGCAGCCATTATCAGAACCTGGCCCCAAAAGGCCATGAGGACCCGCAGTTCAATCCCGGTCTGTGCTGGGTCAGCCGTCTCGCCTTTGAGCCGCGCGTCGCGCTGACGGTTCTCGAGTCCATGCTGGCGCCCCATGTACGCAGTGGATCGCTGCGCCTCTTCACCGGACACACCCCGCAGACGGCTAAAGTCCGGGATGCCCGCCTGCACTCGGTCACCTTCACCTCCCGCGATGGCGCGACGCTACAGTGCCGGGCGCGCTGTTTCATCGACGCCAGCGAACTCGGCGACTTGCTGCCCCTGGCCGGCGCGCCCTATCGGATTGGCGCCGAAGCCCAAAGCGAGACCGCAGAACCGCACGCGCCGCAGCAGGCGCAGCCTCATTGGGTGCAATCTTTCACCTTTCCCTTCATCGTCGAATTCCGTCCCGGCGAGCACCATGTCATCGCCAAACCCGCAAATTATGAAAAGAACCGCGCGCAGCAACCCTACACCCTCAATGCCAGCAAGGGCGCCCACGGTCATGCGGTGATCTATAAAATGTTCGCCCAGACTGCGGAGACCCCGGGCAGTTTTTGGGCCTACCGCCGTCTCGTGGCCGCGGAGCAGTTTCCGCCGCAGCTCTATCCCAATGACCTGAGCATGATCAACTGGCACAGCAACGATTACCGCAGCGGTTCCATTCTGGATGTCCCAACAGAAGCGTACCAACGCTCGATCGCTGAGGCCAAGGCGCTCAGCCTCGGATTCCTCTACTGGCTGCAGACCGAAGCGCCCCGCGATGAGGGTGGCAGCGGATATCCAGAGCTGAAATTACGGCCCGATCTCATGGGCACCGTGGATGGTTTGTCGCAGCAGCCCTATATCCGCGAATCGCGCCGCATCCGGCCGCTGCAGCAGATTTGCGAGCAGGACATCATCGCGGCGCTGCAGCCGGGAGCGCGCGCCCGCCACTTCCCGGACAGCGTCGCCATCGGCCACTACTGGCTCGACATTCACAAAAGCCTCGGCGAAAGCGAAGATTTCTTCGCCGAGACGCGGCCCTTTCAGGTGCCGCTGGGCGCGCTGATTCCAACTGCCCCAATCAATTTAATCGCGGGCGCCAAAAACATCGGCACCACCCATCTCAGCAACGGCGCCTGCCGCCTGCATCCCATCGAATGGGCCATCGGTGAAGCGGCCGGCGCGCTGGCCGCGGAATCGTTGCGGCGTGCGTGTTTCCCCCAACAAATCCACGCCTCCGCCTCTGCAACCCGTCTGCTGCAGCTGCATCTGGCCGAAGCGGGCGCGCCGCTATTCTGGTTCACCGATGTGCCGCTCG
>CAUJEL010000136.1 GCA_963169875.1 Candidatus Zhuqueibacterota bacterium
GCGGCCTGACCAGAATGGCGCCGATGCCCGCGCGCCGGCCGCGCGCCTGCAACTCCTCAGCCGCCAGTGTGGTGTAGCGATTGAACTTCCACATATAATGCTCCAGGGAATCATCGGTATAATGCTCGATGTCTCCCACCAGCCTGCCGATGCCGCCATCGAGGATCAAGCCCTCATGCACCTGATGATCATCAAAACGCCCCGCCGCGCGGCGGAATAAACGCAGGACATGGCCGGGATACCAGCCGCAGTGCTTGATCCAGCGGCCGAGGAAAAACGCCTTGCGTGGCATCTCAAAACCCGATTGTTCAGGCGTATCTGCCAGGCGGGCGCGAATTTCGGCGGCCAGCTCAGGTGTGATGCGCTCATCCGCATCGAGCCAGAGGACCCACTCACCCTGCGCCTTCTCGAGGGCGAAATTCTTCTGGCCGCTGAAACCGCGCCAGGGTTCCACAAAGACATTCCCGGTGAACGTCCTGGCAATGGCCACCGTTTCGTCCTGGCTCTGTGCGTCCACCACGATGATTTCATCAGCCCAGGCCACACTCTGCAGACACGCCGCAATGTTGCGGGCTTCATTGAGGGTGATGACAATGACGGAGATGCGGCTCACCGGTAAGCCTCCTCGCGGCGCGCGGCCTCTTCAGGGGGCAGATGCTGCAGATGCCAGATTTTCATGTACATGACCATTTTGAGCAACGCGCTCACCCAGCAGAGCAGGAACCCGGGGATGCCATCGCGAAAACCACCCTGAGCGATATATTTTCGTAAAAACGCCGCCAGGGGATGGGTGATGAAATCGGGCCAGCGCACCTGCTTGCGCGGCAACCGGTCCAGCGCTTCCAGCGTCGAGTAGCGGTTCAGCTTGGCCAGGCTGTCGTGCAGCGACGGATGCGAATAATGATCGATATCACCCGGCAGGGTCGCGACCACCCCATCCACCAGGAATCCCTCATGGACGCGGCTCTGGCTCACCCGGGTGCGATCGCGGCGAAAGAGACGCACCTGATAACCGGGATACCAGCCGCAATGGCGGATCCAGCGGCCGAGGAAATAGGAACGCCGGGCGATGCGATACCCCTGCGCACTCTGCTCCCCACCGGCCAGCATTTGACGAATAGCCACCGCCAATTCGGGCCGCACGCGCTCATCCGCATCCAGCGACAGCACCCAGGGATGGCTGCATTGCTCGAGCGCGAACTGTTTCTGCTCCGCAAAGCCGTTCCAGACGCGACTGATCACCCGGACGCCGAGGCGCTGGCAGATGGCCGCGGTCTCATCGCTGCTGTGTGCATCCACCACGATGATCTCATCCGCCCAACTCACACTGCTGAGGCACGCTTCGATGTTCGCAGCTTCATTATGGGTGATGATGGATATGGAAATCTTTTGCATAGGTTTCCGCTCAGCGATTAATCGGATGAATCCGCAGTCTTGACAGCGTGCGCTCTACCGCGGCCATGACATCTTCGACAGTCAGCAATTGCATACACGAGGTATGGTCGCAGTCGAGGCGGTTGCAGCCGAGGCAGTCCAGACCCTGCTTGACGACAATCTCGTGGCCGGCCCCGTAGGGTCCCTGCAAGCGGTAATTGGTCGGGCCGAAAATGGCCACACAGGGCACCCCCATGGCCGCGGCAATATGCATCGGCCCTGAATCCGTGCTGATGAGCAGCTGCACCTTCTCCAGGATGGCGGCCAATTCTTTGAGATTGGTTTTGGGAATCAGCGTCACCGTATGCCGGCATGTTTCCGCGAGGTGCAGTGCCTCCGCTTGTTCGCCCGGGCCCCAGATGATCAAAATATTTACATTATATTTTTCTATCAGAGTGGTGGCCAAGGCGGCAAAGCGATCGATGGGCCAGCGTTTGGCTGGCCAGCCACCGGAAAAGTTCAACGCCACCACCGGGCGGCTTGTCAATCCAGCATCCCGCCAGAATGATTTGGCAAAGCCGCGATGGACGGTGTCCACGGTGACCATGAGGTGGCGGGATTCCGTGGCGATGCCCAGATGACGCAGCGCATCGAGATGCCATTCCGCTTCATGGAGTTCATTGGCGCGGGACGGCACCACCACGTTGTAGGCCCATTGACGGATGCGGTAATCATAGCCGACGCGCCAGGGTGCGCCGCTCAACCAGGTGATCAAGGCGCTGCGCGGATTGCCGAAAAAATCAAACACCAGATCGAACTGCTGATGGCGCACAGCCTGGAGAAATTTCCAATCCGCCTGCAGCCGTGCCAGCGCTCCAATTTGGGCCTTCGCCTTACGGTCCAGTACCAGCACGTGGTGCAGATTGGGATTTCCCAGGACGATATCTTTGCAGGGAGCTTCCGTCAAGAAAGAGAGCAGAGCCCGCGGAAACGTGCGCCGGAGATTCTCAATGACAATGGTGGACATCACCACATCGCCGATGGCGCGCAGTTTTATCACAAGAATTTTGCGGATGGAGGAAAAATCCATTTGCTGTGGTTTTTGCGACATGACCTGGTTCCTGTGGTGATGAAAAAGCCCAGAAATATTTTCTGGGCTGTTAACCGGGATACTGTTTGATCGATTGTTATCGGGATTTGCGGCGCATCAAACCTGTATGCACGAGCCTGCGCACTTCATCGGTGGTGTCCAGTCGCTCGAGGTCAGCCAGGGTGAACCAGCTCGCCTCATCCACGTCGTCCCCCGCTTTAACTTCGCCGTCGAGATACGAGCCAAAATAATCCAGGACGATATAATGATAATCGATACATGCCCCGTTTTTCAAGATGAATTCGAAAACCTCGGGGGTGGCATCGAAACGCGCACGAATATGGCATTCCTCAGCGAGTTCGCGATGGAGTGCGCTTTCGATGTCCTCACCCAAATGGATCAATCCGCCAGGCGGCGTCCACATGCCCTTTCTGGGCGGATTGCCACGTTTAACCAAAAGAAAAGAGTCATTGCGAAAGATCAAAGCACCAATACCGATGCGAGGAAACTCGGGTCGAAACCGGCCGGCTTCCTCTTTTCGTGGAAAAGTTTGCCGCGGCCGGCGGGAGGATGCCTGGTTTATTCCCAATCGTCGTCGCCTTCCCATTCGGGGGCGCCATCCATCCAGTCTTCCTCGTTTTCCTCTTCCCACTCCTCGTCGTCGTCCCAATCGTCGTCATCGTCTTCCCAAAATTCGTCGTCCCAGTCGTCTTCATCTTCGACTTCGAGATCTTCGGGTGCGATTTCGGCGTCTTCGTCTATGACCTCTTCAATATCCTCTGCATCGGGATCTTCTTCGTCATCGACCTCTTCCTCTTCCTCTTCCTTGGGGAGATCCTCATCCTGCAACTCATCATCATCATCGAATTTTTTTGCTGCCATTGCTACCTCAAATTTGGTAAATGTTACGGGTGAAATCGACCAAAAATATCAAATGGAAAGTAAAGATGCAACAATATTTTTTTAAAAATGCCGGGAAAACTAATTACGCAAAAGTGCGTTTATTTTTATTTAATTCAATTATTTAATCAATTTTTCTTTGACAATAATTTTTTGCCCTCTGACACAACCGCCTCCACGGTCACCGAAGCACTGAGATGATCACCGGCCCGAACCGCGACGAAGGCGTTCCCCCAGGGCTTCCATAATTCAGGATCGGTCGGGCCAAAGATGGCCACCAGGGGGGTCCCCACCGCAGCGCCGACATGCATGACGCCGGTATCATTGCACAAAAACAGCTGTGCCTGAGATACGAGGGCGGCGACTCGCCGGATATCCGGATGCTGAGAACTCATGGCGGGGACGGATAAGGCGGATTTGAGACGCTCGCCCAATTCCCCTTCGCGGCTGCCCCAGGTGAGATAGATTTGGGTGTTATTTTCCTGCGCCAGCTGATTGGCGGCAGCCGCAAAATTTTCTGCCGGCCAGCGATTAGCGGCTTTGCCCGCACCCGGATGAATCGCTATGAGCGGCCGTTGCGGTTGCCAGCCCAATCTGGACAAATGCGCTTGCGCCCAGGTTATCTCCTCCGGCCGCAACCGCATATGTTCCTGCAGATCATCGCTCTCGATCCCGAGATAACCTACAATATCCAGATTCCGCTGACTCTGATGCACTTCCTCCTGACGATAGGGCGCGATGAGGTTGTAAAAAAAATTCCGGCTGGTGCCCTGGAATTGGCGGTGTTCGGAGCCCAGGACATAGCGCCGTGCCGCCCAACGGCCGATCAAATCGCTGGTCAAGGAGTGCGAAACCGTGTTAAGAACGATGACCAGATCCGATTTGTTCCGGAAAAGAGACAGCACCCGGCGTAACGCCTGCCAGGTCCAATCTCCACCGTGCTCGTAAAAGGGGATCACTGCATCGATGTATTCATTGGCTTCAGCCACAGCGGCCGTGTACTTGCGCGTCACCACGGTGATATGGGCCTGTGGGAAACGCCCGCGAACCGCTTTGAACACCGGCGACGAAAGCAGAAAATCGCCCAATTGGTCATGCTGACGAACGATCAGAATGCGCTGAATGAGCGCGTAATCCACCTCGTCCGGTGTGAGCTGCCGATACCCGAACAATTTCTCGAACAGCCGCAGCTGTTTGTGCTTGAAGAACTGTTCAAAGCGATTCCAGGGCTTCACGGTTTCGTTCCATTGTCTGTGATTTGTCTGAACAGCCGTTCCAGTTCATCCACCATGCGCGCCAGGGTGAAATGGCGTTCTACGCGCGCCCGGCCTGCCTGCCCCATGATCTCCGCACGGTTGCGGTCCTGTACTAACGTTGTCAAAGCATTGCTGAGCGCCTGGGCATCCTGAACCGGCACGACAAAACCGGTTTCGCCGTCCACAACGATCTCCGGCATGGAACTCACCCGGGTGGTGACGCACGGTTTGCCGGCGGCCATGGCCTCGATGAGGACGATGCCGAAGCCTTCCCAGAGGGAAGGCAGCACCAGCAGGTCGATGTCGCGCATCACCTCTTCCACATCCGCGATGAATCCGGTCAGGTGAACACGATCGCCAAGATGATGGTCGCGGCAAAAGTTTTCGATCCAGGGACGCAGGCCGCCTTCGCCCACCAGCGCCAAATGGACATCCGGGCATTGACGATGCACTTCTGCAAAAGCCGGCAACAGCCATTCGAGTCCCTTGCGTTCATCGAGCTGACCCACGAATCCAATCAGCACGGCATTTTTCTCTAACCCCAACCATCTGCGAAAGTTCCCTGTTGAAGGCGTCATGAAGGGGGCGGGATTGATCCCGTTATGAATGACGTGAATGCGCTGCGCATCCAGCCAGGGCGCGTTGCGCAGCAGGGCGTTTTTGGTGGCGTGCGAATTGGCGATGACCGCGGATGCAAGCACATTATAGGCGAAACGATAGCGCCAGCGGTTTTTGAGCGGATAGTCGATGCCGCGCCGCGCAATGACATGGCAGTCGCGGACAAAACGCGCGGCCACACCCATGAAACGCAATTCCTTGTCCATGTTCGTCAAGACGATCTGATATTTTTCCCGGCGCAGAAGGCGTGCCGCGCGGCAGATGGTGATGGGGCCGAAATCACCGCGGACCGGCAGGGTATGAACCAGGATGCCGGCTGCGGCCGCGCGCTGCGCCACTTGCGTGCCGGGACGGCACAGCAGGGCCACGGTGTGACCGCGGCGTTGCAGTTCCGTCAATGCGCGCAGCATCCATACCTCGCCCCCGCCGAACATTTGAATGGTATTTGCGAACAGGATTTTCATTTATAGTCCGATTGTTCCATGGTAACATCTTTGCAACACAGAGGCCGTAAGACACAGAGCAAAGCAACTCCTTGAATAGCTGCAAAATACGCTCATTAACAAAGTGGAAACGCAATGACGCCTCGCTCCTGTCTCGTAGCGCCAGACCTTTTTGGCATCAGGCTATCCCTGCCAACTGGTGTATTTTCTCTACCACCGCCCTGGCGTCATGATGCTGCGCGATCCACTCCCGGCCGCTCCGCCCCAGTTGCTCTCGAAGTTCCGCGTCCACCAGCAGCCGTTCGATCTGCGGCTGCAGATTATTGGCATCGACGACTACAAAGGGATGATCGGGATAGGCTTCGGCAAATCCCGGCGCCAGACAGGTAAGCGCCGGAATGCCCATGGCCAGTGCTTCCAGAGAGTTGATGCCATAGCCGAGATCGCCGATCTGATCCACAAAAAGGTCGCAGCTGCCTTTCAGGGCGATGGCTGCGTCATAGGACATCCCCTCGATCAGCGCGATTTGGGCGCCCTTCTCACGGCTCAGCGCTTCCAGCACAGGAATGATCTCATCACTGCCTTTGGCAGCCCGGCTGGTGGGCGCGTGGCCGATGCGTAAACACGTCCGGGAGGATGGCTGCCGCCGCGGCTGCAACCGCCGGCTATCAAAAGGAAAAAACACATGGTGCAGACGGGGATGAAGCTGACGATGATCGAATTCCACAGAAACAACGGTATCACAAATGGCATCGATTTCCGGGATGACGCCGCGGGTGCGCAAATCGCTGCCGGTATAACAGCATATGATGACACGCCCTGCCGCTTTCATCGCAGGCATGAACCGCGGCTGCCGCGTCAGATCGAGTCCCCCATCCAGTTGATACACATCGTACTGATCCAGCCGGTGCGCAGCGATGGCGCGATTAATTTTTTTTTGCCAAACGTGGTCCCGGACTTGCACCAGCAGCCGTTCAAGGCCGCTGTGAGGCCGCCAATAAAGTGGGATATGCTCCGGCACGCGCAAACGATTATCCACACGCTGCCGCTGCGGTGCAGAGACCCATTTTTTGATCCACCGCGTTCCGGAGAAATCGATAAAAGGCAACTCCAGGCAGATATCTTCAAAATAACGGCGGCGGTCGCGAAAAAGGGTCACCAGGCGGCTGTCGTGACCCATTTCCCGTTCCGCCCGAACCAGTTCGCCGGGCACACCGGAGATGTTGGTCGGGGCAATATGTACTATTTTTAACCTGGCCACAACAAGCACCGCACTGTATGGGATCAGTCCGTCAACTTTATCCGCAGACTATCGCGAAACACGCCCTGGGCGCCAAAACTCTCTTTAAAGTGCGCCAGCCCCCAATTCGGATCTTCATTGACCGTAAAAATTCCGAAATCGAGAAACGCATGGCCCTCGCGCAGGGCCCAATCAATGATGTCATGAAACAGGGCGTTGACGCCGCGGTATTGCTGATATTCGTCGTTGTGGCTTATATAAAAAGCCAGAACCACGCGCGGATTACAGATGAACATGACCACGCCCGCCACCATGACGTCCTCATGCCAGGCGGCGAAGAGTTTGACGCGCTCCGGAAAAATCTGCTTCACGCGCAGCAGTTCTTCCAGGGTATGGGTGGGCGAGACGTTGTGTCGCAGCCGCAGATTATTTTTCAGGATGGCATAAAACTGGGCATAATCCTCGGACTCGCGCACCACCGTGCCGAGCTTCCGGGCCCGGCGCACAGCGCGGCGGGAACTTTCACTGAACGTATAGAGGATATGATCGGGATGGAAATCCAGTGGTATGACACTGGAAATTTCCCTCTTGCGATAAGTAAAACCGTTTTGCACCAGGGCAAAATCGATATAATTACTGGGCCTGTTGAGGTAGACCTGCGGCGGCGGCGTCAGGTCGATGGCATCGAATCCCTGGTTGCGGGCGTAATCGATGAGTGCGCGCACCAGTTCAAAACTGTCGCTGATACCCAGGGTGTCTGGAACCACGAGGCCGCCGTAGGAAGCGCCGCGGTGCGAGATGAGAATGCGCTTGTCGCCATCCTTGAAATCAACCGCGGGCAGAGCCGCTATTCTTTTTCCGCCGCTGTAAAACGACAGCGAATGATCCGTGAAGCGGTCAGGCGGGTGATAACCGAGAAATTTGCGCGTTTGAAACAGCGTGCCATTGTTGGCTGACCACACAAAGTCATCCCAGGCGGCCTCATCCTCGGGCGAGAAACGAATGATATCCAGACTCACGGCAGTGTCCTCTCTCCCCGGGTTATGCCATCAGTTTGACCATGATTGCCTTTTGAATATGCATGCGGTTTTCCGCTTCATCGAAAATGACCGAATGCGGCCCATCCATGATGGCATCGGTGACTTCGTCGCCGCGATGCGCGGGCAAGCAGTGCATAAAGATGTAATCCTTGGCGGCATGAGCGGTCAAGGCATCGTTGACTTGATAGGCGCGAAAAATTTTGCGGCGCATCTCGGTTTCCGATTCCTGTCCCATGCTGGCCCAGGTGTCGGTGTAAATCACATCGGCGCCGGCCACGGCTTCCACGGGATCCTGGGTGAGTTTGATCTGACTCACGCCCCTGGCCCGGGCGGCCTTGAGGATATCGGCATTGGGCTCATAGTCCATGGGCGTGGCGATGCGCAAATCCAGTGGCAGAATCCCGGCGACATTGATAAAGGAGTTGACGATGTTGTTGCCATCGCCTACGTAGGCCAGTTTGATGCCCTCATAATGGCCCTTGTGTTCGATGATGGTCAGGAGATCTCCGAGGATTTGGCAAGGATGGAGCAGGTCGGAGAGACCATTGATGACAGGAATTCGGGCTGATGCGGCCAATCCGGTGACGAGGTGATGGCCGAAAACGCGCGCCATGATGCCCTGTGAAAAACGCTCCAGAACCCGGGCGACATCGGGCACCGATTCCCGCGTCCCCAACCCGATCTCCTGGGGTCCCAGATAGACCGCGTGTCCACCCAGTTGGAACATGCCCACTTCAAAGGAGACGCGGGTGCGATTGGAGGGCTTTTGAAAAATCATGGCCAGCACCTTCCCCTTGAGGATGTGGTGCTCGATACCCTTTTGGGTTTTATCCTTCAACTCGCGGGCGAGTTTGAAAACGTCCACGATTTCATCTTTGCTGAAATCGGTTTCGGCGAGAAAATCGCGTTTCACAAAATCCTCCTTGTCTTTATAATACGTACCGGCTCAGATCCTCGTCGGCAATAATTTCCTTCAATTTATCCTGTACCATCTTTTTATCGACACGAATTTTTTTCACGGTCACATCCGGCAATTTGAAAAGGTACTCTTCCAGCAGAAGCGTCATGATGGTGTGAAGGCGCCTCGCGCCGATATTTTCAGAGCGGTCATTGACCTCGGAAGCGATGCGCGCTATTTCCGCAATGGCGCCTGGCGTGACCACGAGTGCGACATTTTCTGTGGCCAGAAGCGCGGTATACTGCTTGATCAGGGCATTTTGCGGCTCAACCAGAATGCGTTCAAAATCTTTGGCGGTGAGGCTGTGCAATTCCACCCGGATTGGAAAGCGTCCCTGCAATTCCGGGATCAGATCCGCGGGTCGCGAAACATGAAAAGCGCCCGAGGCAATGAAGAGCACATGATCGGTGCGCACCATGCCGTATTTGGTGATGACATTCGTGCCCTCGATGACGGGCAAAAGATCCCGTTGCACGCCTTCGCGGGAGACATCGGCGCCCATGCCGTCACTTTCGCCCACGATTTTGTCGATTTCGTCCAGGAAGACGATGCCGGTCTCTTCAACGCGATAGATGGCTTCCCGTACCACTTCATCCATGTCGATGAGTTTTTGAATCTCCTCCTGCGTCTGGATGATGACCGCTTCGGCAATGGTCATTTTGCGGCGTTTGGTCTTTTTGGGAATCATCGGGCCGAGCAGATCCTGGATGTTGAGCCCCATCTCCTCGATGCCAATGGGTGAAATGATTTGCATCAGCGGTGAGAATTCGCTGGCAACTTCCATTTCAATGAGGCGATCATCAAGACCGCCTGCGAGCAGTTCACTGTGCAGTTTCTCCCGCAACACCGTCGATTTGCGCGGAGCGCGTTTGCGGGGCACGGCTTCTTCATCGGACTCAACGGTTGGCGGTGAAACCAGCAAGTCGAGAACCCTTTCGATGGCGAGTTCCCGGGCGCGATCATGAACCGTTTCGATGCGCTCGCTGCGCACCATATTTACGGCCTGATCCACAAGATCGCGAATAATGGATTCCACATCGCGGCCGACATAACCGACTTCTGTGAACTTGGAAGCCTCCACCTTGATGAACGGCGCGCCGCCGAGGCGGGCCAGCCGCCTGGCCAATTCGGTTTTGCCGACGCCTGTCGGGCCGATGAGAATGATGTTATTGGGCATGATTTCTTCGCGCAATCCGGCCGGAATCATCTGCCGCCGCCAGCGATTGCGCAGCGCAATGGCCACCGCGCGTTTGGCTTCGTCCTGCCCAATGATATACTTTTCCAGTTCGCTGACAATTTGTTGTGGCGTCATGTGCATGGTATTATTCCAGCGTCTCTATGCTCAGTTTGTTATTGGTGAAAATACAGATATTGGCGGCGATTTCCATCGATTCCTTGACGATGTCGATGGCATTCAAATCCGCATGCTTCATGAGGGCGCGGGCGGCAGCCAGCGCAAACGGCCCCCCCGTGCCGATGGCGATGACCGGATCATCGGGTTCGATGAGGTCGCCGGTGCCACTGAGCAGATAAATTTTCTCTTTATTGAGCACCACCAATTGGGCGTCGAGGCGGCGCAGATAACGGTCCATGCGCCAGTCTTTGGCCAGTTCGACCACAGCGCGCGGCAGATTGCCGTTGAATTCGTCCAGTTTGGCTTCGAAGCGGTCGAAGAGCGTGAAAGCGTCCGCGGCGCCGCCGGCAAATCCCGCCAGCACCTGGTCGTGATAGAGCTTGCGCACCTTGCGCGCTTTGGTTTTCAGGACCATGTCGCCATAGGTCACCTGGCCGTCTCCGGCCAGCACCGCCATGCCGCGGTGACGCAGCCCCAGAATGGTGGTTGAGTGTATGGATTCAAGATAAGACATATAAGCCTTTATGATAACTCGTTCTATTTCGCCTGCTCCCTTTACGTGAGCGGGCCGGGGTATTGGTGCCGGGTGCTGCGATCGTTTTCTTTTCTATTTTATTGAGGACATGTCTTTCTCTGCGCCTCAGCGTCGCAGCGGGAAAACCTCTGGCCTTTAAAACCGAGCAATTGTTCCCGCAGAAGCGCAGTGACGCGGAGCCGATTCCATATGAGCCCATTTCACCATGGCGTCACAGAGGTGTCTGTCTTCATTGCAGAGGTCAGATCTTGCGCCGCAGCCGCGACACCGGCAGCATCATCTGCTCGCGATACTTGGCAACCGTGCGCCGGGCGACATTAAAACCTTTCTTTTTCAACATCTCGGCGATTTTCTGGTCGTTGTAGGGCTTTTTGGGTGGTTCCGCCAGGATGATCTCCTTGATAAGATTTTTAATGATCTTGTTGGAAACATCTTCCCCTTCATCGCTGCGGATTTTTTCGCTGAAGAAATATTTCAACTCGTACAGACCCCACTCGGTCTGCACATACTTGCCATTGGTCACCCGGCTCACCGTGGAAATATCCATGCCAATTTCATCGGCGATATCCTTGAGGATCAGCGGCTTGAGTTTTTCCGGCCCGTGTTCAAAAAAGTCGAACTGCTTTTCCACAATGGTCTGCATCACCCGCAGGATGGTGGCGCGGCGTTGATGAATGGAATTGATCAACCAGCGCGCTGATTCGAGGCGGTTTTTAATGTAATCGCGCGTCTCCTTGCTGGTATGCTTGCGGTCGAGCATCATCTTGCGGTACTCGTTGTTGATGCGCAGCTGTGGCACGTTCCAGTCGTGCATGAATATTTTGAACTCGCCATCCTCTTTGCGCACCTCCAGGTCGGGGATAATATAATTATCCACAAAGGAGGCATAGCCTTCACCCGGCTTGGGATTGAGTTTGGTGATATGCGCGATGGTCTGCTTCACGGTCTCGAGATCGACCTCGAGATCCTTGGCCAGTTTTTCGAATCGCTTGTTTTTAAAATCTTCATAATGATCGCGGATAATCAGGATGGCCAGTTGATGAAGCGGCCGTTCCTCCAGGAGCTGTACCAGCAGGCATTCCTGAAGATTGCGCGCGCCAATTCCGACGGGATCGAATCGCTGGATAATCCCGAGGATGCGTTCCACCACCTCGGGATCTTCCTGAAGATTCTCCGATATGGCCTCTACGCTGGTGCCCAGATAACCGACACTGTTGATATTCCAGATGATATATTCGCCCACCACATCTTCATCCGGCGTCAGACCGGCCAGATGCAGCTGGCTGATCAAGTGATCGGTGAGGCTCTCATGATATACTTCGGGACGCTCATAGGTCTCGACATTCTTCTCTCTCGGGATGCGTATTTCAAAACTTTCTTCATCATTCAGTATTTCTTCCCAGTCAATTTCTTCCTTGGGCTCGTCGACAGGCTTTTCCTCTTCCGCCGGTTTATCGCTCTCCTGGGTTTGCTCCTGAGCCTCCTCCTGGAGCAGCTCATCTTCCATCTCCAATTCGAGGAGCGGATTGGTCTCCAATTCCAGACGGATGCGCTGCTCGAGGCTCAAAACAGGCAGCTGCAGCAGGGACGAGAGCAAGACTTGCTGCGGAGACTGTTTCAGTTGCATGACTAGTTTTTGCGATATTTGTACCATGTGCTTTTGCTCCAGAACCTAACGATCCAATTTAAACTTGTCGCCAAAATATAATTTTCGAGCTTCTTCATCATTGGCCAGATACTCGGCTGACCCCGCCTTGAGGACGCGGCCATCGAAGAGCAGATAAGCCCGGTCGGTGATGGAAAGCGTCTCATGAACATTGTGGTCGGTGATCAAGACGCCGATGTTGCGTTTTTTCAAGTCCGCAACAATATGCTGGATGTCCTCGACTGCGATGGGATCGACGCCCGCGAAGGGCTCATCCAGCAGCATGAAACTGGGATTGGTCACCAGCGCCCGGCAAATTTCAACGCGCCGCCTCTCGCCGCCGGAGAGCATGTAGGCCTTGCTTTTGGCCACGCGCGTCACACCCAAATCTTCCAAAAGCGATTGACAGCGCTCTTTGCGCTCCGCTTTCGTCAGCGGCAGCGTTTCCAGAATGGCCAGGATATTTTCTTCGACCGTGAGGCGACGAAACGCTGAAGCCTCCTGCGGCAAATAACCAATACCCAGCCGCGCCCGTTTATACATGGGCATGGCGGTGATATCCTGGTTGTCGAGAATGATACGTCCGGAATTGGGATGAATCATCCCCACGATCATATAAAAGGTGGTTGTCTTGCCAGCTCCATTCGGTCCCAACAACCCGACCGTTTCACCGCGTTTTATGGAGATGCTGACCTGATTGACTACCGTGCGTTTACCGTATATTTTGACCAGGTTTTCGCATTTTAGTACTGGTTCGTTCGTCATCGACGGGACCCACGTCCTTTTTTCTTGGCTGCTGCGGGGCGATGACTCCGCTACGGAACTGCTCCAGCAAGGCATCCAATTCTTTTGCCAGAGCAACTTGTTGACTGCGCGGGAAAAATATGCCGTTGGAGGCTGCCGGGGAACTCGTCACCGCCACCCGATGCACTTTCCCATCGCGAAAACTCATTCCGAGTTCATCGCCGAGAACTTTGTTGATGCCTTTGTACTTTTTATCTTCAAACAAGTGATAATAACTCGTCGCCCTGTCCTTGACATAAACCGAGTCGACCTGGTTATTTTTTACGCCGACATAGATCTTTTCGCCGCTGAGAAAGTCGTGCATCAGATCCTGACTGAGCAGCGTATCGACCCTGGTCAATACCATGGCCTGACCGCGAATTTCAATGCCGGTCAACGTACGTTCTTTCATGTACAGATCGATCTCAATGCCCCGCATCCGGTCCTCGTCACGCTGTGCCCGGGGCTGCTCAACCAGGGTGATCTTTTCCTCCTCGCGCAGGTATCGCAACAATCCGCACTGCGCCGAGGTCGATCCCTGAACCATGGTCACACTATCGCGCGCCTGGACGCGCTTGCCGTCGTCGAGCATTTCCATGATGCGGCTGCGAATGACCAGACTGTCTTTGGCAGAACTGTCCTGACGCACGAACACCGGCCGTCTTTCGACGCTCGCATAGCCCTTGCCGCGCAGATACTCGATGCGTTGGCCGCGCAAAGTGACGCGCTCTTCAGGATCCTGCAGCAGTGCATTGCCATCGGCCAGCGCACGATCCGCTATCTCGAAGTAATGCAAGGATTGGGCATCGAGCGTGCGCACCCGGTCCATCAGCCGGGCATGCCCGCGGGCGATCTGCTCGCGCCGCTGCTCATAATGAAAAATCTCGTCCGCCAGCAACTGCCGCGGCGGGCTGACAATGCGCACCGCGCCCGTGAAATGGACATACCCTTCATCCACATACTGCCTGGCTTTTTGACAGTACATGTGACTGGAATCCTGCTGGAACTCCACCCCGCCGATCAACTCCCGCACCTGGCGCCCCTGATCGAGAAAACCTCGTGCGGAATCGGCGCGCACCAGCACCAGCCGGCCTCCGGTCTGTGCATGCAGCGAAGGGCAGACAATATAAAGAACTAATGCCACTATGGCAACAACTATTTTATTCTTCGCCATCCCGGTCTTCCAACAGTGCGTTAAGGCCGATTGGTCATCGGCAGTGTGCCCGCTGCGGCCGTGTCGCTTCGGGCTGGTCGTTTGCGCAGTTGCTCGGGTGATAATTCCAAACCTGAATGGGCTGTGCCACGCGGTTTTTTGATCTCCCACTGCTGCAGCTGCGTATCCGACTCAAAGCCGGTGCCATATAAGGTATCCCCTTTGTCGGTCACCAGCTTGACATCGACTTCCGAATAGATTTTTCCCGACGCCTGGCGATACCCCAGCCGCTCCGTCCACACCGTAATGCCGGTATCGGAATGAACGACAACCTGTCCGATGGCGATAATGTCATTGGTCGCTTCGTAAAGCTCACCGGTACTTGCGGTGACACGCGATCTGGGCCGGCCATAGGCATCATAGAAATCCACTGCAACGCCCTCGTCGAAAAAAACGCGTTTCTGTTTGCTGTAGCGCGCCATATGGCCATAGGTAACGACGGCCTCGAGACGGCCATTTTTAGTGGCCGTGACTTTGGAATTCCATCCCTCCTGGTCCGGCGCTTCTTTTTCGTCCCCCAGAAGCGCGTTGGTGTCCGGCTTTTCCTTCTGGCAGCTCATCACCCCCGCAAATACGACGCACAGCAGCAACAGAGAGCACCGTCTCATGATTCCACCTGCTCTATCATATCACCCGGCTGTTTTTTCCAGCGTTCATGCATCCACACCCATTGTTCCGGGAAGCGGCGGATGGCACGCTCGTAGGCATCGGAAATTTTTTGCGTGTTGATCAGCAAATCCTTCTCTTCATCCTCGCTCTTTTCAAGGATGATCTCTTCATCAAATTCGATCAGATACGTATCATCGGGTTCACGATGGATAAATGCCGGCAAAATAGCCGCACCAAACTTGCGCGCCAGAATAACCGGGCCCACAGCCGTGTGCGCAGGGCGTCCGAAGAAATCAACAAAAACACCCTCAACTTTGGTATCCTGGTCCACCAGCATGCCGATGCAGTAATGATCATGCAGGGCACGCACGAGTTCCCGTGTCCCCTTACCGCGGGCGATGTTGGTGTAACCCGCCTGATTGCGCATATTCACAATCAGCCGGTCCAGTCGCGGATCGTAGGCGTTCCGCCCCACCACCTTGGTGGGATAGCCGTTTTGCGCCACCCAGGCGCCGAACAGCTCCCAATTGCCAAAATGGCCTGTCAGGACAATCACGCCCTTGCCGCGGTCATAGGCTTGCCGCAGCCTTTCCGCGCCTTTGGATTTGACCAGGGTGTTGATGCCCGCATCGAGAATTTTGGGCAATCTGAACGCATCCGCGGCCGCAGCGGCCAGATTGCGAAACACAGCCCGGCCCATCCGCTCTATTTCAGCCGCTGATTTTTCCTGACCATAAGCCCAGGTCAGATGGCGGATTGTTTTTTCACGTTCTTTTCCGGCCAGAGTGAAGGCGAGCGATCCAAATCCGCGCATCATTGCCAACGCCGTGGATCTTGGCAAGGCGCGCAGCAATCCGACCATCGCCATAACCAGATAATAGATGAGCGTGTTTTTTATTCTCTTCTTCAGGGGCGCCATTACGATCCGATTCCTGCCTCTAAAAGGTCATGTATATGCACCATGCCCACGGGATGTTTCTCGTTGTTGATCACTACCACCTGCATGATGTTAAAATGCTTCATCAATTCCAGCGCCTGTGTCGCCCTGACCGTATGGAGAATGGTCTTGGGCGTCTGGTTCATGATGTCGCGGGCCTGCAAGCGGCTGAAATCCTCCAGCCGCTGCATGGTGCGGCGCAAATCGCCATCGGTGATGAGCCCGATCAAACGACCCTCATCATCCACCACGCAGGTGCAGCCGAAGCGTTTGCGGGTGATCTCAAAGATGACTTCCTTGAGACTGGCAGCCGCAAGCACCTGTGGGATGAGATCACCTGTGAACATCAATTCTGATATCTTTACCAGTTTTTTGCCCAGGGAACCGCCCGGGTGCAAAAACGCAAAATCCTCCGTTTTGAACTGCCGCTTTTTCAGTAAAGCCACGGCCAGGGCATCGCCCATCGCCATGGTGGCCGTGGTGCTGGCGGTGGGCGCCAGATCATGCGGGCACGCTTCTTCAGCCACACCCACATCGAGCACCACATCGCTGCGCAGCGCCAGGGCGGAGCGCAAATTACCGGTCATGGTGATGATGGGCACACCGATTTCCTTCAGCATCGGGAACAGCTTGGTGATCTCGTTGGTCTCGCCGCTTTTGGAAATGCAGATGACCACATCATTTTTCAACACCATGCCGAGATCGCCGTGTACCGCCTCTACCGGATGCAGGAACAGCGCCGACGTGCCGGTGCTGGTCAACGTGGCAGCGATCTTGGTGCCGACGATGCCCGATTTGCCCAGGCCGGTGACGATGACACGGCCCTTGCAGTGGAGTATCAGATCAACAGCGCGCGCAAACCCGGCATCAACCCTTTTGGCCAAATCTGCGACCGCTTCGCTCTCGATGCGAAACACTTCGCGCGCGCTGGCGATGGGATCATCGTTGCTCATATCCAGCGATTGTTTTTGCTGATCCTTCATGCTCTTTTTCATATTATATCAGGCCGGATACCTGGCTTCGAGTTCACGCCGCAATTCATCCATTTTTTTCACCTGAATCAGCAGATGCTCCAGCCGATCCAAAGGCCACATGCTCGCCGCATCGCAGAGCGCCTCAGAGCAGTTGGGATGTGTCTCTATAAAAATGACTTCGCATCCGGCGGCAATGGCGGCACGCGAGAGCGCGGGCACAAACTGCGGGTTGCCGCCGCGCGGATCGCTGGAGGAGATGCCATAGACGCGGATGGCATGGGTTGGATCGATCACCACCGGATAACCCAGACTGCGCATCACCGGCAGGCTGCGATAATCTATCACCAGATTATGATAACCAAAAAAGGTGCCGCGTTCCGTGAGCATGATGTTATAATTGCCTTCGTGCTCGATCTTGGCGACGACATTTTTCATGTCCATGGGATCGAGGAACTGGCCCTTTTTCACATTGATGGCCTTGCCCGTTTTGGCGGCTGCCACAGTCAAGGAAGTCTGCATGGAAAGATAGGCGGGTATCTGCAATACATCCAGCACCTCGGCGGCCGGCGCCGCTTCATGCTCGTTGTGAATATCCGAAAGCACCGGGACGCCCAGTTCGTTGCGCACCTTTTGCAAAATTTTCAGACCCTCCTCCATGCCGGCGCCCTGATAGGTCTGCGAGGAGGAACGGTTATCCTTGGTGTAGGAGGATTTTAATATATAGGGCATGCCGAGCCGCTGCGCTATTTTCTGGACGCGCTCTGCGGTGCGCAGCACGATCTCCTCGCTTTCGATGACGCAAGGCCCGGCGATCAGAGCCAGGGGTTCATCAGGGCCGATTTTTATCGAACCAATGCTAATTGTCTTCATGGAATGTTTCCTTATCATCACGTTCTTGCTGATGGAGTTTAAAGGCCAATGCCGCGGCGACGAACTCGCGGAACAGCGGATGCGCCTGCAGCACCCGCGATTTGAGTTCGGGATGAAATTGCACACCGACAAACCAGGGGTGATCGCGCAGTTCTATCACTTCGACCAGATGATTGTCCGGATTGGTGCCGGCGACGATCAGGCCGCGTGATTTCAGCGTTTCCAAATAGCCGTTGTTCACCTCATAGCGATGGCGGTGCCGTTCGCTGATCTCCACGGTTTTGTAGGCTTGATGCGCGTGCGTTCCCGGTTCAAGAAGACATCGATAAGCGCCCAGGCGCATGGTACCCCCTTTTTGTGAAACCTGAACCTGGGTTTCCATGAGATCGATGACCGGATTTTGCGCCGAGGGATTGAACTCGGTGCTGTTGACATCCTCAAGGCCGCAAACGGTACGTGCGAATTCGATGACCGCACATTGCAGACCAAGACAGATGCCGAAAAAGGGGATTCCTTTTTCGCGCGCATAACGAATCGCGGCGATCTTGCCTTCGATGCCGCGCTCGCCAAATCCACCCGGGATCAACAAGCCGGCGATATCGCCAAGGAACTGGGCCGGCCCTTTGGCTTCAATCTCCTCAGAGTCGAGCCACTTCAGCTCAACCCGGGCGTCATTCTCCACCCCTGAATGAACGAAGGCCTCGATGATGCTTTTATAGGAATCGTGCAAATTGGTATATTTGCCGCAGATGGCGATGCGCACATAGGCGCTTGGATCCTTGACCTTGCGAACGAAATTTTTCCAGCCGGAGAGATCGGGCTCGCACGGTTCAAGACCCAGCCTGGCAACCACGCGATCTCCAACGCCATCCTGCTCGAACAGCAGCGGCACTTCGTAAATGGAATCAACATCGCGCGCTTCAAAAACCATCTCAGGAAGCAGCGAACAAAAAAGCGCGATCTTGTCGCGGGCGTCCTGGGGCAGCGGCACTTCGGTGCGGCAAAGCAGCATGTCCGGCTGCAAGCCGATCTCCCGCAGCTTCATGACCGAATGCTGCGTCGGTTTGGTCTTGATCTCGCCCGAGGCGCGGATGTAGGGCACCAGGGTGAGATGCACATTCATGACGTTCTGATGGCCCTGCTCCAACGTGAACTGGCGGATCGCTTCGAGAAAGGGCTGGCTCTCGATATCGCCCACGGTCCCGCCCACTTCAATGAGGACAATATCGTAACGGCTGTCACCTTCGCCTGCCTGCAAAATCCGGCGCTTGATCTCATCGGTGATGTGCGGGATCACCTGAACCGTCTTGCCGAGATAATCGCCGCGGCGTTCTTTGGTGATGACCGTATAGTAGATTTGTCCGGTGGTGGTATTGTTGCGCCGCGTCATGTTGGTATGAATAAAACGCTCGTAATGGCCAAGATCGAGATCGGTCTCGGCGCCGTCATCGGTGACATAGACTTCGCCGTGCTGGAACGGACTGAGGGTGCCGGGATCGACATTGATATAGGGATCCAGCTTGATGATGGTGACGTTGTAGCCGCGCGCTTTGAGCAGCCGGCCGATGGAAGCCGCTGAAATGCCTTTGCCGAGGCTGGAGACGACGCCTCCGGTGAAAAAGATGTATTTGGTGTGTCCTTTATCGCGCAATTCCCATCTCCTTCATTCGATGTTCCACAGCTGCAAGGTGTTCGGGCACATCGACGCAGATGGGATGAAAATCACACAGTCCAACCTTGAGGATGTAGCCATTTTCCAGCGCGCGCAGTTGTTCCAGTTTTTCAGCCTGCTCCAATTGTGAATAGGGCAGGTCTTTATAGGCCAACAAAAAAGGCTTGCGATAGGCATAGAGGCCGATCTGATCGTAATAGGTGTAATGGCCGGGCCATTGGGTGATGTCCTGGACGTCACGGGCGAACGGCACGGCGGCGCGGGAGAAATAGAGCGCGCGTTGGCGGTAATCCATAACCACCCGGGCGGTATCGTGATGGCGCAGCTCTTCGCCATCGTACACGCGGCGCGCCAGAGTGGCCATCACGGCTTCGTCATCCGAGATCAGGGTGGCGACCACCAGTTCAAGCGCGTCCGGTTCGATGAGCGGCTCATCGCCCTGGAGATTTACCACCACGTCCACATCCAGATCCCGGGCGACCCAGGCGACGCGGTCCGTGCCCGAGGGCAGGTCGGAGGGTGTCATCACCGCCTTGCCGCCGAAAGAGAGCACGGTTTCGAGAATACGATCGTCATCGGTGGCCACCAGGAGATGATCGAAGCCTTTGGCCAGTCGGGCGCGTTCATAGACCCATTGAATCATCGGCTTTCCGGCAATCAGAGCCAGGGGCTTCCCGGGAAACCGTGAAGAGGCATAGCGGGCGGGGATGATGGCGGCGCAGCGTGGCGTCATCTCATCCCCCGATCACTTTCGGGACGCTGAAAAGGTTTTTATTGCGGCGCGGCGCATTGGCGAGCGCCTCATCCGGCGTCAGGGAAGGACGGTATTCGTCATCGCGTAACAGGGGCGGGCCGGCGAGCACATGCGAGGTGGGTGCCACGGCGGACAGGTCGAGCTCATCGAGCTTGTCGACGTAAGCGAGGATTTGATTGAACTGCTCGGTGAATTGCGCTTTTTCTTCATCCGAAAACGAGAGTTTAGCCAACGCAGCGATGCGTTCGACTTCAGCCAGGGTCACAGACATGCGCGTTCTTCCCTTTTCTGCCAATAAAAATGCCCTTCCGCTGCCTGCGGCGGCCGTGTCGACCGACGCGCCCGACGGCATCAAAAGGGAAATGAACTAGTACACGCAAATAATATAGGACAATAGCCCTAAAGAGTCAAGTCAAATTTCCAAAGAATGGCATTATTTTTGTAGCATACTTTTTCCGGCACAAAAAAAAAGCGCGGCAGGTGCCGCGCTTGATATTTTGCCGGGAAAACAGACTTATAGGATGATATTCACCCGCTTTTTGTTCTTGCCATGGTTGGTGAATTTCACTTTGCCATCCTTGAGGGCGAACAAGGTATCATCAGATCCGATACCGACGTTCAAACCGGGATGGATGCGCGTGCCGCGCTGGCGCACGAGAATGCTGCCCGCTGTGACCACCTGGCCGTCATAACGCTTGACGCCGAGCATCTGCGGATTGCTGTCGCGGCCGTTACGCGAACTGCCAACACCTTTTTTATGTGCCATATGAACAACCTCCTTATACCGAGCCGGAGACGAATCCGCTCCTAGGCAATGATCTTGTCAATTTTCAATTTCGTGTGCTGCTGGCGATGTCCCTTGAAAAGGGTATACCCTTCGGTGCGGATCTTTTTAAAGATGGGCACTTTTTTGGCCTTGTTGTGCTCCACAATCGTGGCCTGCACCTTGGCGCCTTCGATGTAGGGCGTGCCGATTTTGGCTGGACCCTTGCCAGCCAGCATCATCACTTTTTCCAACTCTATCTTATCCCCGACTTCGCCCGCCAGTTTCGGGGCAACAATCTGGTCATCTTTTTCAACCTTGAACTGCTCGCCGGCTATGTCGACAATGGCGTACATTGATCTTCTCTCCATGATTTTTCATATGTCAAACCAATAAAGCTTGTAAATATAGCAATTTTTTTGCTATTTGTCAAGATGATATTATGTATCTGGCGAATTTCTCATCGCAAAACCAGGACTGGAGACAAGAAATGATTGGCGGCCCTCGTCACAATCAACTGAATTTATTGGTGATATCGTTCTCGCCCTCTTTATCGAGGAAGCGAAAATCCTCCATGCTCATATTCTCGTCCGCCGCCAGTTTGATGCGCGTCCAGTATTTCAGACTGAGCCGGAAAATCTGACTGCGATATCCCGCGGAGAGAAAATGCGCCAGTTCGGGATGCACCAGCAGTTGCAGACTTCTTTCTCCTTTTTCCGCGCGGTAGCGCTGAATCCAGCGCTCGATGCGCGCCAGGGTCGTGGTTTTGGAAATGACGCGGCCGGTGCCAAGGCAGGCCGGACACGCTTCGCTGATGGTGAACAAAAGCGCCGGACGCACCCGTTCCCGGGTCATTTCGATGATGCCGAACTGGGAGATGGGCGCCACATTGACCTGGGCGCGGTCATTCTTGAGTTCATTGAAAAATTCATCCTGGAGCTTTTTACGGTTCTTCTCTTCCACCATGTCGATGAAATCGATGATGATGATGCCACCGATATCGCGGATACGCAACTGCCGGGCAATCTCCCGGGCGGCTTCCAGATTGATCTTTAAACTGTTGGCGTCGTGATCGCGTTTGCCGATGAAGCGGCCGCTGTTGACATCGATGGCCGCCAACGCCTCAGTGTGGTCGAAAAAGATATAGCCGCCGCTCTTGAGCCACACTTTGCGCGCCAGACTGCGGCTGATTTCCTGTTCGATGCCAAAGCGGTCAAAAATGGGTGTACGGTCGGTGTGCAGCTCGGTGCGGTTGACCAGCGGTGCGGCGACATCGCGCAGATACTTGATGATCTGTTTGTGCATTTTCTTGTTATCGACGGCCAGCCGCGTGATATCCGGGGTGAAGAGATCGCGGATTACACTCGACAGCACATCGATGTCCTTATGCACGATGATCGGGGGTTTGTTCTGATCAATGTTCTTCTTGATCTGTTCCCACATCTTCACCAGAGCATCCATGTCAGCGCGCAGCATTTCTTCATCTTTGCCTTCGGAGACGGTGCGAATGACCAGTCCAAAGCCATCTGGTTTGATGGCGCGGCCCAGTTGTTTCAGGCGGGCACGTTCGCGGCGGTTGGTGATTTTGCGCGACACGCCAATCATGTCATCATAGGGGATGAGCACAAGAAAACGGCCGGGCAGGGAAATCTCGGTGGTGACGCGGGCACCCTTGTTGGAAATGGGTTCCTTGGTCACCTGCACCAGGATGGGCTGTCCCTGACGCAAGTAGTTGTCGCTGTTGTCCCGCTCCCGCTCGCGGTCGCGGTTGCGGCCGCGGCCCTGGCGTGGTTGATCCTTATTTTCCAGCTTGGGATAAAGCTGATTGAATTCACTGATGTTTTCACCGATGTCCGAAAAGTGCAGAAAAGCATCCTGATTCAGACCGATATCGATGAAGGCGGCTTGCATGCCTTTGACCACTTTGGCGACGCGGCCATAATAGATGTCACCCACCATGCGCTCGTTTTCCGGTTTTTCGAAATAGAGCTCGGCCAGGTGGCCATCCTCCATGATAGCAATGCGCGTTTCACCAATGGAGATATTGATGATAATTTCTTTTTTCATTTTTCCTCATAGATCCAGGTTTTAGTTCGTTTCCACACTCTCGTGAGGCGCGTAAAGAACGCCCTCCCTGCTGATCCAGACCGCGGCGCGTTCATAACGGGACATACGGACGCGGTCGATTTCTTGCGGAAACAATAAATTGATGATCTCATCCATGCGCACGGTCTTGCCGTGATCGATATGGGAGATGACATGCAGACGTTCGTTCTGCACGCTGATACTTTGAATGAACGGACGGATGTTGATGCGGCGCGGCGTTTCGCCTTCTTTTTGCCGCACAACGACAAGTTCTTCCTGTGCCATCAGGGCATCGATCCGCGCCGGCAAATCTTCTGGCCAGCCTTGGGCTGGCCAGCTGATATCGTACTCTGCACAATCGATCGCATCCCCCAGCGCGCGCGGCTTGCGCGGCAGAGGCACAATTTTTTCAATAGAGATGCCGCCTGGAAGCTGAACCGACATGGAGGCGTGAAGATGTTCGACATCCACCTCACTGAGCTGCAAATCGATATACTCGGCGCGGCTGGTGTATCCGGTCGGCAGCGGCGGCGCAAACGACATTCTCGGATGCGGATTAAATCCTTCGCTGTAGACCAGGGGCCACCGGGAGCGGCGCAGCGCCCGCTCGAATACATGAATAAAATCCAGGTGCGAAATCCAGCGCATCTCTTCCCCGCGGATGTAATGCAAACGGACCCAGGTCCCTTCATGGGGCCGGTTCACAATCAGGGGCGCTGTTTCCAATGGCGCCTCGGCAGACATCGCGGCCGGCAATGGCTCCTCAGCAGGCATCGCGGCCGGCAATGGCTCCTCTTTTTCCCGGTTGAGAATATTCTGACACACCGGTTGCCCCATGAGGCCGCAGCGGTTGCACAGTGCATCGCGGCAGTCATGGGTGACGTTTTGCCCCAGAGCGCGCTGGTACTCGTCCCGGAGAAATTTTTTACTCACCCCTTTATCCAGGTGATCCCAGGGCAGAGCCGCATTCAGATCCCATGCCCCGGTGAATTGTGTCGCGCTCAGACCGTTCGCGGTCAAACCCTGCAGCCAATGATCCGCGTTAAAATGCTCCGACCAGCCTTCGAGGCGGGCCCCCAGGCGCCAGGCGTACAGGATGACCGGCGCGAGCCGGCGGTCTCCGCGTGCCAGCACACCTTCAATTTCTGCCACATCCGCTTCCCGCCAGGAAAGTTTGACGGATTTGTCGCGGATGCGGCTGCGCAAAAAGTCGATTTTTCGCTGTGTCTCCTCTGGCGCATCCTGCGCCACCCACTGAAAAGGTGTGATGGCTTTGGGGACAAAGGGTGAAACAGAAACGTTGATCTTGACGCCATGAGAGCGGCGTCCCAATGCAATGACTTGCTTGATGAGATCGACCATCCCCTCGAGATCTGCATCGGTCTCGCTCGGCTGCCCGATCATGAAATAGAGTTTTACCAGCCGCCAGCCTTCCCGGAAGGCGAGATCCACGGCCCTGAGCAGATCCTCGGCGGAGGTTGTTTTATTGATCACATCGCGCAGCCGCTGTGTGCCGGCTTCCGGCGCCAGGGTGAGCCCCGATTTGCGCACGCCTTTGGCAAATCGCGCCACCTGCGCGGTAAATTTTTCCGGCCGCAGGGATGGAAAAGAGATATTGACCATCTTGTGGCCCAGCTGCGCCTGCAGTTCCGTCATCAATGCTTCCAGATTCTCATAATCGGAAGTTGATAACGAAACCAGTGAAACTTCATCGTATCCGGTATGCTCGATATTCGCCACCGCCTGCGCCGTCAAATCAGCGACACTGCGCTGCCGCACCGGGCGGTAGATCATGCCGGCATTGCAAAACCGGCACCCCCGTGAACAGCCCCGGGCGATCTCCAACGAAACGCGGTCGTGCGTCGTGGTGATCACCGGCACCAGGGGCCGGCCGGGATAATGACTTTTTTCCAAAGCGGATACGATCCGGGCGCGGATGCGTTCGGGAACTCCGCTGGTACGCGGCGTCAATCCCGCAAAAGCGCCCGTTTCTGAATAGTGCGGCTGATAGAACTGCGGTACGTAAACCCCGGGAATCTGTGCGCAGGCGCATAACAAATCCTGCCGCGACAGTTTTTCCTGTTTTGCTCTGCGCACCACGGTCACCAGATCGAGGAGGGTCTCCTCACCGTCGCCAATCACGAAAAGATCAAAAAAATCGGCAACCGGTTCCGGGTTGAACACCGAGGGGCCTCCCCCGATGATCAATGGACCGTCATGACGTTCCGCCGCCAGCAGCGGCAATCCCGCCAGATCGATCAGATCCACAATCGTGGTATAATGCATCTCATACTGGAGTGTGAATCCAATCAGATCAAAATCAGCCAGAGGCGAGAACGTCTCGAGCGAGAACAACGGCACCCCTTTGCTGCGCATCTGCGCCGCCATGTCGGCCCATGGCGCAAACGCGCGCTCAGCATATACCCGCGGCTGTTGATTGAGGATATGATAGAGGATGGGAAAGCCCATGTAGGACATTCCCACCTCATACACATCGGGAAAGACCAACGCCACCCGGGTATCCATGTCTGCCGGGTTCTTGCGGATCATGTTGAATTCGTTGCCGATATAGCGGCCGGGCTTGGCCACGAACGGCAACAATTCATCGAAAATCCGTTGTTTCAAGGAACGTCGAACTTGTTTATCGCCCAGACTCGTCACGCTCTTCGTTTAACTCCCCATGCGGGTGACGAACTCCATGCCTTTTTCCACGGCCAGCTCGTTGAGCGGCAATAAATTCTTGCGCTTGATCAACGCCGGCAGGGCGGAAAAGACCACTTCCTTAGGCAGAATTCGCGAATAACCGACATAAGCTCCCAGCACCACCATATTGGCGATGCGGGTATTGCCCAATTCATCCGCGATGGTGGTGGCCGGAAGTCCGAGCACCTTGACATCCTTGCGTTTGGGCGGATTGGGCACCAGAGCGGTGTCGTAAATGATCAGGCCGCCAGGGGCGACTTCGCTCTCAAACTTGTCGAGCGAAGGCTGATTGAGGGCGACCAGCACCGTTGGTTTGCTCACGACCGGGGAACCGATGCGCCGTTCTGACAAATTGACATGGCAGTTGGCGGTTCCACCGCGCATTTCGGGACCGTAGGAAGGTATCCAGGAGACATGGTAGCCGGCGCGCATACCCGCTTCCGCAAGCATGAGGCCAAGCATGAGAATGCCTTGTCCGCCGAAACCAGCCAGTTTGAGCCGGGGATTCATGAATTCAGCCGCGGGCTTTTCAACCTGCATAGTTTGCTCGCCGCTCTTGGGTAATTCCAATTTGTCCCGGATGCCGTCCACGGAAAAAACGTGACGTTGGCTTTCGCGAACCGGGATTTCTTCAGAGCGGTCCCGGTAAACACCCAGTGGAAATTGCTTCAACATAAAGTCATTCATCCACTGTTTGGCTTGCACCGGAGTCATCTTCCAGCCTGATGGACAGACGGAGAGCACTTCGATGAGCGAAAAGCCCTTGTTGTCGATTTGGTTCGAAAGTCCTTTGCGCACCGCGCGCCGCACTTTGTTGGTATTCTTTGCATCGCCCAGCATCACCCGCTCGACATAGACCGGCGCTTCCAACGTCGCGATCATCTCCGAGACACGGATCGGGTAGCCCTCATTGGCGGGATTGCGTCCGAATGGAGAAGTCGTGGTTTTTTGTCCGATCAATGTCGTCGGCGCGAGTTGGCCGCCGGTCATGCCATAAATGGCATTATTGACAAAAAAGACCGTGATGTTCTCGCCGCGATTGGCCGCCTGGATGATTTCGTTGCCGCCAATGGCTGCCAAATCACCATCACCCTGATAGCTGATGACAATGGATTCGGGATACGCGCGTTTGATTCCGGTAGCCGCTGCGGGCGCACGTCCGTGCGCACACTGGATATTTCCGGTGCGAAAATAGTAATATCCAAACACGCTGCAGCCCACCGGGCTCATGAAAATCGTACGTTCGCGAATGCCAAAATCATCAATGGCTTCGGCGATCAATTTGGACAATACGCCATGCCCGCAACCCGGACAATAATGGGTCACATCCTTGATGGCGCTGGGAGTGCGTTCGTATACTTTATAAAAACTATCCGCTTTGCTCAATCTCTTCTCAGCCATGTCTCACGCCTCCCATATGGTTTTCACCTGGGCATAGATCTCTTCCGGAGAAGGAACCATACCACCCATGCGATTATAAAAATGGACCGGCGTTTTGCCCATCAGGGCCAGACGCACGTCATCCACCATCTGACCGTTGGACAATTCCACGACGAGGAAATTTTTTACGCGATCGCCCAGTTCGGCGATATGGGCACTCGGAAACGGCCATAAACTGACAGGCCGCAGCATGCCCACTTTTTTCCCCTCTGCGCGCAGATCATCCACAACAGTCTGCAGGATTCGAGAGACAACCCCATAGCCGATGAGGACCAGTTCCGCATCATCGACCATATAATCTTCATATCGGACTTCATTTTCGCTGATTATTCTGTATTTCTCTTGCAAGTGTATGTTATGCTGTTCCAGCATTTCCGGTTCAAGTTGAATCGAGGTGATGAGCCGGTGCTCGTCGTCGGCATTGGCGTGCAAAGCCCAGGGCTTGTCAGGAAACGAAGCGTAGGCTTCGGGGAACTCCACCGGCTCTTCCATCTGACCGATGAATCCATCGGCCAGGATGACCACGGGATTGCGGTATTTATCGGCCAGATCAAACGCCAACATGGTGAGATCGCACATCTCCTGGGCGCAGTTGGGCCCCAGGGCGATCACCTTGTAATTACCATGACCGCCGCCCTTGACAATCTGATTGTAGTCGCTCTGTTCCGGGGCGATGTTGCCCAAGCCCGGACCGGCGCGCATGATGTCCACCAGTACCAGGGGCAGCTCGGCCCCCGCACAATAGGAGAGTCCTTCCAGCTTGAGGCTGATGCCGGGACTGGAAGAAGCGGTCATGACGCGGACATTTCCAGCTGCGGCACCATAAACCATGTTGATCGACGCGACTTCACTCTCCGCTTGTATGAAGGTACCCCCCACCTGCGGCATATAATAGGCAGCGGCTTCAGCCACCTCCGATGCCGGCGTGATGGGATAGCCAAAAAAGAAACGGCATCCGGCTAAAATGGCGCCTTTGACGATGGCTTCATTACCCTTTATGAGTTGTTTCGCCATATCAAGCCACCTCCTCTCCGACATACCCTTTTTTGTAGACTGCGATGGCACCGGGCTCCGGGCATTGGTAGAAACAGGTGCCGCAACCCGTGCATCCCGATCCGGTATAGCCGGCGGGGTGATACCCCAATCGATTCAAATGCTTCTGTTCAAACAACACATTTTCAGGGCAAGCCGCAATACAGAGTCCGCATCCTTTGCATTCATCTTCCCGTACGACGACTTTGGCTTGCACCAAACCAACGGCTTCAAGCATAGTACCTCCAAACTTTTGGGTCCACGATGAAACCGCGCCGTTGACGCGAGATCACCGCTCTTCTTCGCGCCCCAGTTTAACCATTTTTTCGCTAACTTGCAAGGAGTTTTTGGATGTAACTCGAGCAGTTGTTTGGAGATGCGAGCAACAAAATAACCCGCGGATGAGGGCTGCTGCCCTCCCGGCAAGGGCTGGCAGGCTGGTTCACTGCAAAAACAGATTATATTTTTTTTCATGGCCGATGGTGGTGTTTTTGCCATGGCCAGGATATACCTGGGTGGCATCCGGCAGCACAAGAAGCTGGCTGCGGATGGCCCGGAGCAAGGTATCGGTCGATCCACCTGGCAAATCAGTACGGCCGATGGATTCATAAAAAAGTGCATCACCGGAAAGAAGAAGATCGCCTTGCAGGAAACAGATCCCTCCCGGGGAATGCCCCGGCGTATTCAGGACCTCCAGCTTCAACTCCCCCACCTCGAGTTGCTCGCCGCCACCCAGCCAGTAGTCGACTTCGAAGGATTGCGGCGCCGGGAAGCCGAAGAATTGCGTCTGCAAGGCCACGCTGGCGAGATTGAGCTTTTCTTTCTCATGGGCATAGACCACCGCGCCAGTCGCCTTTTGCACCTCAGCGACAGCACAAACGTGATCGAAATGACCATGCGTCAAGAGAATGGACGTGACGGTGAGCTTGTTGGATTCGATCTGTTGCATGATGGTTCCGGCTTCATCACCGGGATCGATGACCGTCGCCAGACGGGTTTGCGGACAGCTCAGAATATAGCAGTTAACTTCAAGCGGACCGAGTGAGAGGGCTTTTATCAGCATGGTGTCGTGTTTGAGTTGAGTCAGCTGCCTGAAACAGGTGGTTTATGCAGTTCAATGGGAATGTGTGCCTGGTAATATTCAAAATCCGTGTCAGAAGTGTAAATCAACATCTTATGATGCGTTGCAATAGCGCAAATCAGGAAATCGGTATTGGAGCCTTGTATGCCTTTTTGCCCGCATACATTAAAATAGTGTGCTGCCCTTTCATAATCTTCCGTCTCGATGACCAGATCCGGATAAAAAGAGAGCAGGTACTTCAGTCGATTGAATTGATCTGAAGATTTTATACCGGATAGCAACTCCTGCCTGATCGGCCCGAGCATCTGCACCCGCGAAGCCTGGATCAATGTTCGCAATTCATCAATGTAATTGTTTTTAATTGGCTTGGATCGCCTTAAGGCTTGCGACCAAATCGAAGTATCGACGATGACCTTCACTTTTTGGCCCGTTGCTTCTTATGGTCAAATGATTCATCATAATCGATCGAGCCAAAAAGTTCCATGATCTTCATCTGTTCATGCTTTTTGATATATTCTTCCAACGCCTCCGTGACTGCGGCTTTCTTGGTCTTGTGCCGTCCAACTTCTTTGGCTTTGGCAATGAGCGCATCATCAATGGCTAAATTAGTCGCCATGTATCATCCCTGCAAAGGATTTTCTACACATTTTTCTAGCAAAATTTACACATTATTTTTAAAAAAGCAAGACTTATTTGATGACCGCCATCTTGACCACCTGCTGGAACGCGTCCGCCTCCATGCGGACAAAGTAGACGCCGCTGGCCAACTGCAGCCCATTTTGATCCAAGCCCATATAATGAAAGCGGTACTCCCCTGCTGGCTGCAGGCCCTGAAAAAGGATGGCAACGCGCTCACCCAGCAGCGAATAGACCGCGACACGCACTTTGGCGGGACGCGGCAGCTGCCACGTCACCGTGGTGCCGAGATTGAAAGGATTGGGGTAATTCTGCAACAGCGCAAATCGCTTTGGCATCTGCGCCGCGGGCACCGCCACTTCGGTCACCGTGCCCATGGAGTAACTGTCGCTGTACATATTGCTGAAGGCGGGCACACCCATTTGCGTTGCTGCAACATGCTGCGAAGTGCTTTGACGCCCGCCTGCAACCGTAAAACCGCTGCGGCTCAATCGATAGGATTGCGCCTGAAGTAAGCTTGATGCTATCAACAATACTAACAAAATTCGATTCTTCATTTTCTATTTCCTGGCTTATTGCTCGAATACTCTGGGCTGCGTTGATTAATCCATGACCACAAGGACCTGAATCTTCCCTGTGCCCGATGCCAGACCTTCCAGTGCCTTTGCGACCATGGCTCCCGGGGTGATTTCAGCCGCTTTCATGGCATAACCTGGCAGATCAGAGGTGGTCAATAGATCGCCCGGTGCGATGGCGCCATTTTGTGCGGTGACCTTGCACGGCACGATGCCCGCCAGGGCGAGCGGATAGCCATTTTCCAGCGTTTTGCCGACCATCAGGGTGGGATCGGTTGAGATGATGCCGGCGACGCGGCGGTCATAAGGTGTGGCGGTGCGCTTGACTTCATTGGCACCCGCCGGATTGATGATGACGACGTCGCCAGCTTCGAGAGCCTCGTCTGATGATATGGTTTCTGCCAGATCTCCCCAGCCGCCGGTGGTGCAGCGGGCGGGACCATCCACATAAAGTGCAAAGCTGTTCGGAGTCGGCGGACCGGCCAAGCGCGCATGTACGCCATAGAGACTGCCCTCGCCCAGCACACCGGTGCCGGTGGTGCTGATGCCGTGAACGCCCCCCGTCACGCCCTGGCCTTCGAGGCCCCAGGAGCTGTACAACGCGGTGTTGTTGACCGCCAGCACCGCGGCGTTGGCGGATGATTTGGAGATGGAAAGATAGTTGGGAAAATGGCGCGACAGCAGCATATTATCCGCCAGATCAGCGCCGGTGACGCCATAGTCGCTGATCATATAGCTGGTAATCGTGCCCGGCAAATTTTTATTGGGAAAGCGATTGTCATAGGCAGAGCCATCGCGGTACCCCGGCTCAAGCTGAATGAGCAGATCGCCCATGACGCCGCCGCCGGTGAGGCCGTTGGTGGTCTGCACCGCGGTGACATCACCTGCCGGGAATGCGAGATCATAGCTGGTGATGGTCCCATCCTTGATCATGGCGCCGGTGATGACGTTGACCTGTTCCTGCCGCACAAAACGGCTGTCGAATATCGAGCCATCGCGATAGCCCGCTTCGAGCTGGATGAGCACGTCGCCCACCAGGCCGCCGCCGCTGATGCCGTTGGAAGCGGTGACGCCGGTGATATCGCCGATATTGAAAGCCAGATCCTCCTGGGTCACCGTGCTGTTCTTGATGTCCGCGCCGGTGATCTCGCCATCGCGAATCATGGCGCCGGTGATGCTGCTTTCCTCACCCTTGCGCACAAAACGGCTGTCGTAGGCGATGCCGGATTGATAGTTGCTGTTGAGGGTCAGGGTGACAGCCCCTGTGGTGCCGCCGCCGGTCAAGCCGGTGCCGGCGATGATCTGGGTGATGGTGCTGGCGGGAAAAGCCAGATCTTGCGGCTGTATGGCGCCGTCGATGATCTTTTCCGAGGTGATGCTGCCCGGGGCCAGCATCATACTGGTGACCACATTGTTCTCATCGCGTCTGACGAACCGGGTGTCGTAGACCTGACCGTTGGCAAAATCGGCCGCCAGGGACAGGGTCACCGCGCCCGCGGCACCCCCTCCTGCCAGGCCCGATCCGGCATTGACAGCGGTGATGGTGCCGGTGCCGAGAGAAAATCCCAGATCCTGGCGCTGCACCGATCCGTCCGTGATCATATCGCCGTTGATGGTATTGAGGCCGCCGCGGGGCACATAACCAGCCTCGATCTGAAAGCGGTCGTAAAAGGTTTCCGCTTTTTTGCCGCCCAATTTTGCGGCGTCGATGCTGTTTTTCGCCGCGTCATCGGCCTGGGTCTTGGTGTAAAACTGATCGGCGGAGACTTGTCCCAGCGAGCCGGCATCGGAGGCGTAAATGCTGAATGGCACACTGAGCACCTCTTTGCGAGGTTGCATCACTTCCCCGTTCATCTCCAACTGGATCCAGCGCGGACTGCCGTCGAAGAGCACCCGCGAAAAAGCATTCTCACGCCCCAGTTCAGCGGTGAAGTAGCCCTGATAAATATCCAGATTCTGATCTTCCTGCCACAACTTGGTGCCGCCGCTGGCGGCAGTCCAGATGCTCACGCGCGCCAGCAGAGTGCCGGTGATGGCATTGCCATCATTATCGGTCAGGTATCCTTGATAGGCGATCACTTGAGGAATCGACAGGGTTGCCTTCTCAAGCGTGAGTGATGAGGTGGATGGGCTGGTGACAGGCGTGGCCCCGTCGGGCGTCTGCGCGATCAAACGGACCGCAAAAAAAAGGATGAACATCGCCTGGCCGGCGATGCGGGATGGGCGTCTCATGATGCCTTTACCTCCGGTTGAAGACTCTAAAGCTGCTGATGGTTTCTATTTTATAGATTATAGTGATTTGGGCATCATTTTGCAGAATTTTTTCTGAGGAAGGAGGAACAGTGGAGGCTTTTTTCTCTGTGCCTCTGAGTTCCTGTGGTTAAGTTCGTTACCACAGAGTCACCGAGACACCGGGGGATTTGAAAGCGGATTTGCAGGTGTCTGCTACAGAGAAAGGATCGTTGGGCTCCATCTTCAAGATGAAGCCCAACTCTGTAATTTGCAGGGTGCGCCCCACCAAAAACAGGTGGAGCCCACCTGTTGTCCGGTCACTAAATAACGATCAGCTCCGTCTGCGGCGGCGACAGGAACTCGCAGCCGGATTCGGTGACCACCACCATCTCTTCGATGGTGACCACACCGCGTCCCGCCACCGTCAGCCGCGGCTCCAGGGTATAGACCTGTCCCACCTCCACTTTCAGATAGGGCAAATTCTTGTAGCGTTCCCAGATGGGACAGAGCAGTCCGGCGCCGTCATGCGCGTTGCGCCCCACCTGATGGCCCAGCGCATGCGGGTACTCCTCGTAACCGGCATCGACGATGTGCTGACGGGCGATGTGGTCGATGGTCCACCCTTCCACGCCGGGTTTCAAGGCAGCAGCTGCTTTCTGGATTGCCTCATAGATGGTCTTGAATCCCTTCTGCACTTCCGCCGGGGCTTCCTGTTCGCCGGGACGGCGGAAATACCAGGTGCGCTGCAAATCCGATACGTATCCTTCAAAGCGCACACCGAAATCGATATTCATGATATGGCCCGGCTCGATCAACCGCCCGGTGGGTCCGGCGTGAGCGCCGGCGGTATCCGGTCCGGTGAAGACCGAGGGACAATGATCCGCGCCCCAGGCCGGCGTCAAGCCTTTGGCCTGCATCTGCTCCGTGATAAAAGCGGCCAGAGCTTGCTCACTCATGCCCGGTTTGGCATAACGGGTGACCTGGTCATAAATGTCGAGCGTCTCCTTTATGGCGCGGCGGATGCGCGCCAGTTCGGCAGGCGACTTGCGGCCGCGCAGCGCCGCCACCAGCGCTTCGCTGGTTTCCAGTGCAGAGGCGTAGGGCGTGTCCTGCAAATACTCCTGCAGCATGAGATACATGCCGTGGCTCATGCCGTCGGCCATGACATCATTGGTCGAATAGTTGATGGCAATGCGCCTGGGCTGGTACTGCGCCAGGGCCTCCAGCAAAGGCTGACGTACGGAATCGCGATATCCCACAACCTCGTAGCGCGAAGCATGGTCGCGGACCGTCTGCATATCCAGACTCCCGACGATGGCGGTCGCCTGCCCGGATGCGGTCAAAATAAAGGCCGATGGCCACACCACATTGGTGCCGGCAATGAGATCCAGGACCGGATCGGGCGTCGCCGAGGTCTCACGCACAAAGGTCAACCACATATCAACGCCCTGCTCCTGCATGATTTTTATCGCTTGTTCTATTTTTTCATTCACCATAACGCTCCTCGCCTCCAGAATTTTGATAGTAAAAAACACACCGGCCAAAATTAAGCAGAAACACGATCAATGTCAATAAGTAGTTCAACCCTCTCGTTGCTCGTGCTGGATCGCGGCGCTGAGCATCGAGCGCCTGGGGCTTCGCTCAGCTAAGGCTGAACCGGGCACGCGAGCAGACACGTCCCCTGTGGGGCTACTACTCAGTACCGTGACATCCTTACGTCGAAAACGCAGCATCTAAGCTGTCCTGATCGCAGATTTCGCCCAATTCGTGGTTCACTTCGACCATTTCGTCGAGTCCACCTTGAAATTGCATAAACCTGTTTTGTGCAATAAAATTTTTTATCAATTGATTTTGATATATTTAACTACTGCATATATGTTTTGGCACGCCCTTTGCTATTAACCGGGCAAACAGGCCTGAAATTGAACTTGATAAAAATATAAAAAAGGAGCACTACCATGAAAACCAGCAAGACTCTACTCGCACTGTCGCTCGCTTTACTGCTGAGCGTCGGTTTGAGCCAGGCACAAACGACCACACCAACCACGCCGATCCAGCATGGCGAAAAATTCGTCGACGCCAATGGCGACGGCTACAATGATCTGGCCCCCGATGCCGATGGCGATGGCATCCCCAATGGCCAGGATCCCGATTATGTCAGACCTGGCACAGGCGCTGGCAAGGGGCAGGGCGCACCCGGATTTGTCGATGAAAACGGCGACGGCATCAATGACAATGCCCCCGATGCCGACGGCGATGGCGTCCCCAACGGACAGGATCCCGACTTTGTCAAACCGCAGGACGGCAGCGGTCGCGGCGCCGGCAAAGGCCGCCGATTCAACGGCTTTGTCGATGAAGATGGCGATGGCATCAATGACCGCCTTCGCGACGATGATAAAGATGGCGTAGCCAACTGTCAGGATGGCGATTGGGTTCGTCCGATGGATGGCGCCGGATACCGCGGCGGCAAGGGCAATCAGCCGGGCAGAGGGTTTGGTCAAGGCGCCGCCGGCCAGACGCCTGGTCAGGGACAGACGCCCGCGCCCAAAGGTCCTGGCGGCAAAGGTAGAAACTAATTACACATCCTGAACTGACAAGAGGTCTCCGCGGCTTGTGATAAAGCGCGGAGACTTTTCCAATGCAAGCGAAAAAAAACGGAATATCCACAATGAAAATTAGACCAGAGCCATTCGCCAAAACGCTGCCAATCCTTTTTGCGGCAGGCGCCATTCTCCTCGGACTGGCCACACCGCTCTGGGCTCAATTCGGCCTCTCGCTGCAAAACGAAAGCGGATACAGCAGCAATGCCTTCGCCAATTACTATGCGTTGCCGGATTATTTTTCCAGTTCGCAAATCACCGTCCATCATGATTGGCTGGAGTCATCCAGCGGTTTGCGCTTCTATTATCAGGGCGAATTAACGCTCTTTGAACAATATCATGACCGCAATTCTCACACCCACGAGGCTGGATTTAATGGTTATAAAAACTGGGGGGCATCCGAAAACCAGTTGGATTGGGGCATCCGTTTCAGCAAATCATTCTACGGCGATTTGTACCGCTGGTACGAACAGGAACAAACCACTTCCTATGCCCAAATCAAGATCGTGGCAGCACCATCCTGGTTCCTCTATACCGGTATCAGCCTGTCGTATCGCAATTATCCGCTGCTGCAGCCGTTCGCCCATTTCCGGACCTTCGGCTTCGTCCGCAGCAGTTGGTTCCTCGACAGCGGCACCACCTTCATCCTTGAAACAAACCTCCAGCAAAAAATATACAGCCAGGAAAATCAAGCCATGGCCGATACCTCTGCACCAGAGATCATTTATGCAGAGGCGGGCAACAGCCTGCAAGGCCTCCTGTCGCTGCGCGCCGCCCAGTCGCTGTCTGCCAACATCGGCATCAGTGCGGAGTATCGAGTCCGCCACAACTGGAACAGTGCGACGCGCTACCTGGCCTCTTCTGAAGGCGGCTATTTTTCCGATGAAGACGTTTTCGACGACGTGTTCGCGCACCATGGCCAGAGCGTCATGGCTACCTACCGGCAGCGCCTGCTGTGGCAGATGCAGTTGAGCATCAATGGACGGTGGGATGAAAAGAATTATGATGAGCGTCTGGCGGCTGATCTGGCTGGAGAAATTTTTCCGGATGCACAACTACGCAGTGACGAGCGTCGGACTGCCTGGCTGCAAATCGAGAAACGTTTAAAGCTGAAAAGCAATTTGAATCCCCTGAAGGTGACGGTCACCTTTTCCTGGTTGAAGAACCAGTCAAACGATCCCTTTTACAACTATAAAAGTTCTTATTGGGGCATGAGCCTTTCACAAGCTCTATAAACGCTGCTCATTTAAATCCATATTTCTGCAATTTGTAACGCAAATGCCGCTCGCTCATGCCCAACTGACGCGCGGCCTTGCTCTGCACGCCATCGGCCTCCGTTAAAGCCTGCTTTATCATCTGCATCTCAAAAGCCGCCACCCGCTCGATGAACGATCCGCTGATCAAGGGGGACTCATCACCACCAGAGTCTGGAATAAAAGCAAGATCCTGAACGCCGATCCACTCATCGCGGCTCAAGATGACCGCCTGTTCCATGAGATGCTGCAGTTCGCGCACATTGCCGGGGAACGCGTATTTAACCAGCCGGTCCGCAGCCTCGCGCGTGAGGCCGCGAATGCTCCTGGCATTTTCTTCGGCAAATTGATGAAGAAAGTGGTCCGCCAGCAGCAGGATGTCGTTTTTACGCTCCCGCAGCGGCGGCAGCTCAATGCGGATTACCTTGAGACGATAATAGAGATCTTCGCGGAAGCTACCCTCCTGAACCATTTTTTCCAAAGGGCGATGCGTGGCTGCGATCACACGCACATCGGCCTGGATCGGCTGTGAAGCCCCGAGCCGTTCGAAACGCTGCTCCTGCAGCACGCGCAGCAGTTTGGCCTGCGTCGCCAGCGGCATGTCGCCCACTTCATCGATAAACAGGGTTCCGCCCTGTGCGGCTTCAAACCGTCCTTGCCGGACTTTATCGGCGCCGGTGAAGGCCCCTTTCTCGTGCCCGAACAATTCGCTCTCCACCAGCGACTCCGGCAGTGCGGCCATGTTGACCGCCAAAAAAGGCGCATCGGCTCTGGGACTGGCCAGGTGGATGGCCTTGGCCACCAATTCCTTGCCCGTGCCGCTCTCCCCCAGAATCAGGATGGTAGCGCGGCTGGCGGCAGCGCGCACCGCGACGCTCAGCGCCTGCTGCATCGACTCGGAGCGCGTGATGATGCCGCCGAATTGCAGACGCTCCTCCACCAGGGTGCGCAAACGCTCGTTCTCGGAGATGAGCTGCTTTCTCTCCAACGCCTTGGCAATGACGATCTCCAACTGATCCAGATCCACCGGTTTGCTGACGAAATCAGCCGCGCCTTCCTTCATGGCCGCCACAGCCCCTTCCAGGGTGCCAAAAGCCGTCATGATGATGACCGCAATCTGCGGATTTATCTCCTTGATCTCCGTCAGCAACCGTGCGCCATCCATTTTGGGCATGCGCAGATCGGACAATACCAGATCAACAGCACTGCTGCGCACCAGTTCCAGCGCGGCATCGCCATCCGCGGCTTGCAGGGTGACATAGTGCTTCTTTTTCAAAAAACCCGCCAGCGTATTGCGCTGCGTGGCTTCGTCATCGACGATTAAAATCGTGTAGGGCATAATCCTTCTCTTTTAATTGCCTTGTGTTTTCTGTAACGGCAGCGTGATGATGACGTGCGTACCCTGGCCCTCCTGACTGGTGACATCGATCGTGCCCTGATGTTGGGAAATGATTTGCTGCACAATGCTGAGTCCAAGACCGCTGCCGGATTCCCGGGTGGTGAAATAGAGATTAAATATTTTGTTTAAATTTTCCCGGGGAATGCCGATGCCATCGTCCTCGATGCGCAGGATCAGGGTGGAACCTTCAACCGCGCAAACCACGTGGATGTGCCCTCCGGTGCTGCAGGCTGCCAGGCTGTTCTGCAACAGATTGAGCAGCGCCTGCTGCAATTTGGGGGCATCGCCATAGGCCTGGATTCCGGCAGGACAATCCACGGTCACAGAGACCTGGCGGCTGTCGGCCTCGGTGCGAATCAGCGTTGTCACGCGTGAAATGAGATCGGTCATATCGACCTCGCTGCGGGCGAGCGGAGCAGGTCTGGAGAAGGCGAGAAACTGCTGAATAATTTCATTGATGCGTTTGGCTTCATCATGCAAGGTGGCCGTCAATTGGCCATATTCCTCATCTGCCTCTTTGGGAGTGAATTCACGGCGCAGGCGCTGCGCGATCATGCCGATGGCATTGAGGGGATTGCGGATCTCATGGGCAACCCCGGCGGCGAGATGGCCCATGGCGGTGATCTGTTCATGCCGCCGCACCTGATCCTCAAGGTATTTCTGCTCGGTCCGGTCCCTAATCACAATAAAGGCCATGTCCACCCCGCCCAGAGGATCGTGCAGCGCATGGACGCTGGCCTGGATGAAGCGGGTGCGGTCGCCAATGACGAGGGTAGCCGGGTCGATATCCCGGTTTTCCCCGCTTGCGCGCGTACGATCAAGCCAGTCACATATTTCCGGCCACGCCTGGCAGTCCTTGCCAAAAGCATCGGCTGCGGTCCGTCCTAAAAGCAGTTCCGCGGCGCGATTGAAAAGAATGATTTCACCGCGTTCATTGACAGCGATGACCGCATCGCTCATGTTATCGAGCACACCCTGTGCATAGCCCTCCACGCGGGTGAAAGCCTTTCTCAAAACGCGATAATATTGCAGGCCGATGAGTCCGCCTCCCGCGAGTGCGCCGACCGCAAATAACAAAATGGTGACGAGCCAGACGCGTTTGCGCGCCTGTGCTTCGGCCTGGCGCAGATGCGTGGTATCGAGTCCGATGCGAAGCAGCGCACGTCTGCCCTGATCCAACAGCACGCTTTGAACAGCTTCCAATACTTCGGCATTTTCGTACATCAGGAATCGGGTGGACGGCTTGGTGGATGCAAAGGCCGTTGTCAAAAAGGGATCATCGGAGATGGCATCCATGCCGGAAACGCCTTGTGAAGCCAGCAGGACCTGGCTACTGTCCTGAACCACGGCATAGCGCACGCCCGGCGACGCTCCGGCCTGGCGGATGAAGGCGCCCGCGCCGATTTCGCGGCGGAAGGCGAGCATCTCGCTGGCATCCATATTCACCACAATGGCGCCGCCGCGGCGCCGCTGTTTGGCAACCGCGTAACGGCTGGCCGAGCCAAAGGCGCGGCCGCGGAAACCGAGCACCAACTCCTCCAGTGAATCGGACAATACGTCTTTAAGAAGCGCGCGCGGCGCTTCCAGCGGCATGCCGGTTGCCGCGGACATATTCGAGAGCAGCATGCGGCCGGTCTTGTCGAAAACATTAACGCGAAAGAGGCCATTTGTCTGTGCCACGCGTCTCAGCACGGACTCATTCAGTCTGCCTTCCTGATCCAGCTGTTCGAGAAAGCGGGCGTTATCCAGCAGTTTTTGCGTCATCAAGGCTTCAACATACGAAAAAGCGCTCTCGGCCGAGGTATACCCCTGCTGCGTGATCCCTACAATGGTGAGCGCCTGCTCCTGCAGGGCGTTGATCAGCTCCTTGCGCGTGTTTCTGATCTCCAGCCAGGCGGAGATGATCAACACAGCGGCCAGCACCAGGATGAGCATCAGCAGCAATCGCCATCGCATCACCCCGGCCGCAAAGCGCGATCGCCGCGATTGAGACTCACTGAAAGAAAACATCTGCCATCCGTTTCGTTACTTTATGGCCAAAATTGAGCGATTCGTGCTTGTAACTGGCGAACCTGGTATCAAGGGCAACACAACCGCTCAGTTCAGATTATTATTAAAACTGGGCGATTCATGATTATAAATGCCACAGCTGACAGCAAGGGCCAGGACAATCGCTCAGTGCAGATTAATATTAAAACTGGGCGATTCATGATTATAAATGCCACAACTGACAGCAAGGGCAGGACAATCGCCCAGTGCAGTTATCAACAAGGCCGAAAGCCCGCCCATCCCGGCGCGCGGCCTTTTCACGGCCGGTTGCCAATCATGAGGCTTGTAATTTCATCAGGCCTTTTGCCGCTTGAAGAGTACCACTATAAAACGTGTGGCGCCATACCCCTCATTGGTGTCAAAGGAGGTCACCATCTCCCATCCCTGGGCGCCGAGCTCGTTCATTTCCTGGTCCATTTTGACTTCGTCAAATTTGCCGCCCATGAAACCGCCGGCTTTGTGCTTGTAGGTCTTATACTCGTATCTCATTAATAACTCCCAACCCGGAAAAACCGGAATTATTGTAGCGCGAGCAGGCTGCTCGCGCTACTTTTCTTCGCCATTTTGACAAAATTGAATTTTTACTATTCTATTTGCCGGCGCCGCCGAATCCCTGCATGTTCAGCATCGGCACCGCGCCCTGTGGCAGGATGCCCCACTGGATATTGGGCGCCAGTTTCTGCACAAATTCCCATTGAATGATGGTGGGATTTTTCGTCAAGGCCAGCTGGCGTATTTCGATGCTCTTGGCATCGCCTTCAGCGGCGACGATTTTCTGTTCCTTGCGGATTTTTTCCTGCTCCAGCTTGTTGCGCTCGGTGGTGATGTTTTCCAGAGCGATCTGTTTCTCTTCCAGGGTACGGGCGTATTCGGAAGTGAAGGTGACATTGCGCAGCACCAGTTCATCGAGGATCAAGCCATTGGCGGTGAATTTGGGCGCGATCTCGTCGAAGAGTGCCTGCTGCGCCTCATAGCTGCGCTTGGTGTAGAGGTCATAAGAAGAAAAGCGGGTGGGCACACGGCGGCCGGAACCGCGTATTTCGGTTTTGACGACCTTTTCCACATAAGCCTGTTCCGTGCCGATGTTTTGCAGAATCCACGCCGCCTTGCCGGGCTGGATCATGAAACGGGCGGTGATGCCGACATGGATTTGCTGCCCATCGGAGGTCAGCGCTTCGATGATGACGTCGGGGAAATCCGCCTGCGACGATTCCGGGGCGTCCGATGCTTCGTACGTCCGCTTCACCGTGTGGAAAATGACCACCTGATCGATAAAGGGTACAATGAAGTGCAAGCCGGGACTCAATTCGCCCTGTACGGCGCCAAAACGTTTGACCACGCCCGCCGTGCCCGCCTCGATGATGGTGACCGATTGAAAGATCAGGATGAGGATCAGGATGACGATGACGACGGGAATGGCCAACTTGCCAATTCCCTGAATTTGGGCTGCATTGGGCGCTGAAAAATTCCCCTTCCTGCGTAGAATGGGAACGACAATAGCCACAGCCAGGATGATCAAGAATACAACAAAACCAGCCATAAAACCTCCCTATGGGTTATTGATTTTCAATGAAAACAAACAGATGTCCGGCGCCTGTCTCTCCGGGCGCCTGTTTGCGGCGCGGACGGCTTCAGCTAAGCGCAAAAAGTGTCAGACATTCGCCTCTCCGGGCGCCTGTTTGCGGCACGGCCGGCATCAGCTCAGCGCAAGAGGTGCCGGACCACTTTCTGCCCATAATTCTGGTCAAAAAATGGCGTCCGCCTGACTCTCTTTCTTGAGCTTTAGGGTTTTGATCCACATATAAAGAACCAACGGAACCGTGAGCAGTTTGATTCCCGTATCCGAATAAAAAACGAAAAAATCAAAGAGGCCATGAATGAAAATGGGCACCACCAGCGCGAGGATAAAATAGAACCCGACGCGGCCTTCGCGAAGCGTGAACTTGGCCTTGCCCACATAATAGCCCATGATGCCGCCACAGAGCGCATGCACCGGCATTGAGAGGATGCTGCGTGCCACCACCAGGGAGCCGCCCTGCTCGGCGAGGAAATCACTGAAATATTTGATGTTTTCGATGAACGCAAATCCCAGGCCGATGAGGACCCCATAGAGAATGCCGTCGTACCATTCGTCAAAGTGACGGTGCCGGTAAACCGCCCACAGCAGCATGATGAATTTGGCCACCTCTTCTTTGAAACTGGCTTCGTAGAACGCGCGCCACAGCACCTCTTGCAGATGGGAGGTGGCTGTGGGATGAGGCAGGAACAATTCCAGTAGGATGAGCAATCCCACGGAGAGGATGCCGAAAAAAAAGGCGCGCAGACAGATGATCAGCGGTTCTTTGTGCTTGTCCAGCAGGTAGAACAGCAGACCGATCAGACAAGCTGGTAATAAAGCTGACAGGACAATGGAAATCATTCTGTATCCTTAAAAAATGTGCTAACATTTTCAGCAGCGGAATTCGCGCACCTCCGCATCTTCCATCAGCCGTTGCGCCAGTTTTTCAAATTCTTCGTTGGAACCATAGGCTTCCCAACGCGACAGCAGGTGATCGCGTCCCTTGTGCACCTTGCGGCTGATGACGCGCAGGCCGCTGGCGTCAAAGTGATCGGACAGCTCTTCGAACTTGGCACCCCGCAGATCGCAGACAATTTCGAAGGTCCGGGTATCGCGCGCGCGGTCGATGCGGCGTTCAAAGAGGGGAAAGATCCACAGCACAATCAGCACCATGGCCAGCGCGGCGGCGCTTAATATAACATGTCCGCCGCCGATGCCCATGCCCAGGGCGGCGGTGAGCCAGATGGTGGAGGCGGTAGTTAATCCCACAATGCGGCCGCCATCGCGCAGGATGACGCCGGCGCCGAGGAAGCCGATGCCGGTGACGATATTGGCGGCGATGCGGGTGGGATTGCTGGTCTCGCCGAGGCGCAGGGAGAGAATGGTGAACAGCGCGGAACCGACGCAGATGAGGATGAGCGTACGGAATCCCGCGGCCTTGTCGCGGAACTCGCGTTCAAAGCCGATCAGTGCACCCGCGAGCACGGCGAGCAGAAGCTGGAGGATGGGTTGGGTGTAAGAGTCCATGAGTGAAGATCCAAGTTAGATATTTCGGATTTGGGCTTGCGGATTTTGGATTGCGGAATTTATATTTCAGATTGCGAATTTGGGATTTCGGAAAGCAAAGTTCCCGAAATCCGAATCCCGAAATGCTTTTGTTCCGCAATCCGAATTCCAACTTCCGAAATGCTTGTCGCCATCCGCAATCATAAATCCAAAATCATAGCGATCCGAAATCACGGGTGCGAATTTTGTCGCGCAATCCGAAATCACAATGATCCGCAATCACAATTCCGAGATCAAGCAATAATCCTCGGCACAAACGTATTCTGAATCACCGCGCCCATGATCTGGGCCACTTCCTTGCGCGTCATGCCGAAAACGCTCTCGCCGATCTGAAAAATCAAGTCCAGTTCTGTGGCGAAAATTTCGTTATCAGACAGCGCCATGCCGATCAGGTACTCAAGCATGGGATAGCGCTCGCCCGGGTTGCGCTGCAGGATGGCGGTCACGGATTGCTGAAATATCTGATTGACGTCCCCATTGGCGAGGATATGATCAAAGAATTCTTTTGGAAAAATCATGAACTGGGCCAGGATATTGAGGATGCGTTCTACCTCGCGCGATTCCAACTTTTTATCAGCGCCGGACATCAGGATGCCGGAGGAGGCGATAAAGTAGGCGCGATGCAGATCCAGATCCGAGCTGCCGCGCACCATGAGAATCTGCACCAGCTCCTGAATCTGTTTGTTCAGCGCTTCGTCGCTCTCCACTTTTTTATCGCGGCTCAGCTTGGCATAAAGCTTGGAATCCGCAAAAAGCTGCAGGCATTTGATGCGCACCGGATTGATGGGATGGCTGGTCATGACGGCGTAGGGATGTTCCTTGAAATAGGTCAGCAGCGTCTCCATCTCCTTGAGATAGGTCATGGCGTCGAAAGAGATGCGCGAGGTGTTCATGCCCGAGGAAAGTTTGATGAAGGCGCTGATGCATTTGTCCAGGCTGGGGATGGCGAGGAAGCCATAGCGGTCGGCGGTCAGTTCGGCCAGCTTGTCCCACAGGGCAATTTTATTTTGAAAGATCATGGGCGCGCGATTCAAATCCGGAAAAACAAAGAGGAGAATTTTTTGCAGGAACGCGTTTTTGCTGACCAGGTGCCCGACCTCGTGGCCGATGACGAAGCGGAGTTCGTCGTCGTCGAAGCGTTCCAGCAGCGCGGAGTTGATGATAATTTTATGGCTCTGATTATCTTCCAGCCGCGGATGGGCGAAGCAGTTGATGTGCGGCGAATTGGAGATATAGTAATCGATCTCCTCGTTGAAGTGCAGATTTTTTTGCACGTCGCGGCAGATCTTGTGAATGGACGGGGCGAGTTTGTCGGTTATCTTAAAGCTGTGTCCTTCCAGCAGGGTTTTGATTTCGTCGTGTTCCTGTTCGACGCGCCCTTCGCGGATGATCTTTTCGATCATCTCGCCATTGAACAGGTTGTAAAGGTCGGTGCTCAACTGTTGTTCGAGCTCGATGCGCAGGGTATCGTAATTCATGATAGGCATCCTTTTTTGTGGTTGCCCGAATCTTCATACGGGCGACTTTTATCTCACTGCCAAAATTTCAGAACCGGT
>CAUJEL010000137.1 GCA_963169875.1 Candidatus Zhuqueibacterota bacterium
TGGCCATCACGGTGTGGGGAGATGATGCCATGACCGACAGCCTCGACGGACTCACCGCGGGCGACACGCTGTGTTTCCGCGTCTGGGATCATGTCCATGCAATGGAATATGGGGCCCGGGTTTCCTTTCTGGCCGGCCACCCGGTCGTCTATGCGCCCAATGGCTTCTCCGTGATCAAGTCCTTGCGCGCCGACCAATTAACAGGGATCGTTGAGAATCTGCCGGCTGTTCCGTCGTATTTTTCAGTGGCGGGCAATTATCCGAATCCCTTCAACGCGATTACACAGATTGCGTTTCAACTGCCCGTTCCGGGGCAGGTCACGTTGCTGATCTATGATCGCCGCGGCGAAGAGGTATGGCGCAAGTCCCTGCATATGGTGGCAGCCGGTGATCATGTCTGGCGATGGGACGGGACAAACCGGCAGGGACAATCCGCCGCGTCGGGATTGTATTTTTACAAGATCGTATATCGTGGGCAGATAGAGGGAGCTGAGCAAAAAACCGGCAAGATGGTGTTGATGAGATAATGCAGGCCTGCGAATGAGGCGCAGGCGCTGGCGGGATACCTCGCGGTTCAATGCCGCACGGATGGGTGGGGCTCATCGGAGTTGCAGATGCAAGTGCTGACCAAGTTATTCATAATCAAGAGGCGTCTCAAAGGCAGCCGACACCGCAGTTGAGAATGCATGCTTGTACTGGACAGATCGCAGTCCACTGATGGTTTTGCTTATGGAGGAAAAATGCCATGAAATTCCGCACACGGTTGGTAATTTTGGGGATTATTGCACTATGTCTTACCCTTCTGTTTGTTTTGCGAAACCCTCAGAGACCGGTGACAATACCCGGACCATTGCTGAAGGCGTCAAAGGCAGCTGACGGCACGCGGGAGGATCCGACCGCGAGAAAAAGATATCAGCAAGTCCTGCAGCGCAATCCCAAAACGCTTGAAATCCCAAGGAATATCCGCACCCGGGAGCTGGCCTTCATAAAAAAGTCCATGCAAAGCAGCAAGGCGGCAGGACAAGAGGTTGCCTCGCAATGGTTGGCAAGAGGCCCTTATAATGTCGGTGGACGCACCAAAGCTCTGGCCATCGATATCCGCGATGAAAAAACCATCATAGCCGGCTGTGTCTCCAGCGGCATGTGGAGATCCACGGACAGCGGTGCGTCCTGGGTGAAAACCACAGCGGCGGATCAACTCCAAGGCGTCTCCTGCATCGCCCAGAATCGCGTACCGGGTTTCGAAAACATCTGGTACTATGGAACCGGCGAGTACGATGGCGGCACCGGCGGCAGCGCGGCTGGACCAGCCGGCACTACGGGTTTTTATCGCGGAGACGGCATTTTCAAATCAACCGATAACGGCGCAAACTGGTCCTTGCTGCCTGCAACCGTCTCTGCAACACCGCAAAGCACCGATGCCTTCGATTTCATCTACAAAATAATCACTTTTGCGCAAAACAGCCTGCTCGTCGCCACTTCCCGCGGCGTCTTCAAAAGCAGCGATGGCGGCGCAGCCTGGTCGCATGTGCTGGATTTTGGCAATAACTATACCAGCAGCGATATCGCCATGACCACTAACGGTACCTTTTATGCCGCCATCGACGGGCCAGGTGCAGCTGCCGGGTTTTACCAATCCAGCGATGGAGACAGCTGGGTCGATATTTCACCGCCAGCCTGGCCGGATACCACAACGCGAACGGTCATCGCCATTGCGCCCTCCAATGAAAAGAAAGTATTCTTTCTCACCGAAGTGGCCCATCTCAAACAGACACTCTATCGCTACGAGGAGAGCACGGGGTGGACGGATATGACCAGCGGCTTGCCCCATAATGCGCAGATGATGACCTATGGCGCCAACATGATGATTTTCTATGTCAAACCCGACGACGAAAAGGTGCTGTTTCTTGGCACCGTTGGTATGTACCGCAGCATGGATGGCGGGCAAAGTTTTGAGGTCATCGGCGGCGGTTACGGCTTTCATGTGGATCAACATGCCATCGCGTTTCTCTATTCCGACCCCAGGGTCATGATTGTTGGCAACGACGGAGGATTGTACCGCACCCGGAATAACGTGGCCCCGACCATCTACGATGCCGACAGCGGCACCTGGCGCCTCGCCTGGGAGTCGCTGAACAACGGCTACGTGACCACGCAGTTTTACACGGTTGCCGTGGACCATGGAACCCCCGGCAGCGAACTTATCCTCGGCGGCACCCAGGATAATTCCTGGCTCTTCACCGATTCCACCGATCCCCTGAAGCCCTGGACGGCGATCTTCGGCGGCGCCTTTGATGGCGGTTACTGCGCCATCAGCAAGGGCGGACATTACTTTTACACAGGAGCCGGCGGTACGTTTGCTTTTTATCGCAATGAATTTGTAAATGGCGTACATAAATGGACCGAAATCACGCCCGCCTCAGCCATCGGCATGGGATTGTGGATGAATCCATTCCTCTTCGATGCGCATGATGATAAAATCATGTATGTGCCTTCCCAGCGGGAGTTGTGGCGTAATTCCGATGTGACCGCCATTCCGGAAGTCTGGCCCGGCACGCCGACCGATGTCAACTGGACCAAACTGGAAAACGCACAATCCGATTGGCACATCTCTGCCCTGGGCATGTCAGAAGCAGAACCCAGACGGCTCTATTATGGCACCATTGGCGGACGTATTTTTCGCCTCGATAATCCCCACCAGGGCCAACCCGTCCCGGTGGAGGTCCAGGGTACCAATTTGCCCTGGTATCCAAGTGCCTATGTCCATTGTCTGGCCGTGGATCCGCGTAATGTCAATAAGTTGCTGGTGGTGCTGCCCCATTATGAAATCCTCAGCATTTTTTATTCCGAGGATGGCGGCGACAACTGGACGCCGGTGGCGGGCAATCTGGAGGAATACCCCAATGGCGCAGGGGCCGGTCCTTCGGTGCGCTGGGTGACAACCCTGTATGTGCAGGATCAGCCCATCTATTTCGCGGGGACCAGCATCGGGCTATTTTCCACCACAAAACTGGATGGCATGAATACCGTATGGGTTCAGGAAGGTGCAAACACAATCGGCCACATTGTGGTAGATATGATCGACGTGCGGGAGTCGGATGGATTTGTGGCTGTGGCCAGTCATGGCAATGGTCTTTATACCACGCACATCACCGAGCTGCCCTCGGGGATTGCTGTAAAACCGTCCGTGCCGGAGCAGTTTATGTTGTACGCGGCATATCCGAATCCATTCAACAGCAACACGAATCTCCGGTTTTCCATACCCACTGCCGGCCGGGTGCGGCTCACCGTACATAATGTTCTAGGCGAAACCGTGGCCATCCCCTTCGATGGCACCCTTGCAGCCGGGCAACACACAACCGTCTGGCGCGCCGGGGATGTGGCCAGCGGCACTTATTTTATTCGCTTGAATTATAAGGGATTTTCAAAATCACAAAAAGTGACGCTGCAGAAATGACTGACGGTAAATTTGATTTAGCCTGCATTATTCATAAAAAGCACAAGGAGAAGCTTTAATAATTTATTTAATAAAAGGTTATACTATTCGGAAATCAAACCCGGATTCTGTGCTAAATCGTTATTTTAGATCAATACGATAATCTAACGGGTGCAGGAATTGAGATCAATATGATTCTAACAGAGCATCCAGGTAAAAAACTGTAATCTGGCACGAAGACCATGAAGCGAACGATGGATAGTTTTATATATTTCCTTGAATTATCACGTCGCTCCGCTTCGTGTTCCTCGTTAACTTTTTGGTCAGGAGTTATGCAGGTTAGCAGTCGATTTAGCAATGGAGGGAATAAACTTCAACGTGGCCGGATATAAAACTTGCCAATATGCAAAAGATCCTCCTCGCTCTCCAGTTTCCAATAATACAAACCAGGGGCCAATGTGCCGGAATAAGCGATGGCCTGACGCTCCGGTTTAAGTCTGACGATCACCGTGCCCTGACGATCGAGGATGACCACTAATACAGCGGGCGTTGAGGTAGACCAGGAGAAATGGACCGGTTGACGTACCGTATCGCCATTGGCAGGCCTGATTGCAGATGCCGTTGCCGAGCGCAGGACGGATTCCACCATTTCTTCCAGATAGGGAGTTGGTTCGAATGAACGCGCATCCGCCAGGAGGCGTTCACGGGGCCGACCGCTCTTTTCCGGCTCGGCCGCCTCGGAGCTGCTCGATCGATCGGGCATCTGCACATCCCGCTGCAGAGCCTGGATGACGCTATCCGGCCTTGGTGTTGTGCCGGCGTCAGTCAGGATTTCCCGTTCGCGCATTTCCGAAGGCAGCCAATTGAACTTGAATACCACAAGCGACAAGAAAAAGACCGTTGCCAGTGCCGCAGTGGCAATGGCCCATCTGGGCTTCCACGTCCAATAGCGTTTGAATAATCGACCCAATGACATGAATAATCCGGGCTGTGCCCTCCGCTTGAAATAGGGCGCAAACACGGCCGGACCGTCCTGCCGGATGACGCGGATCAGGTTATCTCGCAACAAAAGTTCGTGGTGGCATTGATCGCAAACGAAGCAATGTTCGTCAAAGGCATCCCGCTCCGCTGGAGTCAGTGAGCCCTCGAAGTATCCATCGATGAAATGATCTCTATTTTTATAATTACAGTGCATCGATCCAAGCCCCTTTTGTACATATACTAATTAGGGTGAGGACGAAAAATATTGAATTTTTTTTTCGCATGCACTCCTTGCGCAGCAATTTTACGGCGTAATTGAGTCTTTCGCTCACCCTGCGAGGTGGCAGCTTGATGCGCTCGCTGATCTCGGCCACAGACAATTGATCGTAAAATCTGAGATATAGAACTTGTTGATATTTGATTTTCAGTCTGCTCAGCAACTGATGGAGCAGATCTTGAATTTCTTTTTCATCGGCTTCATATTTATCCAGTGCATGCGGTTCTTCATCGCAGGCCTGGATCACTCTCTCCCGCCTCTTCGACGCCTTGTAGTAATCACGCAGTTTATTGCGCGCGATGCCGTAGACGTAGGCGCCGAGCACGACTCCTTTTTGCGGATCATAAGAACCCTTGCGCACGCTCTCCAGCACGGCCAATTGGATCTCGCTCACCAGATCCTGCCGATCATCGTTTGCATATCCCACGGCCATGCGGACGAGATGATGGATCCGGCTGTTGAACTGACGGTACAGTTCATTTTCCGCCGCGCGATCGCCGCAGCGGATCCGCTCGACTATATTTTGTCCTTCATTTGGGTTCATTCAGAATACCATTCAGTTCAAGTTCGATAATAAGTTACAATTAATTCCATCATAATCAAGCATAAAATTACTCGCCATGGGGGCGCATATCTTCCATCCCCGGCGTCAGGATACCATTTCATCCTGGATTCTGTGTCAAGTCTGTATTTTAGATCAGCTACCGTAATCCGACGGGTGCAAGAATTGAGATCAAAACGATTCTTGACAGAGGCCGGGGTTCACCCGGATCCGGTGCTAAATCGGTATTTTGGATCAACTGCGGTAATCCAGCCGATGCAAGAATTGAGATCAAAATGATTCTCAGCACAAGAATCCGGGCTTCATCTTTATATTGCATTCAACACTGTTATTTATTATAATAAATCAACCGTAACGCACATCAATCACTTAAATTCAGCGGACGATCATGAATAAAAAACAAGCTCTTTTATGCCTGCTGTTGCAGTTATGCTCCTCAGCCCCCCTCCTCTCAGGCAACGCCGACCCAACAGACAGTCTACTCGCCAGGCACTCTCTGCAAAAGGGTCATGCGTTGCTGAAAACCACCTCTTACGACAGCGCGCTGTTCCATTTTCAAAAGGCGGAAGAAATATATTACAATCTGACAGTAAAATACCCGCACTATTGGGATGAGTACATTCACTCGCAAACGTACCTCGCGAATACTCTGATTCTTTTAAAACGTTATGTGCCGGCGGATTCCGTCGTCCGGCTCGCTCTCCATGCAGGCGCCAAGCATCTGGACAGCGAGAGCGGAGCAATCGCGACTATTTACCAGACACTGGGCTCCATCTTGTTGAACCGTTCAAAGTTGGATTCATCGCTTTTTTACAACAACAAGGCTCTGTCCATTTTTCAAAAACAGAGCAAACCCGACACACTGCAGATGGTGCGCTGTTTAATCGGCATCGGCAATGTACAATTCAGCAAGGGCGAGCCCGGCCCGGCGCGCCAGACACACCAACAAGCACTGGAAATGCTGTTGACTTTAAACGCGGGCACAACCATACAGGCGTCGAATCTCTACTACTCTCTCGGTCTCTGCAGCAACAAACTGGGCGAGTACGATCGGGCCTTGGGCCATTTTTATCAATCTTTACAGATTCGGAAAAATCTCCTGGGAGAGAAGCACTATCGCATTTATGAATGCCTGGATCAGATCGGCAGTACCAACTATTTTAAAGGCGAATACGATCTGGCGTATGATTATTACCGCCAGAGCGCGGCATTGCTGGACACCTCCGGCCGTCATCGTTCCGAATATGCCAGTCTGCTCAACAATTATGCGATGATCTATTATGAAAAAGGCCATTTTGAAAAAGCCATTGCCTGCTACGAGCAGTCGCTCTCAATTAAAAAACAGATTTTGGGGCCGCAGCACTACTCCATCGCCAATACCTACAGCAACCTGGGACTCGCCTATCAGGCGTTGAAAGACTATCCACGTTCGCTCGATTATATGCGGCAGGCCCTGGATCTGAGGATCAAGCTTTTTGGCGAGCAACATCCGGAGGTGGCGAGATGCTACAGCCGCATGGGTATCGTCTATAATCTGATTGAAGATTACGACAAGGCGCTTGATTTTGGCTTTCGCGCGGAGGCCATTATTCTTAATAAACTGAACGCCCGCCATCCGGAACTCGGTTCAACCTACCGCGTCATCTCCCAGGCTTTTGCGCAAAAAGGGGAAAAAGAAAAGGCGCTCGATTATGCGCGAAAAGCATTGTCGGTGGATATCGCCAGCTTCGGCGGCCATCATCGTTTCATCGCCGATTCGTACTCGACCATGGCCCGCGCTCTGCAGGCACAGGGCCATATGGACGAAGCGGAAACCTGCTATCACACAGGCCATGAAATAATGTTGAAACAATTTCCCGAGACCAGTTATGCGCTGGCCAAATCCTTCACCGAAATGGGCGAGATATCCAGACTGAAGGGAGATTACGATGCGGCGGAGAGTCACTATCGCCAATCCATACGCAACCTGTACGACAGCATGGGACCCAAAAATGCGCGCACAACGGCACCCTGGACCGGCTTGTGCGAGGTCTATCTGCAGCAGAATAACTATTCACAGGCGTTTGCCTGCGCCCAGCAGGCTTTGATCGACCTCGCACCTAATTTCAGCGACACCTCCCGCTTCGCAAATCCCGATCCGCAGGACGTGCTCAATGACTACAGCTTTCTTTCCGCCCTGATATTAAAAGCAAAAGTATTAAGGGGGATGCATGATCACCAGTCGCACGCCCTCGAAGACCTGAAGGCTTCGGTGAACACCTGTCACCTGGCGAGCAACCAGGTCGACGAAACAGTCAAAGGCATCAGCAGCGAAGAATCGTCATTACTCTTCTATCAACGAATGACGAATCTTTACGATTTGGCGGTTTCTTCCGCACTTGCGCTTTATCAGCTGACGGGCGACGAAAATGATCAGCGTCTCGCCTTCACTTTCGCGGAACGAGCCAAGGCGAACATCCTGGAGCGTTCGCTGCATGAGTCCAATGCGCGCCGTTATGCTCATATCCCGGACAGCGTGTTGTACGCTGAAAAAGAGCTGCGCATCGAACGCGCATTTCTCGAAAACAGCCTGGACAGGGAACATGAACTGGGAAAAACAGACAGCATAAAAATTAAAAACCTGCAGGAAAAAATCTTTCATACCCGGCTCGCTCTTGAAAAACTGCTGCAGCAAATAGAAAAAGAGTATCCCGACTATTTTAACCTGAAATATCAGACGGAGACGGTAGAGGTCACCGATGCGCAAAAGTATCTCGCCCCGCATTCGGCAATCATCAGCTATTATACATCCGGCGACAGCGCCGTCGCGTTCGTAATCAAGAAAAATGACTTTGCCATCGTCTCCCTACCCCTGGATACGTCGCTGACGGAAGTGGCGGACAGCTACCTGCGCGCCATCAAGAAAGTCGAGACGGAATCCTTCATCCTTGCCGCCGACGCGCTGCACGCCCTGCTGATCAGACCTTTGCAGGCAAAGATCGCCGACTGTACTCATCTGGTTATCATACCGCATGGGGCGCTGCACAAGATTCCGTTCGAAGCCTTCCTGAGCGAACAGCCGGACCTGAAAACACCGCCGCGTTGGACGGATTTGCGTTACCTGGTCAAAAAGTATCTGATAACCTACCATTATTCCGTGACCCTGTACACCCAGGGTTTGCGGACCCAGTCGCTGCTCGCAGCTCAGAAACGCTCACACAGCGGCTCTTTCCTGGGATTCGCCCCGATTTTTTCTGATTCCACAACCGCAGGCTATGTGCGATCGGTCCCTCCAAGCGTCCTGGCATACCAATCCGATGATGAGGCAACCCGCGGCATCACACTGGATGGACGCCATTTCACCATGCTCAAGGAATCAGAAAAAGAGGTGGACGATATCATGGACTTGTTCGCAAAACATCAGCAGGCGGCGATCGCCTATTTTAATGGCGACGCCTCAGAAGAGATGTTCAAACAACACTGCGGCAGCTATGACCTGATTCATGTGGCGACGCACGGCGTTGTGAATCAGACACATCCAGGGCTTTCGGCGCTTATTTTCTCGCAGATTCAGGATTCAACCAACCGTGAAGACGGCATTCTCTATGCGGGTGAAACCTATAATCTGGATCTTCAGGCTGATCTGGTCGTGCTCGGCAGCTGTGAGAGCGGTGTGGGGAGATTGCAGGAGAGCGAGGGGATGATGGCGCTGACGCGCGGCTTTTTATATTCCGGAGCCGCCAATGTTCTGGTGTCGCTGTGGAAGGTGATCGACCGTCCCACCAGTGAATTGATGGTGACGTTCTACGACCACATTTTGGCCGGCGAATCCTATTGCCACGCTTTGCGGCAGGCCAAATTGCAGCTTGTGCGAAAACCAGCCACAGCGTACCCCAAAATGTGGAGCGGATTTGTGCTGATTGGCAGATAAGCAACACATTATGAACTTGCACGGCGTCGTGGCCCCCGCCTGCTGAGAGATGGCGCCCGTTCTTTGCCGGGCCGGCCCACACCCCGAACGACCGATTTTGCCCCGCGTTTTTTTCAGCTGGCGCCCCATTCGCGTTGCGCTGTGTGCCGGTTGCCCGTCGCTTGTCAGTGCCGCCAGCGACGAAAAGGAATAAACACAGAGAAATGGAGCCCTTGACGCAAAGAAAATAATCCTATTCTCCGCGATCTCAGGAAATGATATGACGGATTCCCGGGTTTTATAGCCCCACTTTTTCGCCCCCTCCTGCATGGTACTTGTCCCAAAAAGCCAAAATTATCGAAAAAACTTTCAATATTTTAGCCGCACCTGATAATTATTCAATGCAGATCCAATATTAATTGTACTCTCATTCATTCTCAGGAGCACATATGAAGTTCAATCCGGTAGCCTGCAAAACAATATCGTTTTTCCTTGTCCTTACAGCATTAAATCTCCCGAGCTTTGCAGAAACAAGCCAGCAAACGGCTGCAACTTTCCACTTCGTGACCAGCACTCTGGATTCCGGCCCCGGCTCGCTGCGGCAGGCGATCCAGGATGCGGAACAACACACAGCGCCGGACACCATCGGCTTTCATATACCGCTCAGCGATCCGGGATATGACGCTGTTCGCGGGGTATGGACCATCGAACCGCTCGACTATTACTCGATCCATCAAAACGACTTGGTGATCGATGGACGCACGCAGGCCCAATACATCGGCACGGACACCAATCCGCTCGGACCGGAGATTGCCATCGATGGCAACCGTGGCTCTTTCATTAGCTGCATCATGATTGATGGCGACAGGAATCAGGTTCTCAACCTGGCCGTTATGAATGGTGGAAAGTCGCAGATATTCATCGGCCAGAATGACAATAAAATTCTGGGGTGCTATATCGGCGTCGATGCCACTGGTCTGCACCGTGGCACCCGCGGTGACAGGGGCATTCGCATTCAGCAGGGAGTGCACAACCAGATAGGCGGCGAGACGGAGGAGTGCCGAAATATCATATCCGGATTGGGGGAATTCGGCATCGAGCTTTATGACAGTGCAGCTGAAAATAAAATTATCAACAATTACATAGGTATCAACGCAGCGGGGAGCGATACACTCTGCAATCGGTTCGGAGGTGTAGTGTTGACAACGGGCGCGCGAAAAAACCAGATCGGACCCGGCAATGTCATTACCGGCAACAGCACCGGCATCGTTCTGCAGACGGCCGGAGTTGACAGCAATATGGTATGCGGCAACAAGATTGGCACGGATCCATCCGGCACAAAAGCATGGGGAAATCAGAGTGGGATCGATATTAGAGGTGAATCGTCATTCAACATCATCGGCGGCAGCACAGCCGCGGAGCGCAATATCATCTCAGGAAATGAGCGGGGAATTTCCATCCGTGACACAGGGACGAGGGGGAACATAATAACGGGCAATTATATCGGCACAGATATATCCGGCTTGCTGCCCTGCGCAAACAAGGAGGATGGCATATTGATCACCCAGGGCGCAACGGACAATGTCATCGGGCCAGACAACGTGATCGCATTCAACGAATCAATGGGCATTGAACTAATAATGGCAATAACCCTGCGCAATACCATCACGCGGAATCGTATTCATGATAATCTCAACATAGGCATCCAGTTAGTGGGTGGCGCCAATTCCGACATGCCGGCGCCGACACTGACCAATGTCAATCCGCTGACCGGCACGGCCCAGCCGTACGCCATCGTTGAAATATTCTCCGGGCAGATCGATCAGGCGATGTATTACGAGGGCACGGCGACTGCGGATGCGTCCGGTCAGTTCATCTGGTTGAGCAAAGTCACCGGCACACACATCACCGCCACGGCGACCGATGCCGACGGCAACACATCGTCATTTTCCAATCCCCTGGAAACCTCCGTGGACGATGAAGATAAGGCGTTGCCGGGGAGATGCACCCTGCACACCAACTATCCCAATCCCTTTAACCCGGCCACGACCATCGCCTATGATCTGCCGCATGTGTCGCACGTGCGCATCACCATTTTCGACATCACCGGCCAAAAGCTGCGCGTGTTTGATGAAGGTGAGAAAATGCCCGGGCATCACCAGTTGCGCTGGGATGGACGGAATGAGGTGGGGCAAATGGCCGCCTCAGGCCTCTATTTCTATTCACTGGACGTCCGGCAAGCGCCCGGCGGGAAAGAGACCTATCATGCAGTCAGGAAAATGATGATGGTAAAATAAGGCCAAATGACCTCCTCGCTCTTGACAAATAGGGAATTACCCCCCAAAAAACGGAAAAGAGGAAGGCGCAGGTAATTTGTCTGTTGCCTTTCTCCTTTCGCCAGGAACAGCGTTGAGCTCTCATGGCCTGAACGAAAAAATTACCAGGGTCTATATTCAACGCGCGATCCTGTTAATTTACGCCCATGTGGAAAATTGTTTATCAATTTTCATCCATTGATGCAGACCCTCTAACTTGAATGAGGTGTAAAGATGAATGCAAAAAAATGGTTCCTCTCCCTGGCGGTCCTATTGGCTTCTATGATCGTGTCAAATCCTCTTCATGCCGCCTGCACCGCCGATTTTTACGCCAATAAAACGTCCGGCTGCGCGCCGTTAACCGTTATTTTTACCGACAATTCGGTCGGCGCCGCAAAGTGGGCCTGGACTTTTAGTGGAGGCACGCCTTCCGTCGCAAGCGGTAAAGGACCGCACACGGTCGTTTATGATACCCCCGGCGTTTACAGTGTGACTCTCAAGATTCAATGCAAGGAAGGCGATGCGGCGATCACCAAGCCACAATACATCACCGTGTATGATTGCGAATGCAAGGCTGACTTTGAGGGAAAACCCACAACCGGCTGCGCGCCGCTCAAAGTTGTGTTCACCAATGAATCGACCAATGCGACGGACTGGAATTGGACATTCGACGGCGGCATACCCGCGTCCGCAACTGGCAAAGGACCGCATACGATAATCTATGGAACAGCCGGTTCATATGACGTCAAGCTGGTGATCAAATGTCCGAACGGATACGACACAGAAGTAAAATCCAAATACATCAATGTAAAAAATTGTCCCTGCGAAGCCGACTTTGGCGCCAAACCCTCATCCGGCTGCGCGCCGCTCACGGTTTACTACACCGATATGTCGGATGGCGCGACCAGCTGGACCTGGCACTTTCCTGGCGGCGTTCCCAACACGGCCACAGGTGCCGGACCGCATATCGTCAAGTACAACGCTCCCGGAAGTTATGACGCTGAATTGGATATCATCTGCGCCAATGGCGCCGCTATTGAAAAAAAAGCGAAATTCATCACCGTCAGGGACTGCGAGGTCCTTGCAGATTTTGCCTGTTCGCCCAAAGAAGGATGCGCTCCGCTGACGGTGACTTTTACGGATGAATCACAGAATGCTTCGAGTTGGAAATGGCATTTTCCAGGCGGTCAACCGTCGAGCGCCGACGGGCAAGGACCGCATGAAGTGGTCTATGCCGATTCAGGCTCATACGAGGTGACTCTCGAAGTCAGCAGTCAATTGGGCAGCCACATCCTCAAGCGGCCGGACGAAGTCACCGTCTTCCCGTGTTTCTACGATTATGGTGACGCGCCGGAAAGCAGCCTGGCCTACCCATCGCTCGGCGTCATCGGGAAATTTCCCACATGCCGCTATAGCGGTCCTTCGGGATACATCCGGCATGGCAAGAAAAAAGACTGCTTCTTCGGTTATCAGGTTGACCATGAACAGGAAGGTAACGAAGGCGGATGTTTCAGCATCGGCACGACTTCCTGGGATCAGGATGAATCGTGTCGCGAGCGGGATGCCGGATTGTATAAACCAAACGCTTTCGCGTTGAGCAGGCCGGCCGACTCTGCGATGGTAGTGTCTCTCTGTTATGATGCGCCGGGAACCGCGATTGGCTACACCTGCGGACTGGCAAGATGGGGACGGAGTATCGATATATGGTATCAGAGTAATTATCCCGAAGGCGCTTACATCAATGTGCTCATCGACTGGAATCAGGACGGTTTATGGGGAGGCGCCTCGACGTGCAGCGAGCCCTCCTCGGCCTCTGCGCCGGAGCATGTGCTGGCCAATTTTCATGTCCCAGGCGCATGCAATGGCCTGCTCTCAGCCTGGGCGGATCCGCCCGATTTCCGCATCGGCCCCAACAGCGGATATGTCTGGGTCCGATTCACGATCACTCCCGGTCCCATCTCCACGCCATGGGATGGCTCCGGAGCCTTCGAGGATGGCGAGAGCGAAGACTATCTTCTCAAAGTGATGAGCCGTTCCGGATTGATGGATTGGGGCGATGCGCCGAGGCCATATCCGACCTGGCTGGCCGATGGCGGCGCCTATGCATTCGTCGATACGAGCATCTATATCGGCAGCGGCATCGATGATGAAGAAGATGGCAAACCCGACTCGACAGCTCAGGGCGACAATACTAACGGTCAGGAGGATGGCATTATATTCCTCGATGAACTCGTGCCCGGCAATACGGCCTGTGTCGAAATAACCACCTCTGCGGCGGGTTATCTGAAATTGTGGATCGATTTCAATCGGGACGGCGATTGGTCAGATCCCAATGATCTGGCAGCGGATGAACCAGCGAATCCCGGGAAAAATCTGCTCTGCTTTCCCATCCCGCAAGATGCCGAAGAGGGCATCACCTATGCGAGATGCCGCTACAGCACTACGATCATCGAAAGTTTTATAGGTGGCGGAGGCTTTGGTGAAATTGAGGATATGCAGGTGACCATTGAACTCCCTGATGTGCCTCCCCCGCTATTCGAATACGGCGATGCCCCGGAGGGGACGTTGGCCTATCCGGCCTGGAGTTGTGAAAACCTCGAAACAGCGGTCATGGGCAACTTTCCTTCCTGCCGCAGCCTGGATTTTGGCGAGTACCCGGTGCGCACGGCTGCAGGATATGTCGTCCATGGCATTGCGGGACAGTGCTATTTCGGCCGAAGCGTCGATTATGAGGAGGACGCCAACGGCGGCAGTGATGGCGATGAGACCATGTATGATGATGACGCGGGGTTGAGAGGGACGCACACCTATACCATTGAAGACAACCGCATCCTCTCCACACACGGTTCGGGAGAATGGCCGCTCCTCGCATGCGAGACCGGCGTCTGGGGAAGATCCTTCGATATGTACTATAACGTCGATCGCGAAGAGGGCGCCTATGTGAACGTCCTGATCGACTGGGATCACAACGGCGAATGGTGCGCGGGATTTACGATCAATTACTGTGATGATCATTCGACAGCGCACGAACAAATCCTGAGAGATTTTTTCGTGCCGCGAGGCAGAGGCTATCTCAGCGCTCTCGATCCGCCCGATTTCAAGATCGGCGCGCGAGCGGGCTACGCCTGGGCGCGATTCACCATTTCCGACACGCCACTCGACGAAGGATGGATTTCGCGCGGTTTCACCGATGAAGGATGGTCCGGCTATGGCATATTCCGGGACGGCGAGACCGAGGATTATCTTCTCTATGTCGCTCATGAGGATTATGAAGAGTGGGGTGACGCGCCTGATGGACAGATCGCCTATCCGAGCACCGGCGTGGACGGCCATTTCCCCACCTGCGGTTCTGTCGACGGCATCCATCATGGCAACGGATTCGGTGTCAGCAGTATGTTTCTCGGCGCCTCGTTGTGCATACCGAGCCTGGAAACGAACGGCAACCGTGGCGCCTGCTGGGGTTTGCCCAATACCGACGATGATAACGGCATACAACTGCTGCTGCCGTATACTTTTAAAGGACGGTTTGATTCTCTGGTGACGGTTGCAGAGTTCGACGATTCCAGATTTTCACGCTATCGGCTCGGCGAAGTTTGCAAAACAGCCCGCTGGGGGCGGAACATCGATCTCATTTGGACCAATATGTACGCTGGAGAGGATGCTTATGTAAATGTCCTGTTTGACTGGAATCAGGATGGGGTCTGGGGCGGTTCATCCGACTGCGGTGATGGTGTGTCGGCTCCTGAGCATGTGCTGGTCAACCATCGTCTCCGCAGCGCCTATGCCGGCTCGGGTTTGGGCGTCGGCGCCTATGAAGCGCCGCCGGATTTTGCAATTGGTCCCAATTCGGGTCTGGTCTGGGCGCGATGCACGATCACGCCGGTGCCGGTCGAGCTGCCCTGGGACGGCAGCGGCGCGTTCAGCGATGGTGAAACAGAAGATTATTTGTTCCGAGTCAGTGCGTCTATCCCGCTGTGTGATTATGGCGATATTTCATGGGGCGCCCTGAACAGTTACGCGCGTCATCGCCTGGTGGCGGGATTTTGTCTCGGTGATATCGTGGATGACGAAGACGATCCGTTGAATGATCCCGAGAGCAAGGGGGATGACAATGACAATCTGAATGATGAGGACGGCGTAACCTTTGTAACGCCGCTGCAACAGGCAAAAGAGGCGACAATCCTCGTCAAGGCATCGGCCGCCGGCATTCTCAACGCCTGGTTCGATTTCAATGGCGATCAGGATTGGAGCGACTCGGATGAACACGTTTTCAAGGATGTCCAGCTTTTACAAGGCGAAAACATGTTAACGTTTCGTGTTCCTGATGTCGCCTCCGTGGAAAAGATCGGCGTCCGTTTTCGCTTCAGCGATCATGGCGGTCTCTCCTACTGCGATCCGATACCTCAAGAGGGTGAGCAGATCGATCCTCCGGTTGGCGAAGTCGAGGATTATTTCGTCTTGATCCTCACCACCGGCGTCGATGAAACCTCGCAACAGATCGACTTTGAATTAGCGCAGAATTATCCCAATCCCTTCAATCCGAGTACGACGATCAATTTTTCGCTGCCGAAGAAGACAAACGTGCGGCTGGAGATATTTAATGTGCGCGGTCAGCGGATTCGTACGCTTGCGAATGCCATAAAACTGCCCGGACATCACACACTCGATTGGGATGGCCGCACGGATCAGGGTATGATGGCGCCGACGGGGGTTTACCTCTACAAGATCACGACTGAAGGATTAGTCAAAACGAAAAAGCTGCTATTGTTGAAATAAGGCAAATGACGTCCTCACACTTGACAAATAATGAATTACCCCCAAAAAACGGAAAAGAGGAAGGCGCAGACAATTTGTCTGTTGCCTTTCTCTCTCCGCTAATGAAACATAGGAGACATAGGGGTCGGACCAGGACAATCCATTTATATACATTAAATTATAGTTTCGACTTTGAGATTCAATCACGTAAATATTATAGTTACAGCCTGTAAAATGCGAAAATTGCAGCGCGAGCTTGATGAGGCAGCATGAAGTTTGCTATTTTTTACGCATTTTTACTCATTTCGAAGCACAAAAATATTGCAATCAAAGATGTAACTCATAATAATACAATCAGTTGTCCTGGTCCGACCCGCTTTTCACGATGTCGGTCGATGTGGATGGCAGTGAGTATACGTATCGCCTCGAACAAGGATACCCTAATCCCTTTAATGCATCAACAACGATTTCGTTCAGCATTCCGCAGCAACAACTCATTACCATAGCGATCTTTGACGTTCGGGGACGGTTGATAAAGCAACTCATGTCATCTATCATAATGCCAGGAAATACACCTGCAAATGGAATTGCGATTCTGAAAAAGGGGAACAGGTACCATCAGGTGTCTATTTTTGTTCCATGAGAGCTGGGAATTTTTTCAAATCGATTCGATTGCTATTGCTGCAATAAGGATAATTTTCCGATAGGTTTTGGAGGGCTCCCGATTCTTTCGTAGATTTAAAAGAGTGAGCAACCAGAAGTAAAAAGCCCTAACTTACCAGAGGATTTGTTCTATTCGACACGCAGTAATAAATTCGAAAGGTTATTAGCCTGTTCGCGAGACACTTGCGCGTCTCGGCTAATTGATTGCAAAGAATATGAGCTTTCGCCGGCAGAAAGAAAAGGAGTCTTAGCCCTGGCCGAGCAATGTCTGTTTGGTCAGGCTGCTCGGGCAATAGGGAAAATCAAATTTATTTACGCATCGATAAAAGCAAAGCGCGGCAAGCCACTCGGCGAACAAGAGATGATTCAAGTGAAATTGACATTAGCCGATCAGAGAAGCGGACAGCACCCTCGCGCCATTTTGATGCAGCCAGTCTTTGATCTCAGCCAATAGGGGAACAGATTTTTCCTGACGTGGTTGTTAACGGCCAGTGTAATCAAGTCCTGCCTCACGGGCCTCCGGTTCAACCAGGAAAAATTACTGGACAGCCGTCAGCAGCCAGACTGAGCGCTGTTTTGTCTGATCCAGGGCTTTTTCAAGATAGCGCCGGGCATGAGCGAAACAACCCAATAAAGTGATGCCTGCGCAGTGTTCAAACTGGTTATAACCCTCATAGCCGTGGGCCTGCAAAACGCCGGAATAAGTTATCAACATCTCTGCCACGCCATTACGGCCCCGGGAGAATTGACTGTCAAAATCAAGCAAACCCTGTACCGGATCCAGATAGGGCCACATATATTCGGTGTGGCACTTGCCCTTGACGGTTGGATCCTGCACCCGGATCGCGGTCTCGTCAACCTGCAGATAGGTGCTGCATCGGATCATATCACACATCAGCATCCCCATGGGCGCAGTCAGCCGTAAGCGCTTTCGAACCAGCCGTCAATTGTTGGGACCGGGATATCGATCCGGCTTATACGCTTGCAGATGGGCAATATGGCATTAGAAACTGCATCTGTTTGAACCCGCTTGAGCGGGCAGGGATTACCCCGATCTAATGGGAGCCCAGATGCAGACCCAGGATAAAGTTCCGACCGGGAGCATTGATGCCAGATCCGTGTTCACGATAGTTGACATCGAAGAGGTTCTCGATGCCCATATGCAGGACGCAGCCGCTGCGCACTTTGACCGTCGTGCGCAGGCAGAGGATGACCCAACCCGGTGTGCCGCCCGCAGGAATCCGGGGATCATCCAGGTCATCTGACGATAGCCGTCGCTGCTTCGCGGCAAAACGGCTGAATACATTCCATGTGTACCGGGTGGTACTGTTTCTAATTCCGATCAGGCCGTACGCAGGCGGAATGCCGCCGACCGGTTCATCGAGGGTACTGTTCTCGCCGATGACATAATTAGCGTTGCCAAACAGATGTATCTTGTTCAACAATGCGTAATCAAAAGAGACCTCCATTCCCCGGATAAAGGCCTGGCCAAGATTCTGTTTTGATTTGACGATGCAGGTATCGCCATCAATCAGGATGGTCGTTGAACCCCGGTAGGCCGTGCCGGCACTGCCAAGGAGATCATAGATAGCAGCCTGGTATCCGGCCAGGGCCGCCACCAATTTGTCTGTTTGAATTTTTATGCCGACTTCATAATTCAGCATTTTTTCCGGCTGCAGATGGAGATTGGGGACTTCATAGATCATACCCTTGGAACGTCCAAGTTTGCTGATGTCGCTGAGGTTCGGCGCCCTGAATCCCTGGCCGAGATTTCCGGTTATATTAATATGGGAGGTGATGGAGTAGACCAGTCCCAGACTCCCTGTCAAGGCGTTGAAGTTTTGCCGTACCATGGAAGAATCGCCCCGGAATTCCGTCCTGAAACAGCTGAATCGGCCTCCGAGAGTCACGCTGAATCGGGAAGTCAGCTGCCAATAATCTTCCGCGAAGGCGCCGAAGCTGAGGTAGGTAGCACCATCCGGATAACGGCCGCGCGGCTGTGTTATTTTTGCCTGATAGGGCGTATCGATGATATCGGTTTTGCTGGTGACACGATCGTGATAGATCTCCAGGCCGGCCGTCTGGGTATGTGCTCCGATGGTTGCGTACAGTGTGACGCCAGTGCCCAGCGTCTGTACGACATCGTGTTCAATGGTTACATCTTTATCCACGGCTGGTTGCTGGATGCGGCCCTCTTCCTGGCGATTCCACGAGAGGGATGTTTTGATACCGCGCAACCAGGGCCCATGCAGGTTGTTTTCAATATTCACATAGAGCAGATCCCGCTTTTGCGGATCATAGAGCCAACGATAAAATCCTTCATTCTCATACTTGTCATACCGCGGCACCTTTTCCTGACGCGATAGCTGATAAGCCAAGGTCCATAGCTGCCGCGAAACCGGATTGGCAACCAATTTAAAATGGGCATCATAGGCCTTATAGCCGGATGGCGACTGCACCGCACCACCGGGTGATTTTTCCAATTGCGGATGCCGGCTGTTTTCACCCCGCCGCAAATCATCAAAATCCTTGTAAGTCGCGCCTGAATAGAAGGCGTACTTTTTGCTGAAAACGGTTAAAGCTCCATGGATCATTTTTTCCTGGTCCGCAGACGCATATCTGGATGCTGCCCTGTAATCAAGTCTCGGGCCGGAATCAGAAAACGCCGGGGTTTTGGTGACGAGGTTGATGGTACCGCCGAGCGCATCGCTGCCAAAGCGCACAGAATTGGGTCCGCGGACCACTTCCACCTGTGAGAGCATGCTTTGATCAACAGTTGTCAGGTATTGGTGATTGCCCAGGCGGTAAGTCGAATTGTTCAATCGGATGCCATCCACCAGCAGAAGAATCTGGTTTGAACTCAGACCGCGAATAATCGCCGAACCGCCGCCATGATTGGTTTTCTGCACAGCGAGTCCGGGTTCCTCGCGCAAGGCTTCTGCAGTGGTTTTGGCTTCCCGGGTGGTTATATCCTCTGCGGTCACCAGATTGAACGGCATGGGCAATTCAAAGGGTTGTTTATGGAGGCGGGTGGAAATGACTTCCATGCCGGCGATGGGTAAAATACGTGTGACCAGAACAATCTCCCCAAGATCACGGACCTCTCCTTTTACCTGGATGGAGTAAACGCTTTTCGGATTGAAGCCGATATGCGTGAAGGTAAGCTTGTAGACCCCGTCTTTTAAAGGCGATAGGACAAACGCGCCCTCTTGATCCGTTATGCACACTGAATTTTGCCGATCCAGTTGCACGACGACTTTTGCAAGCGGCAGGCCCTCGGCGTTTACCACACGCCCTTTCAGGCCTGCGGCGATATCCTGGGCAAAGAGATGGCCCTCGGCGGCATCCTGGGCAAAGAGATGGCCGCCCAGTAAATAAAAAAGCAGAACGAAGGAGCGCGCTCTGCTTGAATGGGTGGCATACATAGCGTCGGTCAGTCCCCTGTTAACAATGAGCTGCCTGGAAGACTGTTTATTAAATAGAACAGGTCCATTCGGTTAATTAATCCGCCCCGTCGCACGCAGGTAGTTGCTCTTGCTGAGGCAAAATCCGCACTGCGCATCGACGAGGTTATCGCAAGCTTGTTGATACAGCGCCTGTGCCTCCAGCAAATCGGACACGCTGGTCAGGCCATTGCGATGACTCTCATTATTGATCCTTAAATTCTCCTCAGCCTGTTCCCGGGCTTCCTGATTGAGCAGCACCTGGCGATAGGCATCGTTCAACTCCTGCCAGGTCTTTTCCATCTGCAGCATGAGCAGCTCGGAATTATTCTGCAAATTATTTTCCGCGATTTTTTCCTTGAGGCTTCTCTCTTCCAGCTCGGCCACACCGCCGATCCAGTCCGATATGGGAATGGAGACCGTGCCAAAGAATACGCCCAGCGTGCGGCGCTCACCCGCATCCAGCTTCGTGACCATGGCGCGCGCGCCGACCGCAGCGCTCGGCAAAAACTCGCCCAGCTTGAGGTTGCTGCGCAATTCTTCCGCCTTGACCGCCTTTTGCAGCAGCTTGTACTCCGTCCGGTTTTTGAGCGCTGTTTGCGGCGGCATATAATAAGCATGGGGATTTTCTGCTGCGGGCAATTCGCTGGCAAAAATGAGCGTTGAATCATACGGCACACCGACATGCTGGCAAAACGCCATGACCGCCAGTTTGCGGCCATTCTCCAGTTTTGATTTGTCCAGCAGAACCTCGCTGCGTTTCAATCTGACTTTCAGCACATCGTTGCGCATGACGACACCCGATTCATAGGCTTCTTCAACCTGATTCAACAAGCGATCCAGTAATTCTTTGTATTTATCGATCGTTTTATGTTTTTCATCCAATGAGATTATCCGCCAATACTGTTCCTGGGTCGAGAGGATGATATCGCTGCGGAGCACTTGCGCTTTGTCCACTGCCGCGGTCTGGCCAAGCTGGGCGAGGCGGCTGCCATTGACGATGCGGCCGCCGGCGTACACGGGCTGAATGACATCGAGATAACCGATGCGCCCCTCCCCCAGCATGCTGGTTGTACCACCCGGGAAATAGGCGAATTGGGTGGCGTTGGGCAGATTGGCCGGATTGCCATCGTAAACCGGCAGATTGCCGGATGGCGTCTTTAACGCGAACAGATCCTTGCTGACATCGAACAGGATGGCCCCGGCGCTGATGTCCGGAAAGAAGCGCGTCCGGCTGGAAATCTTGATGCGTTCCGCGGCTTCGCATTCAAGCCGGCTGTTCTCCAGCGCCAGGTTGTTGCTGAGGGCGAGTCGGATGCTCTCCTCAAGCGAAATGTCTCTCTGCGCCACAGCGTGATTCGCCGTGAGCAGCAGTAATATAAACAGATATATTTTTTCTTTCATGGTTCCATGCTTCCGTGTTTTATGAGTTAGGTTAAAACAACATGACGATGTTAAGGCTCCGACGGCACTGCCTGAAGCTGTCGCGTTGGCTGAGCAGAAGCCCCCGCAGAGCCTGTCGCGTTGGCAAAACTGCCGAGATGACTGAGCAATAGTTTTGATGGGGCAATCGTCGCATGGCCAAGCCTGTCGCGTTGTGTGAGCCTTTTCATCATTTGCGCCTGTTGCACTGGCTGCGCAGTATGCATTCACAGAGCCTGTCGCAGCCAACCAACTGGCCGACCTCCCCGGTGCAAAGCTAGTCTTCTGCCTCTGGGGTTACCACATCGTGGCGATGGAAATAATAGTACAGCACCGGCAGCACCAGCAGCGACAGCGCCAGGGCGAAGAACAAGCCGGAACAGATCACCGCGGCCGGCGGTCCCCACAGCGAGGAGCCGCTCAGGATCATGGGAATGACGCCGACCGCTGCGGCGGCGGAGGTCAGGAAAATCGGCCGCATGCGACGCTTGCCCGCCGACATGGCGGCCTCCTCCACGGCATATCCCTGTTCATGCCGCAGCTCGTCCGCAAAGGAGACAAAGATGACGCCGTTGCGCACGACAATGCCCATCAAACCGATGAGTCCGACAAAAGCGGTGACGCCGAACGGATATCCCGTGAGAAAGATGCCCACCGCCGCGCCAAATACGCTCAACGGCACGGTCACCATGATCAGCAGCGAGGTCTTGACCTCCTTGAACTGGAACATCAGGATCAAAAAGATCAGGATGATGCTCACCAGCAGCGAGTAGTAGAAAGGCGTCATATGCTCTTTGGAGTCCTGGTAATCGCCGCCATACTCGATGGTCACGCCTGGTGGCATCTCCAGTTTATCGACCACCGGCTTTAATTTGGCAAAGAGCGTCGCCGGATAGAGATGCCGGACCACCTCGGCGCGCACGGTGATGGTGCGGACACCGTTGCGACGGATGATCTCCCCTTCGCTCCAGCCAGGTTTCAGATCAGCAATCTGCCGCACCGGCACCGAGGACGCCAAAAGCGGCGAAGTCACATGCTGATTCAGGATATCATCGGGGCTCGTCTTGACCTTTTTATCCACTTTTAATTTCACGGCAACGGGATAATCATCCTCCCAGATGGTGGTAACCGGAAACCCTTTGGTGCCCACCATGAGGGAATAGCCGAGCAAGGCATTGGAGTAGCCCAGACGCGCGGCTTCATCGCGCTTGAGCAGCAGTTCCGCGGCCGGCAGCGGCTGCTGATAATCCGTGCGGATGAACTCAAAACCGTCGATTTGCCGCATTTTTTCAGCCACCTGTGATGCCACGGCTTTGAGGGTGGGGATATCATCCCCGGAAACGCGGACTTCAACGGGCGCTTTCTGAATGTCGAACGCCAACTGTTTCCACTTGATATCCGCCATGGGATAGTGGTTGCGCATCTTTTCGCTGAATTCATCCAGGACCTCGATGGTCGCTTCATTGGAAGTGGTCAACACGATCAGTTGGCCGTAATGCCTGGCCGGAAAATTCGGCGAATAGAGGGCATGGAATCGCGGCGAATTGGTGCCCACAAAGGAAGCCACCACGGTGACGCGCTCATCCGCGGCGAGTTTTTCCTCAAGATCTTTCATGACTTTGTCGGTTTGCTGCAGGGAACTGCCTGGCGGCAGATAGATCTCCACCGCGAACTGATTGCGTTCTATTTTCGGAAACGACTGGCGCGGAATGATGGCCAGGAGTCCCAGCCCTAACAGGAACGAAAGCGCCCCGATCAGTACCACCATGCGTTTGTGTTTAAAAGCCTTTTCCAGCACCTGATTGTAGGTGCTCTGCATGCGGTCCAGAAACGTCCGTCTCCCTGTTCTGGTCTTGCGGTCCTTGATGCCGGTACTGATCTGGCTATAGCTCACCAGGGGGATCAGGGTGACGGAGACGAGCAGAGAAACAGACAGCGCATAGGTGATGGTCAACGGCAGGGAGCGCAGAAAATCCGCGCCCGTCCCGGTCATGAAAAAGGGCATGGGCAGGAAACAGGTGATGATGACCAGGGTGGCGGAGAGCACCGAACTGAACAGTTCGGTCACACATCTGGAACCGGCTTCGAAACGCGACATGCCGAGGTCCAGTTTCTCGATATAATTATCGATGATCACGATGGCGTCATCCACCGTGATGCCCAGGACCATGATCAAGCCGGCCAGCGAGACCGTCTGTAGATCCATGCCGGATATCCACATCATGCCCAGGGCCGTAAAAATGGAGGTTGGGATGGAGAGCGCAGCGATGCGGGCGATGCGGCCTGGCAGCAGCAGGATGGTCACCGCAATGACCGAGAGCATGGAGATGCCGAATTCTTTGAGAAAATTGCCGATCGCCTTGGCGACAGCATCCGGAATATTGGATATGGTGATGATCTGCACATCCGGCGGCAGCGTTTTGACATACTGCTCCGTGGCAACGCGAACCTGTTTGCCAAACTGCACCACATTTTTGCCCGGCTGCATTTCCAGCGACAGCAGCAGGCACTTTTTGCCATTGACGCGGATAAACGACTCGGGTTCCTCGTACTCACGGACTACGCGTGCGATGTCCTTCACACGCAGCACGGTACCCTGCAGATCGGAATAGACAATCTGATTGGCCACATCCGCCTCGCTCTGCATGTTGGCGGGCAGATGAATGGGACGGTTCAACTGGCCATCATCGATTTCGCCGGCATAGGCCACCGAACCGGGCGGTTTGAGCGCTGCCAGCACCTGAAAAGGCTTGATGCCATAATCGGCCAGTTTGGCGTCATCCATGTAGACGCTGATCTGCTCACGCTGCAGACCATAGCGCTTGATGCGCGACACCGCGGCGACCCTACGCACCTGGCTCTCATAGGATTTGATCAGGACTTCGAGCTCTTTGTAGGTCTTGGTCTCGGATTGCACGGCCAGCAGCAGCGCCGAGGTATTGCCGAAATCGTTATCCGCCTCGAGGGAGAGCACCCCGCCGGGGAGTTCAGACTTTAATTGATTGAGTCCATGCTGCAGCTTGGACCAGAAGAGTTCCGGGTCGCGATTGTCATCTTCAATGAAGACATAGATCACCATGACGTTTTCGCGGGAAATGGACCAGGTCTTGGCACGATCGACGGATTTATATTGGAAGAGATACTGTTCGACCTTGGCGGTGAGCTGCTCCTCCACTTGATGGGAGGAGGCGCCGGGATAGATGCCGACGATGAGTCCCAACGGGACATCGAATTGCGGGTATTCATCGCGCGGCATCAGGATCAGAGCCATCACGCCGGTCAGAACCGCGATGGCGATCAGGATATAAATAACCTGTTTGAAACGCAGGAGGAATCCGAGGAGTGAATTATTTTTGATCATGAGAAGGTCTCCTCCGGACTCAGCGGTTGATGATGAGCACAGACGCATTGTCCACCAGCTTGTGCTGACCGGCGCTGACGACCCACTCATCACTCGACAACCCGGATACAATCTCGATGCCGTTTTGCAGCAAGGCGCCGGTTTGCACCTGACGCCTGACCGCACGATTTTCATCCTGCACGACATAGACAAAACGGCGGCCCATCTCATCGACGAGCACCGCCGGGCCCGGGACTACCAGGCTGCGGCGCGGTTGCTCATCTTCGATGGACACCGAACAGATCATGCCCGGTTTGATGAGACCCGATGGATTTTGTACACTTATTCTAACCTTATAGGCATGCGCCAGCGCATCCGCGACCACGCCGATCTCCTCGACCGCACCGTTGAATGCCTGTCCTTGCAGCGCGCCAATGGTTACACGGGTCATCTGCCCTTTTCGCAGCCTGGAGATCTCGTTTTCGGATACGGAAATCCGAGCGAAGACCTTGGCGATTTTGACAATGGTGATGGAGGCCAAATTGGGCATGGCCGCCATGCCGGGCTCGATGGCTCTTTTACCGACGATGCCACTCACGGGTGCATGGAGTTTGCAATCATCGAGATTTTTTTTGGAGATGGCCGCGGCCGAGCGGGCCTTTTGCAGATTGGTTTCCATCTCCACCCATTTGATCTCGGCGAGATTGCCGCTTTTATACATCGGCAACAGGCGGTTATACGCATCCTCAGCCTGCTTCTGCGTGGCCAGAGCCATCTCATAGGCATTTCTGCTGCTCTCGTCATTCAATGCAGCCAACAGCTGGCCTTTATGGACAGCATCTCCTTCGGCCACCAGCACCGCAGCGACATTCCCCACCGTGGCAAAGCTGAGGGGAATGGACTCGGAGGCCTCGATGGTGCCGCTGTAGGCGAAGGACTGTTGGCTGCCGGCGGTCTGGACGCGGGCGGCTTCTACCCGGATGGGTTGTTCCGCGGTCGCGCGTTGCCTGTCACCGGAACACGCGAGCCACGGCAGGACCAGCAGCCCACTCATTACAACATACCTTACATGAATCCGTTTCATGGATACTCCTGTATACTTTCCTACGTTATTCGTTTTTAGGTCGAAACCTGGCGAAAAAATTTTACAGGCCGTTGGCGATCAATTTGGCAGCAATGTCGATTTCACGGCTGTCAGCGCTGTCGAGAAACAGGTGCATGAACAGAGCGCGGACGATGCCGGCGATGGTATTGGCCACAGCCGTTACTTCGGCGGCCGTGGCGAAACTGAATTCACCCTGTTCAAAGCCGCGCTGGAGAATATTTTGGTAAAAAGAGGCCTCGTGAACCTCCACCTGACGGCGCAGTTTTTTTACAAAGTGCTGATTACTGCGCAGTTCCTCCCATACCAGTTTATACTGCATGGCATAGGCTTTCATCTCGGTCAGGGTGGAAACCACATAGGTCTTGATCTGCTCTTTGGCAGATGGGATCCCCGAAATGGCCGATTTGCAGCGGTCGAGAATTCCGCTCAGTTCGGCGATGACCGCTTCATCGAAAATTTCATCCTTGCTCTTGTAATAGTAATAAAGCGTGCTTTTGGCTTTGCCAGCCGCGGCGGCGATGTCTTCCATGGTCGATTTTTTCACGCCCCATTTCTGGAAAACTTCTTTAGCCGCCTGGAGAATTTCCGCTTTGATCATATCGTCTTTATTCATAATCATCCTTTTCGACTATTTTCGTTTTATAGTAGTAATATAATAAATATCTATCTTTGATGCAACGATTTTTTCAGGCTTGCTTTTTGAGCCGTGAATGGCTATTTTCTTACGTTAACCTGAAATATTCACCGCAGAGGCGCGCAAAGAAAAGATAAACAAAAAATGAGTATCAATAGCAACATTTATGACTGAGATGAAATTAAATTAAAACTTTTATTAAAATCCCAACAAAAACAGCTCGGCGGCCTCTGCGCGTTCGGCGGGTTATGAATAGAGCAGGTTAAATGAATACCAAGGAGATGCACATGAAAATCAGAAGGATTTTATTTATTATGATGCTCGTTCTCGTGACCGCGTCCACGGCTTGGGCGGGTGTCCCTCTCATCTACCGGCTCAATATGGGCATCGCCAACCCGCTCACGCCGGAGACCTTTAAAAAATCGCACCTCTCCGGATTCAACCTCGGCGCCGCGCTCGGGACCAGAATCGGCAGCCGCCATGAACTGAGTGCGGATGTCAGCTATAACAATTTCTCCCTCAATGTTCAGGGCTATCTGAGTGCGCTTGAGATCAGCGATGCGGACAAGGCCGAGTCCTCCGCTACCGGTGGCACGGCGCATGTGACCACCCTGTTCCTGAACTGGAAGTCCAGATTCCCGGCGCCGGGCGAAGATCGCTTCATCCCCTACCTCTTCGCCGAGACCGGTCTTTTTCATTTCCAGCAGGAACAACTGCAATACTGGGGACCCATCGGCAAGGACGCAACCCAGTCCGCCGCAAGCTCTACGGTTAAGGGCATGGGCGCGGGCATCGGCATGAACATCGCCATTGAGGATGAGACGTATCTGTTTGTGGATATCGGGTTCAAAATCGGGTTTACCGAAGCGCAAAGGACTGCTTTTTATCCAATTCGCGTTGGGGTGAGTTTCAATCAGGTATTATGACTCAGGACCCAGAATTGGCTACTTCCGGGTCCTGAACCTCTTAACGAATGGTAGTTATCTTTTGCAGCGGCTGCATCACCGCATGGGTTTTGGCGACGATCTCCTCCTGCTCAATCCTGAACATCACACTCTGGCGGATATCCCGTGACGAAGCAGCGATCATGGCTTTATAAACACCTGCTTCAGTCACCCAGGCGTTCCGAGACATGTCAAAAGAGGCCAGGTCATTGCTCGTAATCGCGAATGTGATCTGTTGCGACTCCCCTGGCTGCAGCAATTTGGTCTTGGCAAAGCCGCGTAATTCACTGGCTGGTTTGTGCAGGCCTTTGCCGGGAGCCGCCACATAGAGCTGCACTGATTCCTTCCCCGCCGCCTTGCCCGCATTTTTTACTTCGCAGTGAATCGTCCATGTTCCTGCGCCCCGGTCCAGCGCCGTTTTCGCGAATGTAAACTGCGTGTATGACAACCCGAAACCAAAGGGATAAGAAACATTCTTTTTAAATGTATCATAGAAACGGTAACCGGTATAAATGTCTTCTTCATAATAGGTGAAATCGATGTTGGGACGGTTTCTTTCGACGTTGCGCGTCCCCATCATTTCAGCCCAAATATCTTTCATGGAAAAATTGACATTCCAGGGAAAATTGGCTGCAGAGGGCACATCTTCATATTTTACCGGCCAGGACATGGGTAGATGTCCACAGGGATTCACTTTTCCGCTGAGCACGTCGGCAACCGCATGGCCTCCCTCCTGTCCCGGCTGCCAGGCCAGCAGTATGGCATCCGGCAGGCCCTTCCACGAGGCAGTCTCAATCACACCCGCGACGTTGAGGATGACGACGGCTTTTTTGCCGGCCTTATGAAAAGCGGCAGTCACATCCGCGATCAGCTTCTTTTCCACATCCGTAAGGAGGAAATCACCTGCCAATTTACGGTCCTGGAATTCGCCGGAATTGCGGCCTATCGTGATGAAGGCGATATCATTCTGCGCAGCTTTGGCAGCAATCAGGGCCGGTTCCATTGACAACTCATCCGGACGTTTATGCAGGAAAAAAGCCGCGGCTGGATTGTTTTTATCCGGTTTATTTTTCTCCCTTTCTGAAGCAAAATATTTTTCATACGTGCGCTCCAGTCCGGCGTCCAGCTCGTAACCGACGCGTGTCAAACCTTCGACCAGAGAGACTGTATAGGCTTCATTGACATCGCCGCTGCCGGTGCCCCCGGAGATGAAATCATAAGATGTGTTGCCAAAGACAGCGATCTTTTTAACGGATGCGGACAGGGGCAATGCATTCCTGTCATTTTTCAGCAGCACCATGCCCTCCGCCGCGGCTTGGCGGGCAATGACAGCATGGGCTTTCAAGTCAGGTGCGTTGGAGAATTTGTAACCTTTGCAGCGGGGCGATTCGAGAATCAGCTGCAGGATTCGTTTCACGCTGGCATCCACATCGCGCTGGTCCAGTTCATTCTCAATTTGAGCGGATAGGATGGAAATGATCTGATCGATGCGGCCGGGCATGAGCAGATCATTGCCCGCATGAATTTGCGCTGGCGCGTTTTTGCCGCCGTACCAGTCGGTCATGACTGTGCCTTTGAAACCCCATTCATCGCGCAGGATATCGGTCAGCAGTCCACGGCTTTCGGAGGTATAGGTACCGTTGATAAAATTATAAGAGGACATGACCGTCCACGGCTGCGCCTCGCGTACGGCGATTTCAAATCCCTTGAGATAGATTTCACGCAGAGCGCGGGTGGTCATGCGCGAGTCATTGCTGGTGCGCATGGTCTCCTGGTTGTTGGCGGCGAAATGTTTGATGGAAGTGCCAACCCCATTTTTCTCCACGCCGGTGACCATGGCCGCTGCCATCTTGCCCGTCAACAGTGGATCTTCCGAGTAATACTCAAAATTGCGGCCGCACAGCGGGTTGCGATGAAGATTCAAGGCGGGACCCAGCAGCACATCGACGCCATATTCCAGCACCTCGTTGCCCATGGCTTCGCCCACTGATTCGACCAGTTGCGTGTCCCAGGTAGCCGCCAGCATCGTCGCAACGGGGAAAGCCGTGCAGTAGTAGGTTTTATCATCCTTTTCGCGTTTCGGCTGAATGCGCAGCCCGGCCGGACCATCCGCCAGGACGATGGCCGGGATGCCAAGCCGGTGAATAGGCCAGGTGGTTCCGGCCGCGCCAGGGACCAGATTTTTAGTCTCGCCTACCACCGCCTGGTTGCCGTCATAACCTGCCATGCCGGCGCCTACGAGCAGCCGTGCTTTTTCTTCCGGCGTCATGGCGGCAACGACCTCATCGAGACTGGCCTGGCCCAGTTGCGGAGCCGGTTGCGCCCATGTGGCAACGGACATAGCCAACAAACAAAAAATCATACCAGTTATTTTAGTCATATCATTTACTCCAATCGTTTTGCTATGGATAAAACTCTTTGGGGAACATTAACCTTATTGGGGATACCCCACTGTCTGCGCCAGCACGATGCGTTGGTGCGGCTCCAGCTTCAGAGCTGCTGCGAGTTTATCGCGCGGGACCAGTCCGCGCACCACGACGGCCAGGCCTTCCGAGGCGCAGTAGAGATAGACATTTTCCGCGATGAAACCACAATCGGCACCCAGATAGATCGAAGCATCATCGGCTGCTGAAGCCTTCACCTTGCTTGTGTCCGCCACATAAACGATATTGAGCGGCGCTTTGCCGACGAATTCCTGCACCCCGCTGAGGCTGCGCAGATCTTCTGTCAAAAGACGGATGAGTGCGTGGTCCTGGGGATTATAAAGGTAGACGCCATCCGCCATGAGAAGATAGAGGGAAAACTCCTGCCAGTTGCGCGCGGAAGGCGCCGTGCGCCGGCCATCCTCGCGGTTGATACCGAAACCCGCCCAGCACAGATTGGAAAGAATCTGGGCCGGCAGCGGCTTTTCGCTGAACGCGCGCGAGGAGTGACGCTCACTCAGGGCTTGCATCAGAGGCTTACCGCCGGTCTTATCCGGAGCAGGAAGTGCAATGCGATCCCCTGCATTCTGACAAAAGGCAGAAGAGAAGCAAAACAGAATAAAGAGAAAAGAAACCAGGATACGCTGCATCATGATCACCTCCAACGCAAAAAAAGCATTAAACGGCACCTTGAATGGATGTCGTAGTGCCCACGGATTTACCGAACCAACCTGAAAACACCGAATCGGTGTCGTAATTACATTGCATGTATTATCAGATAAATTATTTATATCTGCTGTAAATTTCAAGAAATATTTCCCGGTTACCGCAACCCGGTAATTGCGGCGCTGTAATAAGAGTTCTAGCGTTACTCTCTAAAAAGAATAAAAGTAGGGCTTTTGGGGGAGTGCATCGACCGCGTCGATGCATGCAGCGTCACAGACGCTGCACTCCATAATAAACTGTATATCATTCCAGCATGATGCCAGGTACATTCAAGTGATGAGTCGTTGGAATTCCTGGCATGAGGCCTAAAACAGCCATTGCCATTGAATCTCATTATAGCTATATTGTAATCATAATCAGTCTCGTTAAAAATATGGGCGAATGATCAGGATAATAATCATGCTTTCAGATTCTCTGTCGTCAGGTTCCGGCCGCATCCACTCCATCGACATTCTCCGCGGCTTGAATATTTTGGTCATGCTGTTTGTCAACGACCTGGCCGGCGTCGCTGGCGCGCCCGCCTGGATGAAACACATCTCTCCTTCTACCGCGGATGGTTATACCTTCGTGGATGTTGTTTTTCCGGCCTTTCTTTTCATCGTCGGACTCTCGCTTCCCATCGCCCTGGGCCGGCGGCTGGATCGCGGTGAATCAATGGGCAAAATCTTTACACACATCTTCACGCGAACGCTGAGTCTGCTGGTTCTGGGTGTGCTCATGGTCAACACCGAAAGCATGGCCACCGCCATGCAGATCGATCCGCAGCTGTGGAAAGCCCTGCTCTACGCCAGCGCGGTCATGGTATGGATTTCCTCGGGGCGTGGCAGACGCAGTCTGGTATGGACGCGCCGGGCATTGGGCGTCGCGGTGCTGCTCTTCCTGGCCTTCACCTACCGCAGTGAAACAGGCATGGGACTGCGGCCGCAGTGGTGGGGCATTCTCGGCCTCATCGGCTGGGCCTATCTTGTCGCCGCCTCGATCTATCTGGCCGCACGACGGCACGTGGCCGTTTATGCGGCAGCTACTGCGGGACTTTATCTGCTCTATTTCGCCGATGCCACAGGTCTGCTGGCTTTTCTCGGTCCTGTGCGTCAATGGATCGGCATAGGTTCGGTGCTGGGCTCCCATGCGGCACTCACCGCTTCGGGCGCGCTTCTCAGCATGCTGCTTTTCACCACGAACAAAACCCACGGCCAGCGCCTCCGCATCATCGTGCTCTTTGCATTCATAGCCGGCGCAATCGGCGTCCTGCTGCACAGCTTCCATGGATTCCATCCGGTGTTCATCTACAATAAAAATGCGGCCACACCTCCCTGGTGCCTGGTCAGCTCAGCGTGGACGGCGTTGATTTTCGCACTGGTATATCTCCTCGCCGACAAGCACGGCATCCTGAAGGGAACGCGCACCATTGCCGCGGCCGGACAAAACGCACTCTTTGCTTTTATTCTCGGTCCCATCGCAGCGATACTCATCAGACTGCTGCCGCCATTGGCGAACGGCATGAATCCTTACTACTGGCTGGGAAGCACTTTTCAAACCGGATTCTGGCGTTCGCTCCTTTTCGCCATCGTCGGCACCTGGATCACAGCGCAGTTGCAGCGCTCAGGCCGCTACTTAAAAATATAAAAGGTCGATATGATCATGAAAAAAATTGCACGTCATCTGGTTCTGACAGCGTTTCTGATACATCTATGCAGCTGTGAGGACAAATCGGTGAACCCGCCCCCTGCTAAGGAATATGGAAGTGTCGACACCGCTCTCAAGATCCAGAGCACGATTCTGGGACGCACCATGAATTATGCCGTCTATTTGCCCGCGGGCTATGAGACGAGCGATAAAAAATATCCGGTTCTTTATCTCCTGCACGGCCTCTTTGGCAATCATACGGACTGGATCAAGTCCGGCGATCTAAAAGATACTGCCGATGATCTCATCCACAAAAAAACCATACCCGAGATGATCGTCATCATGCCCGATGGCCTGGCCACGTTTTATGTTGATGATTATCAGGCGAATCTAAAATATGAACAGTATTTTATCAACGAATTCATGCCTGCCGTTGAAGCAGCCTATCGCATCAAGGCGGAAAAATACGGACGTGCCATTGGCGGACTGTCCATGGGAGGGTATGGATCGCTGTTCCACGGCATCCAGCACAGTGATCTTTTTTGCGCCATCTATGCACTGAGCGCAGCGGTCATCACTACGGGTGAAATACCTTCCATTCATGGGATGGTCGACAATTTGACTGCGGAACAATCAGCTTTGTTGCCGGGGATTGTACTGGATTGCGGCAATGAGGATTTTCTCATCAACGTCAATGTCCAGCTTGATGCGGTCATGACAGAAAAAGGCGTGGGCCATCAATTCATCCGCCGCAGCGGGGCACACACGTGGGATTACTGGAGAAGCGGGTTACCAAATCTGTTACAGTTTGTTGGAAATACTTGTAAATAGCTAATCGCCGTCGCGCACGACGGACGCTAGTTTTTTCACCACATAGCTGTTGAGGCTCTCGCCGCCCTGAAGCGCTTTAAGCGCGAGGACGCGGTGCAGGTCGGCTCCGGTACGCAGCACGAATTTTCCGGAGTAGCTGCGGTTTGTCGCCGGCGGCAGCCTGCGTTGATCCTTCTTGTAGATTTCGATCCACTCTTCCAAAATGGCTGACAATTCCTGGTATACCTTGACCTCATCATCGCCGTGGCAGCAATTTCCCAGCCAGCCCGGGATGGAACCTATATAACAGCCATCCTCTTCGGACCATGTCACCAGTTTTATATAATTATCACTCTCTTTCAATCACTAATTTCCAGTATTTTTGTCTTGACCAGTTTTTCTTGATAGGGTTTGGCGTCTGCCCCGGGGTTACCAGAAAGCGTTAAAGCTACGCCCGAGGGGTGCAAAAAATTGCGACGACTCCCCATGCCGCCGCGGTTCACGAATCCCGCTTGTTGCAAATCTTGCATGAGATCACGAATTTTTCTCGGCATATAATAGTACTATTTTAATACTAAATTGTCAAGCAAATTCTTGGATTCCATTCACTCCGCTGGGCAGTCGTAGCAATGCAGTGAATAACTTGCGTGCCTGGTGCAGTATGCGCGGCGTGAATGTGTAACAGCTAATTCTTCACCATCTGTAAAATCTGATCCCCCAACCCCACCCGGTATCCCTGATTCAACCAGACAATCTCTCCTTGTGGATTGATATACATCAAGACCGGCATGGTATCCAGTTGCTGTGATTTCAAGGCTTCCTCAACCCGTTTTTTCAAGGTGAATGCCAGGTCATCTCCCACCTGCAATTGTCCGGGCAATTGATAGGCAGCCAGGCGGTGCGCCTGATTAGCTGCGGCCAGCGCCACCATGGCGCCGCCCCACTGCTCGTAGAGGCTGCGCATATCCTGCCATTCGCGCAGCACATGCTGCGACGGCTCACGGCCGGGATCGAGCCAGGCCAGAATCATGCCCTTGCCGGAGCACAGTGGAGCCAGATCGATAGTCCCCCCACTCTGAGAGGTCACAACGGCATGATCCGGCATTTGCCCCTTAGGCTGCAGCGGCGCGGCATCCCGGCGCCAGCGCATCTCTATGCGCTTCTTTTCTCCGGGATGCATAGTAAAAAAGTGCAACCTGGACAGCACCGCCCCGCTGGTTTGGCGGGTGCCGGTGATGAGGAGATAATGACCCGCCGGCATCTGCAAACCTTTTTGGGCCTGCTGAAACGGCATGGATTCCAGCTCTAATGTTTGATACTCACCCGCCGCGAATTTAGCCAGGGTGTAATGGATATAATATTCCGGTGCTGAGATGATTGGATCATTTTCAGCGAGATACAGGGTTCCGCTTTCTTCCTCAGCCGGGTCCGTGCTCCAGTTCAGTCGTGCCCATTTTTTTGCAGCTCCATCCCAGTACTGCGGTCTTTCCAGACCAGGTTCCAGTCTGGCCGGAATGCCCAGGCTGCGGTACAGCGCCACCGCAAAAATGTCGCGCGACAGGGCATCCGCGCTGCGGGTGGCGAGCACACCCGGGGGCGTCAAGGGCACCTTGTAGACATTGGCGCTGTCTGCAAGGCGGAGATGCTTTTCGATCCATTGCGTTATGAGCCGGGGCGATCGCCGAACTGAATCTGCAAAAGCCGGAGAAATTGCCGCCCGGAGCAGTTTATGATAGGCGCTGAGACGCTCATTGCGTATGCGCGGATTGAGGACGTAATCAATGTAGAGTGATTTCTCCCCCCGGAACGGCGGCAGGTCGTGCAGATGCTGGATGAGCACTTCGGCGGGCGCATCGCGAAGGTCTTTTTCCGCAATCGCCCCCAACAGGGGGAATAGCCACGCTTTCTTGTCAGGCGCAGCGGCGCTGAGGAAGCGCTTGAGTTCATGATGATTGCCCCGGCTCTTGCGTAAATAGGTCCACAATGTGTCTGCCGCAAGACCGAGCGACTGCGCCAACCGGGCTGTACTCTGCGAATCGGCAAAGGTCGATTCATAGACAGCGCGCAGACTGTCTTCGCGATGAAGACGCATCGCGTTGTGCTGCTTGGCTTCTGCGCTGATGCTGTCGGGCAGGGTCGGCTTTTGCAGGGGCGGGTGGAAATCCAGATCGATAATTCTTTCTGAATCATCAAACGGCTTGAGTATCACGACGGCCGTATCCTGTGCTGAAACCCGCACCTGTGAAAAACCAACAAGATTTTCTTTATGGGCCCAGATGAGCAAATCGCCCAGGCCGGTTTCCAACTTGGAAAATCCTTGCTCATCGCTGTTGCGCCGTGCCAGGGGATAGAATTCGGCATAATTGTAGAGCCGGAAGGAGACCTGGGCACCGGCCAGGGCTTGACCATCTGCTGTGATCGTCTTGATCCACAAAGGTTTTGTGACGGCATAATGATTCAGGACATTGATCTCACGATGACGCGGACTCGAGGCCAGGCACTCTTCCGCACCGGCGTAGGGTCCAGGGACGCGGGTATGCACCAGCATGGCGCGGCGCGCCGGTTCCTTGAACCAGCCCATGTTCAAATCCGCATCGGGTTCGCATGCGCCGAGAAAATACCATTGACCATCCACCCAGACTTCCACCCAGGCGTGATTGTCGTCGCTGTGGGCCCAGCGCGGCACATAGACCTGACGCGCCGGGATGCCGACGCTGCGCAGGGCGGCCACGGTGAACACGGATTCTTCGCCGCAGCGGCCGATGGCGCTGCACAGGGTCGCCAGAGGCGCTGACGTGCGCATGTCCGCGCCGCGATAGGTGACGTGCTCGTGACTCCAGTGATTAATTTCCAGGGCGGCCTCGCGCAGCGCCAGGCCTGTGACGCGATCCTTTAGCATGCGATAAAAAACCACGCGACTGGAATCGAGGTTTTCATTATTGACACGCAGGGGCAGCACGAAATGAAGAAAAATATCTTGCGGGATTTTTTCAGCCCAGGGCAGCTCCTGGCGCGCCTGCAGGGTGGCGCGCACCTGGCGCAGATAGAAATCACCATCGTAATCCGCGAGGTCGCTGAGGGGCATCCAGGCGTAGAGCCAGGTCAGGGCCTCGCGCTCCGGTCCGGTCAGATTTTCATCAAAGACGTTGAACAGGGCGGATTGATGGGCTCCAGCGAGTACTTTTTGTACGTGCAGTTGCTCTTCGGCCGCATTTTTCAGTTCAGCGGGTAAAAAGGAAGAATCGGTGCAACTGCAGCCGATTGAAAAAACCAGTATGAGAGCCGCGACAAAGCCTTTATGCATAAGGTTCCCAATCATTAAAAGTCCTATAAGAACTCAAGATTTGGCCATGTTGTACTCAAACACGCATCCCGAAAGCTGTTTTACGTGCTGGCGTTCAAGCCTTATCTCGAACCGCCTGCAGGCTGAATGCATCATTTCGCCTAAATTTTTTCATACTTGATAATTTTCAAGCGTTGGCTTGAACAGCTTGCAGGCCGGACTTTTGCAATTCGGACAAATCCAGCCGCACCAGAGATTTCCTAATGCGCACGCCCCAAGCCCAACTGTTGCACCATTTGCTGAAATCGCGGATCCGCATGCAGGGGTTCCAGTTTTGGATCCAGTGCGAGCCACACCAGCCAGCCGCTGTGTTGCTCATAGGCTCTTTCCAGCCAATTCCAAGCCCGCTCGCCATCGCCCAGGGCAGTATAAACGCAAGCAACCAGATAAGGCGAAACATATTTTATTTGCTCCGGATCAATGAGCTCCTGTAAAATGACCCGGGCGCTATCCGGCTTGCCGGCAAACGCCAACGCGTGCGCATACCAGGCACGCGCGTTCAAGTCATTCTGCAGGAGAACACACACCTGGTCCAGAATAGCCGCTGCCTCTTTCTTCTTACCGGTTTGCTGCAGCACCCATGCTTTTTTAATCAAGGCAGAAGCGAACGCCGGATTCATCTCCAATGCCGCGTTTAACCTGATCATTGCTTGATCGTATTGCCGGTGATAGTAGTAGAGCCATCCCTCATTGGTATTGATAATCAACGATAATGGATCGAGGGTTTGCGCTTTTTTTATTTCCTGTAGAGCCTCGGTGAAACGGCCGGTTGCCATGCACAACAGCGCCAGCCAATGGTGCGATTCGGAGCTGTTGGGATTGCATTCAAGGGCTCTGCGCAATGCGGCTTCCGATCGCGGCCAATCCCAATCATAAAACATCAATGTGAAGCCAAGGGTAGCATGTGCTTCCGCAAGGTTTTCGTCCAAAGTCAGCGCCTGGTTGGCTGCTGCTTTAGCCAGGGGTGCGACCCGAGGCGGCGGCTGCATATCATAATTGGCCAGCATGTTGTAACAGCTGGCCATACCGGCATAGGGTGCAGCAAATTGTGGTTGTATCTGAATTGACTGCTGAAAAAATTCAAGCGCCTTTAGAAAAGACTCCTCCCTGCGTTTTTCGAGAAAGTAGCGCCCCTTGAGGTACGCCTCATAAGCTCGTGGCACCACCGGCGTGAGGGATTGAGCCGTCCTGCTGAGTGATAACGTATCGCTGATCGCAGTTGCGATGGCTTGCGCCAACTGGTCGTGCAACGTCCAAAGATCACTCAGGGGCTGCTCATAGGTATTCGCCCAAATATGAGCTTCTTTGCGTGCCTGGATCAATTGAACAGTTACCCGCACACGGCTGGAATCATGATCCATCGATCCCTCAATCACGGCATCGACGCCTAATTCCTGCGCAATAACCGGCAGCGGCTTTTTCATCTCTTTGTACTGCATCACGGACGTCCGTGAGATGACGCGCAATCCTTTGATGCCAGCCAGACGCGCAATCAAGGCTTCGGTCAGGCCGTCGGCCATATATTCCTGATTTGGCTGGGCACTCAGATTAAGAAATGGCAGCACTGCCAAAGAATCAATGGCACGCGGTCTCAGGGCATAGATACTGTAGAGAATAATAATAGATAGAAGGAACAGCATGCCAAGCGTCAGAAAAAGGCGGTTGTGCAGGGGGGCCAGAAGCAGCGCCTTCACAGGCTGATGTTTTACTGCCGCAACCACAACCGGTTCAGGCACGCCCGGCGAAGAAACCCTGCCGATGAATTTATATCCCAGTCGATGGATTGTTTTTACATAGCGCGGATTGTGAGCATCGTCGTGCAAGGCGGAGCGGATTTCTTCGATGCAATGGCTCAGCGTTGTCTCCGACACCACGCTGCCGCTCCAGACTTTGCTGAACAACTCATCCTTTGTCACCAGCCGGCGGGGATGCTGCAATAAATAAAGCAGCACTTCAAAGGTTTTCGGCCTGAGTTCGACCTCCTGATCATGGTGCAGCAACAGGTGTCGTTCTGCATCCAGTCTGAAGGGGGCAAAAATAAATGTTGAGGTTGAGCGGGACATGGCATTTTCTCATAGAAATATCACGAAAATATCATAATTCCACCAAGAATATCATAGTCATTTTCATAAAATTTAACAAATACTATTTGTACTTTTTGTGAGGAGAGGTAACATCATGGCTAAATACAAACTTTTTCTTTTAACGCTAAGTCTGGTTTTTGCCGTGGCATCCCAGGCGGCAGGCGCCGGGTATCTTTATGTCAAGGCAGCGCCCAGCGGGCCGCAAGTCGGTGAAGCCGCAACCAGTTGGACGGATGTGCCAGACCTTGCGATTTCTTTATTCCAATATCACCCCGGCAACATCTGCATCACAGTCTCAGCCGAGTGCTATACCCTCGGCGACAAGCGGATGTTTGTGCGCGCCCTGGTGGATGGAGAAACGGCATCACCCTCTGATGTCATTCTTGTAAACGGCGGTTTTCGTGGCACGCATTCTTTTCAATTCGCAGCGGATATTGATGGCGGACAGCACCACGTCGTTATCCAGTACAAGGTGGACAGCGGCGGGACGGCGCAATTCGGTGACCGCACACTTTGGGTCGCGACGGCGCCTGACCACATCTATACCATCGCCGCGCCCAGTGGCCCGGATATCTCCACCAGCAGCAGCAGTTTTCAGGACATTACCCATATGGCCATGAGTAGCGATCTGGCACAACCAGGGAATCTGATAATCACCTTCAATGCCGAAGCTGAAATCACGCCGGGAAAACGAATGTTTCTGCGGGCGCTGGTCGACGGCCAGGCCGCACAGCCATCTGATGTTGTTTTTTGCGCCAGTCCCTTTTACGGAACGCGCTCCTTCACCTTCAGCGCGCCCGGCCTGGCTGCGGGATCACACACCGTGGTGATGCAATGGCAAGTGGATGGCGGCGCCACCGGTTATCTGGGCGACCGCACCCTGACCGTCGGACAAATCGACCAGCAAACACTCGCTGCGGGAGAGAGTGCCATCGTATCGGTGAGCCCGGCCAGCGGTGCATCCGTGGAAACATCCAGCAGCACCTTTGCAAATGTACCCGGGTTGCAAACCAATGTAACCATCCCGGATAACAGCCATCTCTGCGTCTCTGTATGCGGCGAAGCCTACACCTCAAACAGCAAAAGGATGTTTGTGCGTGCAACCATCGAC